>NZ_CP043568.1:1876883-2189696 GCF_014076415.1 Comamonas testosteroni
GGATCGAAATCGATGCCATGCAGCCGGGGCAGCCTCGCCACCGAGATCAGGTGCGTGGGCGCAAGCATGCGTTGGCGCATGGCCAGCATCAGCGCCGACCCGCCCGCGATGATGCGTGCATCGTCGCCGTACTCGGCAAGCATCTGGCTGGCCTCCGCAACCGAGCGGGGCTCCGCAAAATCAAATTCACGCATGGCTTGCTCCTTGCCGCTGCTTGTCGCGCAATGCAGCCAGCACTTTTTCCGGGGTGAGGGGCAGATCGGTGATGCGCACGCCAATCGCGTCATAGACGGCGTTGGCTATGGCTGGTGCGCCGGGCAGGATGGCTGTTTCGCTGGCACCCTTGGCGCCATAGGGGCCGTTGGGATCGTTGGATTCCACAAGGCCGCCGCGCAGCATGGGAACCGCATTGGCGGTGGCCATGTTGTAGTCCGCGAAATTGCCGTTCGCCAGGCGCCCGCCCTCGTAGTGCAACTGCTCATACAGCGTCCAGCCGATGGCCTGAACAGTGGCGCCGTTGGTCTGGCCGTGAATTGCAATGGGGTTGAGCGCCTTGCCGCAGTCGTCGGCGACATAGCTGTCGATGATGCTGACCTGGCCGGTCTCGATATCCACTTCGACTTCAACGGCCTGGGCAGCGTAGGAGTAGGCAGCGGCGATATTGCCGTAGAGCTTGTCGTCATGCATGACGGTCTTGGGGTCCCAGGTTCCGGTGACCTGGATGCCACCTCCGCCATGGCGCCAGATATGCTGGCGTGCCAGCTCGGCCACGGTGCTGCGGCGTTCAGGCTCCGCGCTCACATAGACGGCACCGCCTTCCAGCGTCAGCGCATCGGGCGGTGCACCCAGGCGCTCGGCAGCCAGGCTCAGCAACTCGTGCCGCGCCTTGCGCGCGGCGATGATGGCCGCGTTGCCGCCCGACATGGTGACGCGTGAAGCCAGAGTGCCCACGGCCACCGGAGAGACATCGGTGTCGGGCGCAAGCACATGAATATCGGCCAGAGGCAGGTCCAGTTCATGGGACACGATCTGGCTGAGCATGGTG
The DNA here is from genome assembly GCF_014076415.1 of Comamonas testosteroni. Lineage (NCBI taxonomy): Bacteria > Pseudomonadati > Pseudomonadota > Betaproteobacteria > Burkholderiales > Comamonadaceae > Comamonas > Comamonas testosteroni. The sequence goes on from NZ_CP043568.1 coordinate 1,877,929, forward strand.
CTCGCCCCCTGACCCATATCGCATTCACCGCTGATGAGGAAGACTCGACCGTCTTCGTTGATCTTGATGACCAGCGTCGATCCATCCCAGTTGCCGATGGTGCGGTTGCCGCTCACATGCATGGCCGCTGCCATGCCAACGCCGCGGCGCTTGATACCAATGGCCTTGACGCGTTGGCGTTTGCTTGCCCACCCTATGGCCTCGGTTGCCATGTCTATGCACTCCAGCAGTCCTGTGCTGCCGATATGCCAGCCGTGAATCGAGACATCACCGGCCTTGAGCGCGTTGATCTTGTGCACCTGCACCGGGTCCAGGCCCAGTTTCTCCGCCATGGTGTGGATATGGCTGTTGAGCGCAAACTGCATCTGCGTTCCGCCAAAGCCCCGGAAGGCACCGCGTGGCGGATTGTTGGTGTAGTACAGCGTCGCTTCAGAACGCACATTCGGATTGCGGTGCATGTTGTCGCTGCGCATGGCACTGACGTGCATCACATCACCGGCAAGGCCTGCATATGCACCGCATTCGGCAATGATGCGAACCTGCTTGGCGATAATGCGGCCGTCCTTGAGCATGCCCAGCTTGAGGGTGATGCGCTCGGGCACGCTGGCACATGCGGCCTGGAAGTCCTCCAGGCGGTTGTTGACCAGTCGCACCGGCCGTTGTGTATGCAGGGCCAGCAGGCCGGCAAGCAACTGGTTGTCGTCTTCCACGATCTTGCCGCCGAAGCCGCCACCGGTCGCCGCCTGCACCACGCGCACGCGGGAAATGGGCAGACCGAGGGTCATGGCCACCTGCATGCGCACCAGATTCACTGCCTGGGTCGAGGTATAGAGCACAAGCCGGCCATCGGGGTCCAGCGAGGCCACCGTGGCCATGGGCTCCATATAGCCGGGGTATTGAGAGTGCGTGGTGTAAGTGGCTTCGTGGATCAGATCTGCGGCGGCAAAACCTGCCTCCACGTCACCGCGCTCGAACTGGATATGCTGGGCCACATTGTTGCGCCCAGGATGGATGCCGAAGGCCTCTTCGTCCATGGCTTCCTCGGGCGTCAGAATGGCGGGCAGTTCTTCGTATTCCACCCGAATCAGATCCAGCGCGTCGCGTGCGATCTCATCGGAAACAGCGGCCACTGCGGCTACCTCTTCGCCGCAATAACGCACCACACCTTTGGCGAGGACGGCACGTTCCTTGTGATGTGCCCCCCAGAGATTGGCGGGTGCATCCTCGCCGGTCAGAACCGCCTTGACGCCAGGCAGCGCGCGCGCCTCGGTGGTGTCTATGCGAGTGATGCGCGCATGCGGGTAAGGGCTGCGCAGAACCTTGCCATGCAGCATGCCGGCAAGCTTGAGATCTCCTGCGTAGATGGCCCGGCCCAGCACCTTTGCCTTGGCCGTCACCTGTGGAGTGTCCATGCCCAGCGTGGATCGAGATGAAAGAGCAGATGTCATATCCGTACCTCGCGGCAGAAGACCCGGGTCGCTGCGGACCACGGGCTTGTGCCACGTCAGTCATATAGAGGTCAGTTCGAATCGCCCAGGCCTGTGCCTGCGCGATTCATCGCTTTCACTCGGCCACGATGCCGAGTTCCTTGATGGCCTTGCCCATCACCATGTACTCGCGCTGATTGAGATCGCTGAGCACCTTGGGAGAGCCGCCGGCTGGCAGGGCTCCGAAGACGGCGAGCTTTTCCACGACTTCGGGCTCTCGCAAAATGGCATTGAGGTGCTCGTTGAGCAGATTGATCACCGCGGCCGGAGTCTTTTTCGGCGCGAAGAAGCCGTTCCAGGCACTGACCACCACCTCCCTGTAGCCCAGCTCGGTCAATGTCGGCACGGCAGGTGCAAGCGATGAGCGCCTGGTATCGCCGATGGCCAGCGCCACCAGCTTGCCGGAGTCCAGATACTGGCGCACGGGGCCGAAAGTGACCCATGCAGTATCGACATGGCCGGCCACGACATCGGTCACCGAGGGGCCGACGCCGCGGTATGGAACATGGGACAGCTTGACGCCAGCGGCCTTGTTCAGCCATTCGCCGGCGATGTGCATGGGCGAGCCGGCGCCCGGACTGGCATAGGAGACGGTGGCCCCACTCTTGGCTCTTGCAATGAGCTCGGGCAGAGTTTTGACACCGAGCTTGGGGCTCGTGACCAGCACCAGGGGCTGGGTGGCGGTGTTGATGATGGCTTCGTAACCGTTGAGTACGTCGTAGTCTGCAGCGCCCGACAGCTTCATGACCAGGGGGGCGGTGGTGAAGGGGTTGGGAGTGAACAGCAATGTGTAGCCATCGGCGCGTGCACGCCCCACCATGCCGTTGCCTATCGCACCGCCAGCACCTGGGCGGTTGTCAATCAGCACGGTCTGCTTGAGTCTGTGACTGAGCTTGTCGGCAAAGAGGCGGGCGATTGCATCGGTATCTCCGCCTGGCGGGTAGGACACGATCACCGTGATGGGCTTGTGAGGATAGGGTTCTTCGGCAAGCACCGGCTGCGCAAGCAGCGTGCCGCAGGCAAGAGCAGTAAAGCAAAACTGGCGTCGATCAACTGACATGGTCGCCTCTCCTTGGGCCGTGGGTATAAATCTCACACGCAACCTTTGATGATTCAGTAGTGAAACAATGGATCGCAAAAGAAACAATGAATGAAGTTATACGCCTATGGTTGATTGATCAAATTGCTGTTTTCACTATTGACATTGGATTTTGTTAATTCAGATGAAACAATGGCGCATGAACAAGAAAACATGTGAAACGCCCTGGTCGCACTTGAACGCGCAAGGTGATGGGCTGACGGTGGACGACTTCATCACCACATTGATGAGCCAGGTGGGCAATGCTCTGCGGCGCACCATTACCGTTCCCTACGCCGAGAAACACGATCTGACGGTCTCGGAGTGGCGCTTGCTGGCCTTGATTGCCCACGCCAGACGGCTGGCCTTCTCGGATCTGGTCATTCAGTCCACCTCGGACAAAGCCTTGGTGAGCCGCGCTCTCAAGCGGCTGCAAGCCAAAGGCCTGGTGGATCTGCAGGGTGAAGGCAACACGCCGCGCAAAAAGATTTTTTGTCAGGTCACCGAACAGGGCGAGGCCCTGCATGCGCAGGTCATGCCCTTGGCGCGTGCCAGCCAGGCTGCTGCCATTCGGGCATTGCCTGAAGATGAGCGCAATGCCATGTACAACGCGCTGATGCGCTTGCGTGCACATTGCGAGAGAGCAGGCGCTTTGTGCGGCGAGGATGAAGCAGGTCTGGAATAGTTCCTGATGCCCTGTGTTGGATAGCTGCCTGGATGCTGTTGCAACACATATAGACGCACGAATTTCCGCGTTCTGCAGGCGGGGTCATCTGCACATTACATGTGCTTCGCCGGTTGATGCGCCATTTTGAGAATGAGGGCTGGGGCCAGCAACCTCCAAAGCCGTGGCCGGGTGTCACAGGCTCACACTTTCTCGCCAGGCCTCCGAGGTCGCTCGTCATCGTCCTCGGATAGGTCTAGCAAGACTGCAGCGCCCGGCGAGATCCGGATCTGCCATGGCAGGATGCACTCTCGCAGATATCTGCCTTCTTGCTCATGGATGAAGGCAGGCCCTATGCAATGGGCCAAGCAAGGCATGGGCTCCTGCCAGCCATGCACCATGCTTTGCGCCAGGTGCCGACAGCGCCACCATGCCCGCTCAAGACAGAACCATCACCCCCCGGAGGCGCTGCGCAGGGCAACACTGCCGGGGTGTACTGTCGTTTAGATAGAGCAGGCAACCGGCTCTGCCGTCAAAGCAACTTGCCACGCGTCATAGCCATAGACCCAGTCGGCATTGCCTCCGGCACGCAGCCAGTTATTGCCCCGCGAGCCGATCTGGATCTGACTGGTGCGCTGCTTGCGCATGGCCTCGTAGTTCTGCAAGGCTTGCGCAACGCCTTCGGCATCCTGCACCGCATCAAGATTGCGGGCCAGTACCACGGCGTCCTCGATCGCCATGCCGGCACCCTGGGCCATGAACGGCATCATGGGATGGCAGGCATCTCCGAGCAGCGACACTCGCCCCTGCGACCAGTGCGGCAGCGGGTCGCGCTCATACAGTGCCGTCTTCAGTACGCTGTCACACGCTTCCAGCAAGGCCCGTGCATGTGGATGGAAGCCTGCATAAAAGCCGCGCAGTTCGGTCACGCTGCCCTCGGTGGTCCAGGATTCCTCATGCCAGGACTCCTGCGCCGTGGTGGCGAAGATGAAGGTGTCGCGGCCCTGATTGAGCGGAAAGGTCACGATCTGGCTGTCCGGAGTCGGCCCCCACCATTTGGTGAAGGCCCCGATATCGGGAACATGGCGCACGCGCTCGGTGGGCACCACGGTGCGAAACGCCACCACACCGGTAAAGCGCGGGCTCTCTGCGCCAAACAGGGATGTGCGTACCACCGAATGAATTCCGTCCGAGCCTATCAGCGCATCCAGTCCATCGATTCGTGCGCCGTCGGAAAATTCCACGGCAACACCGGCATCGGTTTGCACAATCCGGTTGACGCGTTTGGCGAACTCCACCTGCTCGTGGGGAAAGGCATCGGCCAGCGCGGCCAGCAGGTCGGCACGATGGATGGTGAGTTGGGGCGCACCGTATTGACGCTCGGCCTCATTGCCCATGGTCAGGCGCGATGTTTCCTCGCCGTTGTCCCAGGTACGGCTGATACGGTGCGTCGGGCGGGCGGCCGAAGCCCGTACGGCAGCTGCAATGCTGTCGCCCAGTCCGTCTAGCGCGCGTACAGCATTGGGCGTCAGATTGATGTCGGCGCCCACGCGCAGGTATTGCCGGCTCTGCTCGAACACCGTCACCTCGTGTCCGTTGCGGTGCAGCGCGTTGGCGGCGGCCAGGCCACCAATGCCGCCGCCCACAATGCCTATTTTCAATCGTGTCTTGGACATTTTTGCTCCTTGATATCGGTATGGTTTGCGCGTTCCGGGCTGCGCTGGCAGCCCGCTTGCGGTGCCAGCCAGTGTCGACAAGGCCGCCTGTCACGTGAAGCGCAAAGCATCCATAAAATGGCACAAATCGTCCGGAATCCTCCATGAAGCAAAGCAGCGATCATTTAAGCGACGTGCTGGCCATCTGCCGAGCCGAGCGCGCGGTGACGGCCAGCTTTTCATTGGGTGAGCCTTGGGCGCTGGCGTCCGAGGGAGTGCCGGGGACCATGATCCGCATCGCCCAGGGGCAGCCGTACTGGCTTCAAGTACAAGGCCAGTCACCGTTGCAGGTCTTGCCTGGCGATCTGGTGGTGCTGCCGCTGGGCAGTCCGCACGTAATTGCGTCGGACCTCGCGCTGGCTCCGGTTCCGTTCGCACGCATGATCGAACGCTTCGCCCAGGGTCCGAAGGACGAGAATCCTCTGACGTTCGAGCATGGCGGAGTCGGGTGCCAGACCCGCATCGATTCGGTGCTGCTCTGGATATCGGCCTACTGCCGGCACACCATATTGACCTTGCTGCCGCCGCTGTTGCATATACCGGCAGCGCAGGCCGCCCCACCGGCCATGCTGGGCAGCATGCTGCAGGCTCTGATAGAGGACTCGCTGGCGCGACGCGCCGGCTGGCGTCTGGCCGCCGCGCGCCTGGGGGAGTTGGTCCTGATCCACGTGCTCAGCAACCATTTCGCCGCACAGCAGCAGTGCGGTCAAGGCTGGGTGCGCGGCCTGGCCGATGTGCAGATTGCCAGGGCCATGGCCGCCATCCACGGCCGCCCCAGCCATGGCTGGACCTTGCAGGCCCTGGCCAGGGAGGCTGCCATGTCGCGCTCGCTCTTTGCCGAAAAATTCAAGGCGCTGGTTGGAGAATCGCCCATGGCCTATCTGCAGCAGCAGCGTATGGCCCATGCCGCCCAGCAACTGGAATCGGGTTTGCCGCTGGCCCAGATCGCCGAGGATTGCGGCTACGAGTCAGAGCGCGTTTTTGCCCGCGCCTTCAAGCGCTGGTGCGGCCTGCCGCCGCGCGCCTATCAGCGCAGCACCAAGGCGCTCAGAAACGAATTTGCTGCGCTGAAATGAGATCCTCCAGCCGCTTGGGTTGGGTACCTCAATCAAGCGCAAGCTGCCTCGCCAGCTGACCTCGCAAACTGAAGCGCAGGTGTCTTTGACTCCTTAACCTCGGATCTCATAGTGGCGGCTGGACATTGTTCGCATTGCCTGCCCGTTCAGTAACGATAGGTGGCAGTCAGCAGAAAGTTGCGGCGTTCGCCGTAGAAGCAGTCGCCGCGCGACAGGCATTGGGTGATCACCACCTTGTCGCCGATATTGTTCGCATGCAGGGCAAGGCGCCAGTCGCCGGCGTCATAGGCCACCATCGCGTCGGCCAGCAGGGATGAGGGCGTGTCGATGGCAGAGGTGCCGCTCCACTGCGGTCCGAGATAGCGCAGGCCCGCGCCAACGCTCCAGCCGCCGCGGCCCTGGGCCGCAAAGCGGTGCATCAGCCAACTGGAGGCCATATGGCGCGATACCGAGGCCACGCGCTGCCCCTGATCGCCAGCGTTGCTGCGGCTGATTTTTGCGTCGGTATAGGCGTAGGCCAGCGTCCAGTCCCAGTTTCTGGCCAGGCTGGCGATCAGCTCGGCTTCAAAGCCCTGGGTTTTGACCTCGCCCAGCTGCAAGCTGTTGAGCGGGTTGCCTGGGTCATTGGTCTTGCGATTCTGCTCGCGCAGGCCGTATACCGCGGCATAGCCAGAGATGCCTTTACCCTCGGGAATCCATTTGACGCCGGCTTCCAACTGCTTGCCGCGCTGGGGCTTGAACGGTGTGCCGTAGAAGTCCACGCCGCCCAGTGGCTGGAAGGACTCTGTGTAGCTGACATAGGGAGCCCAGCCGCCACCGGCCTGATAGGTCACACCCAGGCGCTTGGTGGTGGCAGAGTCGTCGGCAGCCGCTGCCGGGCGACCTTCGGTCTCGGTTTTGGCCTTGTCGTGACGCAGTCCCACCGTCGCGGTCCAGGGGCCCCAGCGCAACTGGTCTTGCAGATAGAAGCCGAGCTGGCGCTGTGCCACGTTGGGCGCACGTACCAACTGGGAGGCCGAGGGCGGCGTGAACGTGCCATACACGGGGTTGTAGACATCCAGGGCTGTGCCTGGTCCGCGCCAGTTGGACTGGTTGCTGGTGTTGCGCTGCCAGTCCATGCCGGCCAGCAGCTGGTGTTGCACCTCACCGGTCTGCAGCAGGCCTTCGAGCTGAGTGTCCACCAGCAGCATGCGTCCGCCGTTGATCTGCCATACGGCATCGCGCTGTACGGTGCGACCGTTGGCGTCAAACACCGGGCGTGCAGGGCGGCCGGTGGCTGCATTGGCGGCAAAGCTGGTGTAGAGGGTACGGTAGTCGACTTCGCTGATGGTGCGGCGCAGGTTCTGGCGCAGTGTCCATTCAGGGCTCAGACGATGGCTGAACAGATAGCCAAAGGACTTGTTTTCGGAGTCGTACTTGTCCCAGCCCGGTTCGCTGATAAAGGTGTTTGTCGGAATCTGCCCATAGGGGCTGGGCAGGCGCGTGCCCTGCCAGGGAAAGAACTGGGTGATGGAGCCGCTCTTGTCCTTTTGGTACAGGGCTTGCAGCGTCAGCGAGGTATCGGTGCTGGGGCGATAGGTCAGCGAAGGCGCAATCACCACGCGGTCGTCCTTGACGTGATCGACCTGGGTGTTGCTGTCGCGGCCCACGGCCACAAGGCGATAGAGCCACTTGCCTTCCTCGTCCATGGCGCCCGTCATGTCGCTGGCAATCTGCTTGCGGCCGTGGCTGCCCAACTGTATCTGCACCTCACGCAGGCGCTCGGCCTGGGGGCGTTTGCTGGTCAGGTTGAGCACACCGCCCACGCTGCCCTGGCCATAAAGCACGGAGGAGGGGCCGCGTAAAAATTCCACGCGCTCCAGCGTATAGGGCTCGACCTTGATGTTGTTGTAGGTGCCGTAGGTGCGCAGCAGCCCGTCCTGGTACTGACTGACATCACCGCCGCGGGCCTTGAAAGAGTCCACGCGGTTGTCGAAATAGCTGGAATTGATGCCCGCCGTGTAGCGCGTGGTTTCGCGCAGGGTGGTCACGCCCTGGGCTTCGAACTGGTCGCGCGTGACTACGCTGATGGATTGCGGCGTTTCTATCAAGGGTGTATCTGTCTTGGTGGCCGAGAGCGCACGCCGGGCGACAAAGCCGCTGACCGGACCTGTGGCGGTTTCACCGGCCAGGCTGTCTTGCACGGTAACGGGAGCCAACATGACTTCGGCACTGCCGTCTGCGCTGGGCGTGGGAAGCGAGGTCTGTGCCTGAGTGCCCAGGCTCAGGCAGGCCAGGGCGCTGAGCAAGGCCAGCGATGGTCGGCTGGGTACGCCGGGGAATGGGTGGTTCATGGTGTTGTTGTCAAATAGATGGCCACGGGCAATGACCACCAGGGGTGGTCGAAGCGGTTGCTGGAGTGAATTGGCGGCTCTGTGTCAGGGCTTGATGGCGGACGGCAGGGCGGGAGATGGCATGCCGTCCTTGACGCTGAAGCTCAACGTGGTCACATAGCTGGCTTCGCCATAGCGCTTGCCTTGTGCTTCGCCGCCTTGCTTGTCGCTGTGATGCACTTCGGCCACGTACACGCCCTTCCAGGGCAGGGCAAAGTTGACCCGGCCCTGCTCGTCGCTTTGTGCCTCGCGCGACCAGCCCGAGGGGGCGACGATTTGCACCTTGACCTTGGGCAGCGCCAGACCGTTGAAGCTCACCATGAATTGGCCCTGCTGGCCCGTGGGCACCAAATCCAGGGCCTGGGCATTGACGGCCACGGCCTGTGTCGGTGTTGCTACCCAGCGGGCCGCAGGTACCCACAGCAAGGCTGGCTCATTGCGCTTGCTGCGGTTAATCAAGGGATAGGCGGCGCTGGCAAAAAGAGTTTGTGCCTGGCTTGCCGCGTTGTAGCTGAAACCCGTGGCGTTTCGCTGGCCGCTTAGTTGTTGAATGCCACTGGCTGTTTGCTGGGCCAGCGTGGGTGTGGCCAGAAATTTGTCCAGCGCCCCGGGCGAGGTCTCGCGCAGGTTGTCATTGAACTCACCGAAAAACAACTGGACTTGGCCGCCATCGTTCTCCAGCCAGACTTGATGAGCATGGGCCGCGCCCAGACTGGCAAGCAGCAGAGTGGCGAGAGCAACGGGATGATAAAAATTGCGCATGAAAATCTCCTTGGGTTCTGGATAGGTGAATGAATTGCTCTGCACGAGTGAAGGTCTTCTGCCCGATATCCAGACTCAGGCACCGGTCTGGATTCCAAGAAAAGAGAACCTGTTGATCTCTTGTATGGCCCTGTGCTCTTTCCTTGCACCTCTGATTGGCCACGGCCAGCCATGCATGGGCCGACGCGGCTGCTGCATCGCGATGCGCATGCAATGCCCTTGCCCGCTCATGATCGGGATTCCCGTCGCATCAATAGCTGCTTGGGTTCTCGGTCATTGATGCTCAGCGGCTCTCTGATTCGTGACCCCTGCGGGTTCTGAGTGCAGTCCGTCAAGGACCGAGGCGGTCGAAGGTAAAAACCAGTATTCCCAGTGCCAGTGCCATCAAGCCGAAAAGAGGCAGGCGCTGCGCCTGCCAGGTCGCCATGCTGGTGGCGGCCAGAGCCGCCAGGCAAAGAGCGGCCGTCCACACCGTGGCCGACAAGGCTGCGGTGGCTGCGCCCGTAAAGCCCAGAGCAATGCCCAGTGACAAGGCCAGCAGGATCCAGCCGGCTTGGAACAGGCGCTGGCGGCGCAGTACTGCGGCGGGAGCTTCACTCTCGACATCCGGCCAAGCATCTTCATGATGTCGGTCCATGGCCAGGGCAAGAGCCGTCCAGGCGGCAAAGCACAACAGAAAGTCGAGCAGCATTGCTATGCCTCCTGCGCAGTGTTGTCGCCAGGGGTTCGCTGGGAGCCGGGCTTGCGTCCAGGGGCTGCCGCGGCGCTGGCGGGGGGCATATGTCTGGCTGCGGGCTGAGGCCTGTGTTTCAGCAGATGACGGGTGAGGGCGGCAAGCATCAGCCCCGTGGCCGCAAAACTCAGATCCATGCCGGCCCAGCTCCAGTCCATGGCCGGCAGGCTGATGCCCAGATGAGTTGAAGTGGTCAAGGCATTGACCAAAGGCAATAGCAGGTATGCGGTAGTGGCCATGCCCAGCACCAGCGCCCATCCTTGGCGCATGGGCTGGATCAGGCCCACCAGCAAGGCCAGCGCCCAGGTGCCGAAGAAGCAGGACAGTTCGGCATCGGGGCGGCCTGGCATCTCCAATGGCAGCAGCCGGTTGGCCAACAGATAGGCCGCAATCGCCAGCGGCAGGCCGCCCATGAGGCCGATATTGAAACTTGCCACCAGCCGTTCGCCAAAGGGCAGGGGGGCGGCAGGTGTCTTGCGCAGGGCCTGGGCGCGGCGCTTGACCGACCACAGTATCAGGCCCGAGGCAATCATCAGCGAACCCATGACGCCAAAACCGAACAGCACCCAGCGCATCCCGATATCGGCGAAGCGCCCCAGATGCAGGCCATAGAGCACGCCATAGGTCTTGATGGCCGGGCTTTGCGGATCAACCTGTGTTTGCAGCTGGCCGGTGCGGCCATCGAAACGCAGCCGCGCTGGTCCGTACTGCAGCCTGTCGCCGTCGTGGCGGGTGATCTCCACCAGCGGACCCTGGCTGTCGCTGCGCACGGTGATGCTGCCGACACGGCCGCCCCGCCACAGCTGGCGGGCCTGGCTCAGCATGGGGCCCAGATCCAGCATGGGCAGGGGTTCGGCCTGTGCGTTGCTGCCACGCCTGGCGCTGCGCGCACCGGGAGCATCGCCCTGCAATTCGGAAAAATAGCTTTGCGTATCCGTTCCTTTCGCGCCAGGGTAGGCGGCGGCTATGCCGGCCGGCATATACATGGCGTGAAAAATCATCAGACCGCTGAAGGTGATCATCAGATAGAACGGCAACACCAGAACCCCGGAGACGTTGTGTGCGTCCAGCCAGGCGCGCTGTCCGCCCTTGCGCGGGCGAAAGGTGAAGAAGTCCTTGAAGATGCGGCGATGCGTGACCACGCCGGTCAGCAAGGCCATGAACATCATCAGCGTCGCCGTGCCCACGACCCAGCGGCCCTGAATCGTCCAGCGGCCCTTGTGAGCGGTGCGAAGCTCGAAATGGAAGCGGTAGAAAAATTCTCCGCCAGCGGTCTCACGGGCCTGCAGTACGGCACCGGTTTGCGGGTGCAGCAGCAAAGTCTCGAAGCGACTGTTGGGCTTGTCGCGCCACAGCACATTGACGGCCGGCGTACGCTCATCGGGCAGGCGCATGATGAAGTTGCTGACACCCGGCGCGTGCTCGTGCAGTGCCGCCTGGGCGCGTTGTGCAACGTCGCTGTCGGGGAGTGGCAGACCATGCAGCTCGGGTCGCATCCACAGATTGAATTCGTTCTTGAAGAAGCTCAGCGTGCCGGTGACGAAAATCGCAAACAGAAGCCAGCCCAGAATCAGTCCCGACCAGGTGTGCAGCCAGGACATGGCCTGGCGAAAGCCCTCCTGCTCGGGCTGGCGCGTGGTTCTGGCGCTTGTCTTGGTTTGAGGGGTGGTCATGCCTCTACCCCCAACCCCAAGGACCCATACAGCGCTGTGCCTAGGGCTAGGGCAGGAAGGAGTACACCGGCCCAGGCAAGCCAAGCCGTGCGTGCATAGAAGGTCCAGGCAATGGCGATGGCGTAGATGACCCAGGACAGCAAGGTGGCGGTCATCACCGCCTCCACGCGGCTCATCAAGGAACTCAGCAGAAGACTCAGGGCAGCAGTACTGACTGAGGCCAGCACATAGCCTCCAAGGACGGCAGCCAAACTGCGCGAGGCAACCGCAAGGCGGTAGTGAGTAAGGGGCGATGTAGCTTTCATACCGCCTCCTGATGTGCTGGCGCCGGGCGGCAAAGATTGCCGCAGACAGGAGCTGCAACGACAAAGCGCGGGTGAATCACCCTTGACGAGGAAAAGCAGGTAGACGGAAAGCTCAGCATGACAGACAAGCAAACGATGTGGCCGATTCGCTGGCTGGCCTGTGTCAAAAAATCATGCTGGCGTGCGAAGAAATGTAAAGCCGAGTATAAATGCAATTGAGAATGATTGTTGTTTATTTGCAATTCGACTTACAGGGCCAGAAAAAGCGGCATCTGAAGTTATTCCCTTCATTGGGCCATTGCCTGCCTGGCGGACGCCTGAAGGCCCTTTCTGGTGCGGTGGGCGACTCATCGCCGGGGCAGACAGGTATTCCCCTGAGCCATAGCCATACCTGGTGCGCAAGCTAGTTCTTATTCTTCTTCTCTTCTACACACGCTCTATTGCCACCACCTCGGATGGCTGCTGAACTGGCTGAAGCAGCAGTGCATTGTGTGCAGGATGCTTCGGATCTGGCACAGGACACCTTTATGCGTCTTCTCAGGCAGTACTCGCACGAGTTGCAGGAGCCGCGTGATTTTTTGCCGCTGTGCTGGCGGGAGGAGTAGGCAGCCGCGATGCACAGGCCCTGCATGGGCTCTCTGGACGTTCTGGTCTTTTTTGCTGTTGAGGGTCACCTTGGCTCAGGTGAACAACGATGTCTGCATGTCGGGCCTGATCTACGGACTGACTGTCTGGATGCTCCTGCCGCCGGTCCTGCTTCATCGATATCTCTCAGCAGCCACCGTGCTGCTGCTTGTACCTAGGCGCACTGGTTCGGGCTTCTGGGTGGAATCCTTGGCGCCTTGAACAGCTGCCGCAGCCAGTTGGCTTGGCGATGAGCCGCTGCTGCGAGCTGCTTGGAGCAGCGATGTGATGCTAGCGGGCCTGGCCGGTGCCATGAGCCCGCCTTGACGCTCCTTGCCGCATCCATGCATGTTGCCGACTGCCCCGGTGACGGCCGGAGCAGGCACCGGCGTGGGCCGGCTTCCGGGAATGCGTCTGCGACGGTATCGATTACCAACAATTGTCGGCGCTTGCCTGCAGACTTCGGAGTTGCAACGCACAATGCCATCCTGTGTTTTTTAATCGTCGTGATCATGTCCGATTCCTCTGCGGCTTTGCCAGCCAGTCTGACACCATCCATGCGCGATGTGCTGCGTCGCATGGAGCGGGCCGCGCGCACTCCCATGCATCAGCTCGGTTCGGAAGCTGCCAAGGCTGCCTATGAAGCTGGCGCCGGCGTGCTTGAAATCCCCAAGCAGGCCTTGCCCCGTGTGGAGGACCTGCAGATTCCCGCACGCGACGGAGCGAATCTGCCGGCCCGCCTCTATGCGCCTGTGTCCCGCGATGAAGGCCCCGATGCGGGCTTGCCTGCGCTGCTGTATCTGCATGGTGGTGGCTTTACGGTTGGCAGTGTGGCCACGCATGACCAGCTTTGCCGCCAGCTCGCACACCTGGCGGGTTGTATGGTTGTGTCGCTGGACTACCGCCTGGCACCGCAGTTCCAGTTCCCCGTAGCACATGATGATGCCTGGGATGCGCTACAGTGGCTGACGGCCCATGCGGCGAGCCTGGGGGCGGATGGCAGCCGCATGGCTGTCGGTGGCGACAGCGCCGGCGGTACGCTGGCGGCAGCCTGTGCGATCGAAGCGCGCAACATCGGCCTCAAGCTTGCCTTGCAGCTGCTGATCTACCCGGGCACCACGGCGCACCAGGATACCGACTCCCATCGCCGCTTTGCCCATGGGTTGGTGCTTGAAGAGGCTTCCATTACCTGGTTTTTTGCGCAATATATCGTCAGGCGCCAGGACCGCGAGGATTGGCGCTTCGCTCCGTTGCTGGCTCCCGATGTCGACGAGGTCGCGCCCGCCTGGATCGGCCTGGCCGAGTGCGATCCCCTGGTGGATGAGGGCGTGGAATATGCTGACAAGTTGCGCATGGCGGGCGTGCCAGTGGAGCTGGAAATCTACAAGGGCGTGACCCATGAGTTCGTCAAGATGGGCCGCGTGATTGCCGAGGCGCGTCAGGCGCACCGGGACATGGCGCAGGCCTTGCGCGGCGCGTTTGGATTGAATTGAACCAGAGTAAGAACTATGAACCGACAGGACTTTCGCAGCTTTACCCGCATCGAGGTGCGCTGGGCTGAAGTGGATGCACAGAAGATTGTCTTCAACGCTCACTATCTGATGTATGCCGATGTGGCCATCACCAACTACTGGCGCCAGCTGGCCATTCCGTATGAGGCCGGCTTTGCATCGCTGGGCGGCGAGCTGTTTGTGAAAAAGGCCAGCACGGTCTATCACGGCTCGGCCACTTTGGGCGATGTGCTGGATGTCGGCATCCGCTGCGTCAAGCAGGGCAATACCTCGCTGCAGTTCGAGGCAGGCATCTTCCGGGGCATGGAGCTGCTCAACACCGTGGAGCTGATCTATGTGTTTGCCGACGCGGCGACCCAGACCCCCAGGCCCGTACCCCAGGCCATGCGGGATCTGCTCACGGCCTATGAAACAGGGCAGGAGGTCGTCACGCTGCGCTCGGGCAGCTGGAACGACCTGGGGCGTGATGCCGAGCGCCTGCGCCTGGCCGTGTTTGTGCGCGAGCAGGGCGTGCCGCGCGAGATCGAGATCGACGAGCTCGATCCTGTTGCGCGTCATGTAGTGCTGTTCAACGGCTTGAACCAGCCCGTGGCTACGGGCAGGCTGGTCAGCGATGCGCCGGGCGTAGGGCGTATCGGCCGCATGGCCGTGGATCGCAGCGTGCGCGGCGGCCGCTGGGGGCGCATGGTGCTCGATAGCCTGATGGATGCGGCACGCGATCGCGGCGACAAGGAAATCGTGCTACATGCGCAGCGCCATGCTGAAGCCTTCTATCTGCGTGCCGGCTTTGCGCCGGTAGGGGAGCCTTATGAGGAAGCCGGCATTCCCCACATCACCATGTGCAGAGTGCTTTGATGCATCTGTTTTGATAGCTTGTAACGATTTATATGTAAGCGTTCAAGCCCGATTTGATGCTTGATGCGAAGGAGCGCCCATGGCAAAAATCATGACCGTCCTCAGCCTGATCGGGGTGGCGGTGGCAGCCTATGTGGCTTATCGCTACGGGGTCTTCTGAGCCCGTTCGAGCGAGGTCCGGGACAGAGGTGACCGAGCGCTGGAGGTGGGTGCCACCCGCTGGCGAGTGCGCTCTGCGGCGGCCTGCTTCGCAGGCCTTGCCGCACGCAGGATCGAGCCTGGCCCTCTCTCCAGCGTGCTGGCGGCATTACTGCAGCTGATCCTTCAGCGCGGTGATGACCTTCTGGGCGCAGGCTTCGTCCAGATGGCCGCCAGGCGCACCGGCCACGCCAATGGCACCAATGGTTTCATTGCCGATCTTCAGAGGCACGCCGCCGCCCAGCACCAGGAAACCGGGGGATATTCGCCATGCCGGCCGCATCGGGATTGGGCTGAATGGCCTTGGCGATGCCGCAGGTGGGGTTGCGCGACGAAGCAGAGGTGAAGGCCTTGGCGCGCGAGGCTTCTGCCGTGTGAGGGCCGGCGCTATCGGCACACACCATGGCCAGCAGCACGCCCGAGCGGTCCAACACCGAGGGGCGTTGTTGCATTAATCCCTCCGAGGTTGAGTTACCCCTGACCCCAGACGCAGCTATGCCACGGCGAGCGTCTGCGGACGCCCTAGTTCAGTGAACCGATTGAGGATGGCCGCGCGGATGTGCAGTTCATTGGCCTGTCGTTCAAGGGCTCTGGACATGACCCGCTCGCCCAGTCGTTTGATGCAGTTCATCTTGGTCTCCACCAAGCAAGCTGCTCTGGCGACGGCAGACGGTGCCGAAGTTAGGTACTGGCCAATCCAGCCCTGACAAATCAGGCACTGCCAGTCCTGCGGCAATGCGGGTCCGAGACGTTCAGATATCCGCCAGTAGCTCGTAGGGCAGGGGCAGGGTCTGCAGCGCAATGCCCTTGCCCGTATCGGCGCTCTGGCCTTCGGCCAGCGCAGCATGGGCAAACAGATCGTCGCGGGTGGAAGAGGCAATCTGCATCGAGACAATGGCATCCCAGCCGCCTTGCGGAGCTGCGGCTGCCTGCACCACGGTGCCGGTTGCCTGCTCGAGATCTTCGGCGCTGAAGACTTCCTGGCCGACGCTCAGAGCCTGGTCGGCATGAACCAGATAGGCGCGGCGCTTGAGCGTGCCGCGGAACTGGCTGCGGGCCACCACTTCCTGGCCGGGGTAGCAGCCCTTCTTGAAGTTGACGCCACCCAGGGATTCGTAGTTCAGCATCTGGGGTACAAAGGCATCGACCACGGGGGCCGACAGAGTGGCCACGCCGCTCTGTACTTCGGACCATTGCCAGAGGTCTTCGCTCAGCAACTGCCCTTCGGGGGCCTGACCCGCAGGGCCTATCCACAGCGCACGCTGGTTGCCTGCAGCGGGGTAGAGCGCGAGCACATGGGCATCGCCTTGCTGCTTGAGCGCCCAGGCCGCTGCGTTCTTGCCGGCAAGCTGCTCGGCGGCCTGGCCGGTCAGCCCGTAGAGGGCGAAGTCAGCCGTCGCATCGCTGAGCTTGCACTGGGCGCGCAGCACAAACATGGACAGGCGCTTGAGTGTGGGGGCCAGCAGGCTGCGGTCACAGATCAGCACAATTTCATCAGCGCTGAGCCTGAAGCCGATGAAGCTGGCCAGCATGCGGCCCTTGGCCGTGCAAAAAGCCGCGAGGCGGGCCTGATCGAACTTGAGCAGCGCGAAATCGTTGCTCAGCTGGCCATGGAGAAAGCTGGCTGCGTCGGCGCCAACGGCGCGGATGACACCAAGGTGGGAAATGGGGGTAATGCCGTTCAGGGGCAGCGTCTTGGGCTGGGTCATGGCTGAATTATGATCGTCGCTCTGTGTACTGATGGATCTAGCTTGTGCGTGCCCTTATTCGAGCACTGATATTTTTGCTGCTTCTGGCTGCCCTGTCGGCGGGGGGCGCCTGGTGGTGGCTGAACCAGCCGCTGCAGCTGTCCGAGCCCAGTCTGGAGCTGGAGATAGAGCCCGGCACCACGCCGCGTGGCGTGGCGCAGAACGTGGTCAAGGCCGGGGTGCAAACCGATGCGCGCCTGCTCTATGTGTGGTTTCGCCTCTCGGGCAAGGACCGCGCCATCAAGGCTGGCAACTACGAACTGAGCACGGGGCTCACGCCCTATGTGCTGCTGCAAAAGCTGGCGCGGGGCGAGGAAAGCCTGCGTGCACTGACTCTTGTCGAAGGCTGGAACTGGCGTCAGGTGCGCGCGGCGCTGGCGCGTGAGGAATTCCTCAAGCAAGACAGCGCAGGGCTCAGCGACGAGGCTGTGATGACGGCACTGGAGCGCGCGGGCGTGCCGCCCGAAGGCCGTTTTTTTCCCGACACCTATACCTACGCCAAGGGCAGCTCGGACATGGCCGTGCTGCGCCGTGCGCTGCATGCCATGGATCGCCGTCTGGCCGATGCCTGGGCCATGCGGGCGGCCAATACCCCGCTCAAATCTGCCGACGAAGCCCTGATCCTGGCCAGCATCGTGGAAAAGGAAACCGGCCGCGCTGCAGACCGGGCGCAGATTGCCGGCGTTTTTTCCAACCGCCTGCGCATAGGCATGCGTCTGCAGACCGATCCTTCGGTCATCTATGGCGTGGGGGCCAGCTTTGACGGCAATCTGCGCAAGCGTGATCTGCTGGAGGACACGCCCTGGAACACTTATACCCGTGCGGGTCTGCCCGTCACGCCGATCGCCATGCCCGGCAAGGCTGCGCTGATGGCGGCCGTGCAGCCCGATCAGACCAAGGCGCTGTACTTCGTGGCCAAGGGCGACGGCACCAGCCATTTCAGCGCCTCGCTGGACGAGCACAATAGGGCCGTCAACCGCTACCAACGCGGTCAATAAGCAATCCTTGAGGGCGCAAGGCAGTGGTCTGTGCCCTGTGTCGAATCAAACAACTGGTGCAGCCCCTGCGGTGCACTAGAGGAAATATCAGTGAGTACAGCTTTACCCAAGGGTCTGTTCATCAGTTTCGAAGGCATCGACGGTGCGGGCAAGTCCTCGCATATCGAGGCACTGGCCCAGGCTTTTCGCGATCAGGGCCGGGTGGTCACGCTCACGCGCGAGCCCGGCGGCACGCCGCTGGCCGAAAAGCTGCGCGCCCTGATGCTGCATGACGCCATGGACCCGCTGACCGAGGCGCTGATCGCCTTTGCGGCCCGGCGCGACCATCTGGTACAGGTCATAGAGCCGGCGCTGGCGTGTGGCGAGGTGGTCATCAGCGACCGCTTCACCGATGCCACTTTCGCCTACCAGGGCGCGGGCCGTGGTTTCAGCTGGGAGCAGTTGTCGGTTCTGGAGCGCATGGCTCAGACCGGTACTGCTCTGCAGGCAGGGCAGGCCCCGGATTTCATGCGAGAGCCCGACATGACGCTCTGGTTTGACCTGCCCGCCGAAGTGGCGGCCGAGCGCCTGGCTACGGCCCGCGTTCCCGACCGCTTCGAAGCCCAGCCCGGCGAGTTCTTTGCCCGAGTGGCCCAAGGCTATGCAGAGCGCGCCCGGACTGCACCTGGGCGCTTTGTGCGCATCGATGCCCATGCCAGCCGCCACGCCGTGTGGCAGCAGATCACCCAGGCCGTGGTGCGCAAGGGCTGGCTGGCCATCATGGTGGGCAGCAAGCCATGAGTGCATCCGATCTCGAAGCGCCCTGGATCGCTGCGCAGCGTGGCCGCCTGCTGGCCCAGCGTGGCCATGCCTGGCTGCTGCAAGGGCCTTCGGGTCTGGGCCAGTACGCACTGGGACTGTCGCTGGTGCGCGCCTGGCTTTGCGAGCAGCCGTCTGCGCAAGGCGCCTGCGGTCATTGCGCCAGCTGTCATGCCATCGAGGTGCGTGCCCATGCCGATCTGTGCGTGCTCATGCCCGAGGTGCAGATGATGGAGCTGGGCTGGCCGCTGCCGGAAAAGGCCCAGGCCGACATCGACGACAAAAAGCGCAAGCCCAGCAAGGAAATTCGCGTGGAAGCCATGCGCGATGCCGTGGAGTTCTGCCAGCGTACCAGCGCGCGCGGACGCGGCAAGGCCGTGCTGGTCTACCCGGCCGAGCAAATGAATGCGATTACCGCCAATGCCTTGCTCAAGACGCTGGAGGAGCCGCCCGGAGACACCCGCTTCGTGCTGGCCAGCGAGGCAGCGCACCAGTTGCTGCCCACCATTCGCAGCCGCTGCCTGACGCACACCATGACCTGGCCCGCCGCGGCCGAGGCCGCGCAATGGCTGCAGACGCAAGGACTGAACGAGCCCGATGCCGCAGCGGCCTTGCAGGCTGCCGGCGGCCGGCCCGGCGATGCGCTGCGCATGGCGGCGGACGCAGGCAAGGCCGCCGCCTGGGCGCAGTTGCCAAGGCAGCTGGCCAAGGGTGATGTGGCTGCGCTTGCGGCTTTTGCACCGGTGGATGCCGTGCAGGCGCTGCAGAAAATCTGCCACGACCTGATGGCTCTGGCCGGTGGCGGCGAGCCCCGGTATTTCTCGCCTGCCGATCTGCCGGGCAAGCCGCTGCCCATGGCGCTGCTGGCCGAATGGTCGAGCGAGCTGTTGCAGGCGGCGCGCACGGCCGATCACCCCTTCAATGCCGGGCTGATGATGGAGGCTCTGGCCTCCAGGGCGCGGGCGGTGCTGATCTCGGGCAAAGCCGCCAGAGCCGTGCGCTAGGTCATGAAGCTCGGTTTGGTCAAAATTTTCCCGGGTGTTAACCTCGCGATTTGCGCCGCCCGGCCGTCACAAGAATTCCGCTACCGACTATGAACGCAACTACCACCCCTCGTCCCAGCGTGATGCAGCTGGCGATCAAGGAAAAGGCGGCGCTGTATGCCGCCTATATTCCGTTGTTCGCCGAAGGGGGGATTTTTGTGCCCACGCAGCGTGACTATCGTTTGGGCGATGATGTCTATGTGCTGCTGACCCTGCCCGACGATCCGCAGCGCTATCCGATTGCGGGCCGTGTGGCCTGGGTGACGCCCGAGCGTGCTTCCGGCAATCGCACCCAGGGCGTGGGCATCCAGTTTCCCAAGGATGCCAAGTCCGCCGAGCTCAGGGCCAAGATCGAGCAGATTCTGGGCACGGCCCGGAGCTCAGAGAAGCCGACCCAGACAATCTGATTTTTTAATACTGGCGCGCTCCCACATCAGAGACGCCGAGCAAGAGCCGTCTGCAGCGATGGCGTCGTCCCCTGGGGGAAGCGGCGCAGCCGCCCAGGGGCGATCCAATTTCTATGTTTACCGATTCCCACTGTCACCTGAATTTCCCCGAACTGAGTGCCAATATCGCGCAGATCCGCGCAGCCATGGCTGCTGCCAAGGTCACGCGCGCGCTGTGCATCAGCACGACGATGGAAGAGTTTCCCGAGGTGCACCAGCTGGCGCTGGACTACGACAATTTCTGGGCCACCGTGGGTGTGCACCCCGACACCGAAGACATGACCGAGCCCAGCGTGCAGGATCTGGTGGAGCGCGCAGCACTGCCGCGTGTGGTGGCGATAGGCGAGACCGGGCTCGATTACTACGGCATGGAAGACCGCAAGGGCGGTCGCACGATTGCCGACCTGGAATGGCAGCGCGAGCGGTTTCGCACGCATATCAGGGCTGCGCAGATCACGCAAAAGCCGCTGGTCATCCACACCCGCAGCAGCTCCGACGACACCCTGGGCATTTTGCGCGAGTGCGGCGAGGCGGATTCCGGCACCCAGGCAGGTGGTGTTTTTCACTGTTTCACCGAAACCGCCGAAGTGGCCCGTGCCGGTCTGGACATGGGTTACTACATCTCACTGTCAGGCATCGTGACCTTCAAGAATGCCCAGCACCTGCGTGACGTGGCGGCTTTCGTGCCACTGGACAGGTTGTTGATCGAAACCGACAGCCCCTATCTCGCGCCCGTGCCCTACCGCGGCAAGATCAATAATCCTTCCTACGTGCCCTTTGTGGCCAAGCAGATTGCCGAGGTGCGCGGCATCTCCATCGAGGAGATGGCTGCCGCCACCAGTGCCAACTTTGACCGCCTGTTCAAGGGCGTGACCTTGTCAGCGAACTCCGGAGCGAGTGCATGAGTCTTTTTGCTGCCCCATCGATTGCATCGTCATTGAACCGCCGCCAGAGCCTGCGCTGGGCGGGTGCTGCTGTCGTCGGGGTGGCGGGCCTGCCAGGGCTGGCCCTGGCCAATGACTACGAGGACTATTCGCGGGCGCTGGTCAGCGACAACTCCAGTGCCATGGTGAATCTGATCTTTCGCGGCTTCAACGCCAACACCCTGGATTCACGCGGACGGCCGGGGTTGGTGGCGGCTCTGCATCAGGACTCGCTCAAGGTCTTCGATGTGCTGCTCAAGGCGCCCCGCATCGATGTCAATCTGGCCTCGCGCCAGAACGAGACGCCGCTGATGATGGCCTGCATCAAGGGGCACCTGGATATCGTGCGCGAGCTGATCAAGCGCGGCGCGGACGTCAATCGCGAAGGCTGGGCGCCGCTGCACTATGCGGCTTCTGCCGATACGCCGCAGACGCTGGACATCATCAAGCTGCTGCTGGAGGAAAGCGCCTATATCGATGCCGCATCGCCGAACGGCAGCACACCGCTGATGCTGGCCGCCCAGTACAGCAGCGAAGCCGTGGTCAGGCTGCTGCTGGAGGAGGGCGCGGACATCACGCTGCGCAACCAGCGCAATATGACGGCTGCGGATTTCGCCAGGCTGGTGGACCGGCAGTACATGGTCGATCTGCTGGGCAAGGCGCTGCAGCATGAGCGCCGTACCCAGCCCTCGCGCGGGACCTGGTAGCGGGCGCTGTTCACCGCTGTCATTGGTATTTTGGTAGCTGCCAGCGCCCAATGAAAAAGGACTTCAGAGTTATTTGACTCTGAAGTCCTTTATTCATATGCGGTAGCAGCTCTTAAATTTGAGGCTCACCGGGGGTCGAGCTGCGCACCTGATTGTGCAGGCGGGCATAGAGACCACCCAGCTCCATCAGCTGTGCATGCGAGCCTTGCTCGGCAATCTGGCCGCGTTCCATGACCACCACGCGGTCCGCATGCTCGATGGTGGACAGGCGGTGGGCGATCACCAGCGTGGTGCGGCCCTGCATCAGCCGGTTCAGGGCTTGCTGGACCAGGCGCTCGGACTCGTTGTCCAGCGCCGAAGTGGCTTCGTCCAGAATCAGGATCGGCGCGTCCTTGTATAGCGCGCGGGCAATGGCCAGGCGCTGGCGCTGGCCGCCCGAGAGCTGGCTGGCATTGTGGCCCACGAGGGTGTGCAGGCCCTGAGGCAGATTGCGCACAAAGTCGCCCAGATTGGCGGCTTCCAGCGCGGACCAGACGCGGGCCTCGTCGATCTCCTTGCCCAGCGCCACATTGGCCGCGACGCTGTCGTTGAGCATGACCACGTCCTGGCTGACCATGGCGAACTGCTGGCGCAGCGTGTTCAGGTCCCAGTCGGCCACGGGCACGCCTTCCAGCATGATCTGGCCGCTGGTGGGCGAGAAAAAGCGGGGCAGCAGATTGACCAGCGTGGTCTTGCCGGCACCGGACGGGCCGACCAGGGCCACGACTTCGCCAGCCTTGACATTCAGGCTCAGGTGCGAGAGGGCCGGAGCCTTGTCCGGGCCAAACTGCACGCTCACATCGTTCAGCTGCAGTGCGCCGCTGACCTTGGCGCAGGGCTTGAAACTGCCGCCTTGCTCGTCGGTGGAGCCTTCGAGCAGGGCCAGGCCACGTTCCAGTGCGGCCACGCCGCGCGTGATGGGGTTGGCCACATCGGCCATGCGGCGAATGGGCGCAATCAGCATCAGCATGGCCGAGATGAAGGCGGCAAAGCCGCCCACGGTCACATCCTGCACGCTGGCCGAGCCGATGGCGGCACCGCCTTCGCGGCTTTGCCACAGGGCGATGCAGAGAATCACCGACAGCGCAATCGCCGCCAGCACCTGGGTCAGCGGAGTCATGGCGGCCGAGGCGATGGTGGCCTTGGTGTTCAGGCCGCGCAGCTGACGGCTCAGCTCGCCAAAGCGCGACTGCTGCGAAGCCTGGGCACCATGCAGGCGCACCATGCGGTGGGCCAGCACGTTCTCCTCCACCACATAGGCCAGCTCGTCGGTGGCTGTCTGGCTGGACTTGGTGATGCGATAGAGGCGGCGCGACAGCGTCTTCATGACCCAGGCCACACCCGGCACCATGAAGGCCACGATCAGCGTGAGCTGCCAGTTCAGATAGATCAGGTAGCCGAGCAGGGCGATCAGCGTGAAACCGTCGCGAGAAATGCTCATCATGGCCTGCACCAGTTGCTGGGCACCGGTCTGCACCTCGTAGACGATGGTGTTGGACAGCGCCGATGCCGATTGCCTGGAAAACAGGCTCATGTCTGCGGCCAGCAGGCGCTCGAAGAGTTTCTGGCGCAGACCCAGCATGCCGTCATTGGTGATGCGTGCCAGCGCGTACTGGCCTGTGAATTGGGCCAGGCCGCGAATCACGAACAGGCCGATCAGAAACACGGGCACTGTCCACAGCGGCAGCGACCCTGCCGTAAAACCGCTGTCGAGCAGGGGCTTGAGCAGTGCCGGCATGGCAGGCTCGGTCGCCGCACCCACCAGCGTGGCAAAAATGGCCAGACCCCAGGCCCAGCGCTGGCCCGAGAAATAAGGTGTCAGGCGCTTGAGGCGCTGCATCAGCGGCAGCTCGGATGGATTGACGGGGGCTGCTTGGGCGGGAGCTGGGGCAGGGACGGCCTTGGAGGTCTCGCTCGGCGATGGGGGCGGTGTGGCTTGCATAAGCGCGTGATTTTAGGGCTTGTGCTTTTGGAGTCCGCAGTGATCTCAATAGATGAAATTCGGGATGAAGTTGTAACCAACTATGCCTGTTTGAATATAAAGCGCAAGCCTGCGGCAGAATCGGCAAGGGGATTGCCTCTGCGCTCATGCAGACTCTGGCATGCTCCCGATCTGAAAGTTTTGTGGCACTTGCGTTTGATCACCCTACTGAGCACGTTCTTACATCAGGAATCCGTCAGTGTGTGTAACATTCGCGCTTGTGTTTGTACCGGGCAATTCCGGAAATTTTGATGGCTGCCAATGACTATTGACCGACTTCCATCCCTGACAACCTGGGCGGCAGGGCCGCGCGCTTCCCGTAGAGCCATGCTGGCAACGCTAGCCGCCACGCCGGCCCTTCCGGCACTGGCCCAGTTCAGGGTTGAGGTAACAGGCGTGGGCCTGACACAGTTGCCGATCGCAATTGCCCAGTTCAAGGGAGAAGGCTCGGCCCCACAGAAGATTTCCGCCATCATCCAGGCCGACCTGGAGCGCAGCGGACAGTTCCGCGGCGTGGATGCCTCAGGCCTGGCGCTTGACGAAACCTCGCGCCCCGATGTGGCCCAGTGGCGCCAGAAGGGGGCCGATTCGCTGGCGACCGGCAGCATCACGCGTCTGGCCGATGGCCGCTGGGATGTGCGCTTCCGCCTTTGGGATGTGGTCAAAGGCCAGGACCTGGGAGGCCAGGGCTTCGCAGTCACCACCGGCGATCTGCGCCTGGTGGCCCACCGCATTGCCGACTACATCTATGAAAAGCTCACGGGCGAGAAAGGCATTTTCTCCACCCGCATTGCCTATGTGACCAAGGCCGGCGCTCATTACCGCCTGTGGATTGCCGATGCGGACGGCGAGAATGCCCAATCTGCGCTGTCCAGCCCCGAGCCCATCATTTCCCCGGCCTGGGCGCCCAACGGCACGCAACTGGCCTATGTGTCCTTCGAGTCACGCAAGCCCGTGGTCTACGTGCACGATGTGGCCAGCGGCCATCGTCGTCTGCTGGCCAACTTCCGCGGCTCCAACAGCGCTCCCGCCTGGTCGCCCGACGGCAGCCGTCTGGCCGTGACGCTTAGCCGCGACGGTGGCTCGCAGCTCTATCTGCTCAGCGCCCAGGGCGGTGAGCCCCGCCGTCTCATGCAAAGCAGCGGCATCGATACCGAGCCCTGCTTCTCCAGCGACGGCCGCACCATTTACTTCGTCAGCGATCGTGGCGGTGCACCTCAGGTTTACAAGGTCTCGTCCTCGGGCGGCAGTGCCGAACGAGTGACCTTCAGCGGCACCTACAACATCTCGCCCGCCATCAGCCCCGACGGCAAATGGCTGGCCTATGTCTCCCGCGTGGGCGGTGGCTTCAAGCTCCAGGTCATGGATCTGGCAACAGGCACAGTGAACTCCGTCACGGACACCACGGCGGATGAAAGCCCGAGTTTTGCGCCCAATAGCCGTCTGATTGTTTACGCCACCATTCAGGGAGGCCGTGAAGCGCTCATGACCACTACGCTGGACGGCAAGATCAAGGCGCGTCTGGCAGGTGCAAGTGGAGACATACGTGAGCCCGACTGGGGCCCGTTCCAAAAACACTGATCTGAAGTTTGCTTTCCCTCTTTCTTTCTAGTGATGAAGTCCGTTGTGGACTGTTCGGAGAAATCTCATGTTGACTATCAAACGTCTTTCCCTGGCTTTGGCTGTGACCGCACTGGTCGCAGGTTGCAGCTCTGGCGTCAAGCTGGACGACAAGCCCGTTGACGGTTCGCTGTCCAGCCAGGGTGCTGGCACCAGCGGCCAGGGCCAGAGTGGCGTGTCGGGCGTGGACCTGACAGGTTCCGCCGCTTCCAAGGCCGGCCCTCAGGGCGTCAGCCGCATCGTCTACTTCGACTTTGACAGCTACTCTGTCAAGGCTGATGCACAGCCCCAGATCGAAGCCCATGCCAAGTTCATCAAGGCCAACCCCGCTGCCAAGGTGCAGCTGGAAGGCCATACCGACGAGCGTGGCGGCCGTGAATACAACCTGGCCCTGGGTCAAAAGCGCGCTGAAGCCGTGCGCCGCTCTCTGGGCCTGCTGGGCGTGAACGACGCTCAGGTTGAAGCGGTGAGCTACGGCAAGGAAAAGCCCGCTGCTGAAGGTCATAGCGAAGACGCCTACGCCCAAAACCGTCGCGTTGAAATCAACTACCGTTAATGATGAAGCAGGCCTTGTTGACTCTCCGTCACGCAACGCTGCCTCGCTTGGTGGTGGCCGGCCTGCTGGCCGGCTCTGCCATCAGCGCCCATGCAGCCCTGTTTGGTGATGACGAGGCGCGCCGCGCCATCATCGAACTGCGCCAGCGCGTTGACAGCCTGCAGCAGTCGCAGGAGCAGACCCGCCGCAGCCTGCTGGATCTGCAGTCGCAGATCGAGTCGCTCAAGTCGGACCAGGCCAAGCTGCGAGGTCAGAACGAGCAGCTGACACGCGACGTCGCGGAGTTGCAGCGTGGCCAGAAAGATCTGGCCAAGGGCTTTGACGAGCGGCTGCGCCAGTTCGAGCCCGTCAGCGTGACCGTGGACGGCGTGGAGTTCACTGCCGACCGCAATGAGCAGCAGGAATTCGAGCAGGCTCTGGGCATGTTCCGTTCGGGCAAGTTCCCGGAGGCCGGTCAGGCCTTCGCCGCTTTCCTGCGCCAATGGCCCAAGAGCGGCTATACACCGTCGGTACGCTTCTGGCTGGGCAACTCGCAGTACGCCACGCGCGACTACAAGAATGCCATCGCCAATTTCCGTTCGGTCATGACCAATGCGCCCATGCATGCTCGTGCACCCGAAGCGGCCCTGTCCATCGCCAACTGTCTGGTGGAACTCAAGGACACCAAGGCAGCTCGCAAGACCCTGGAAGAGCTGCTGCAGGCCTATCCGAACTCGGAAGCCGCAGGGATTGCCAAGTCCAAGCTGGCGACGCTCAAGTAATGGCCGGATATTCTCAGCCTCAAGCGGAAACAGCGCCCCAATCCGGCGCTGTTTTTTCTATGGAAGAAGCAGATGTGCAGCGCCGCTTTGGCGGCTTGGAGCGCCTTTACGGCGTGCAGGGGGCAGCCCGGATTCGTGCGGCCCATGTGGTGGTGGTTGGTGTGGGCGGAGTCGGCTCATGGACGGCCGAGGCTCTGGCGCGCAGCGGCGTGAGTCGCTTGACTCTGATCGATATGGACCATGTGGCCGAGTCCAATATCAATCGCCAGATCCACGCACTGACCAGCACTGTCGGTCAGGCCAAGATCGATGCCATGCGTGATCGCATCGCCGAGATCAATCCTGCCTGCGAGGTCAATTGCATCGATGAATTTGTCGATCCTGACAACTGGCAGCAACTCTTGCCGGCAGATGCCGATGCGGTGATAGATGCTTGCGACCAGATCAAGGCCAAGGCCGAAATGGCGGCACATGCGCGCAAGACCCGGCAGTGCTTCATCTCCGTCGGCGCTGCGGGCGGAAAGCGCATGGCCCATCTGGTGGATATTGCCGACCTCAGTGCGACAACACATGATCCGCTTCTATCGCAGCTACGCTACCGACTGCGCAAGCAGCATGGCGCTCCCAGGGATGGCAAGCGCATGGGGGTGACTTGTGTGTTCAGCCGCGAGGCCGTGGCACCACCTGATGCGTCTTGCTCGATCGAAGGTGGTGATGGCAGTCTCAACTGCCACGGCTATGGCTCGGTCGTGGCTGTAACAGCGACCTTTGGTCAGTGCGCAGCAGGCTGGGTGCTTGATCAATTGGCTCGCAAACCCAACTGATCCAACTAATTCAAGAATTAGGCAAAGAGCCGGGAAAAATAGATTACAATAACGTCATTCCACTGATTAGGCAACTACTGCTTTTGATGTGTGGCAGGGTCTTTAGCTCAGTCGGTAGAGCAGCGGACTTTTAATCCGTTGGTCGCGAGTTCGAATCTCGCAGGACCCACCAGAATGCATAAGCCGCTACAGCTATTAAAGCTGTAGCGGCTTTTCTGTTTTATTCCCATGGTGGGAATATTCATCACTCCAAGGAATTGCGGTTTGCCCTCCTTGAGCGTTCGTGGACACGGGCGCTCTTGCTTTGCTTGGGTAAAGTCCGGGCAGCGCTCCGTATCGATTCTTGTGTCGGGTCTGGAGCATGCATGCAGAGCTGTAATCTGGTCCGGTGCTGATCAGCCTTTCCTCATGGTATCGGCCACGAACCGCTGCCAGCCCCAAGTGAAGCCCGATGGGGTCGGCAGCCTTGGTGATTGCTGTCTTTGTGTCGCGAGGCTTCATGGGGCGGAAAAGCAAGCCGGCAAACGACAGGATATGCGTGGTCTGTGCTTTACTTTTTGATTTCTACCTTGTTGCTGGACGCGCATGAGGCAAATCATCTCTGCCTTGAGGTCGATCTACGGGGGTGAAGGCCCCAAAATTCCACCCGGTCCGAGCCTGCAAGGTCCGCGAACTCTGCCATCAAGGCAAACGGGGGCGCTGTCGAGCTGCTAGTTGCGACAGGCTCGCCTGGCGTTTGCCGGTATAGATGCCAAAGCGCCGCTCACGCCCCTTGGATCAAGGCTTGCGTACTCAATCCGAGAGCTTCCGGGCCGCTTAACCAAAGTCTTTGCCCGTCAGAGTAGCGAAACTGCTTTCCTCTGGACAGGCTGCGGCTCAGCAGATTGGTCAGTTGAAGTGATGGTGGAGTCAGGCCCAGTCTTCTGGCAGGCCAGCGGTGCTGACGCTGGTCGCCATGTGTTCGCCGAAAAGCAGAACCCCGCTCAGTGAACAGTGGCGGGGTTCGTCGGGAGAGCGGAGACAGAGTTGCCGTTATGGGGTTTTGCTTCTTCCCCGGTAGTTCAGGTCAGTGGCTGAGTAGTTCTCACGCTTGCGCCAGTCCATTTGAATCGGGCCGGCATGGTTGGCAGGATAGGTGATGCGCTCTTTTTCGCGATTGAGTTCCCACTGCTTTGCATCCACGATGCGATGGACTGTGGACTCTTTGGATTTACTCATGGGGAAGGCGGCCTTCAATCAAGTTTCTGAACCTAAAGAAGACGGTACAGTTGCCGGGATGACGAGTCCAGTGAATTCGCCCGATGAATGACGGATCGCTTGGATTACGTTGGAATCACGACTACTAGAGGTTTTTTTAGGGTAGATACGGATAGTTGCTGCTGGGGGGATGGGTCTGTGTTCCCGTCAAGGCGTCAACCTTGAAACGGTTTGAGGCCTGTGTTGCAGCTCAAACGTGGCAAACAGAGCGCCGGAGAATGCTCGTCCGGCATATCGGTCCCCGGAATGAGAAAGCCCGCTTTGCAAGACGGGCAGGGTGATGGATGGTTGAATGAGGTTTTCAACCTCAATGAACAACAATGCATTTTTCGAGAAGTGCTTTGCTTCGTACTGCTGCTTTGACTGCGGTTGCTGCAGGAATTGCTGCTGCGTTTTTGGGTTGCTCTGTCTCGGTACCCCACGGCCTGCAGCCCGTGAGCGGCTTTGATGCCAAGCGCTACGTGGGCACCTGGTATGAATTGGCAAGGATCGACCACAGCTTCGAAACCGGACTAACGCAGGTGTCCGCGCAATACAGCCTCAATGACGATGGCACGGTGACGGTAGTCAACCGAGGTTTTGACGAAACGGAGAAGGAATGGCGTGAGGCCAGGGGCAGGGCGCGCTTTCAGGGAGACCCCAGCGTGGCTGCGCTCAAGGTTTCTTTCTTTGGTCCGTTCTACGGAGGCTACAACGTGGTGAGCCTGGATGACGACTACCAGACTTCCCTGGTGATAGGCAACAGCTTGGACTATTTCTGGTTGCTTTCGCGCAGCAAGACCATGCCTGAGCCGCAATTCAGACGACTGCTTGAAAGGGCTCAGTCACTGGGCGTTGACCTAAGTCGTGTGCAGGTTGTCGCACAGTAATTCAAGCACTGCAGCGATAGTTTGCAAAGCGGCAGCAAAAGATACAGGACTTGGCAAGCAAAAAAAGCCGGCTCATGCGGCACCCCGTCTGGATTCAGTCAGTTCATGTTTGGCGTCGTGGCGCGGGACTGTGAGTGCCGTCGCCGGCCTTTGACCATTCGCCTTGATTGCTGCACGGCAATGTGTCCAGGTGGGCGATGTCTTCGACTGTGACTGCCCGATCCAAATAAATGCAGCCGGTGATCTGTCGCCCGCATCTTGCCTTGATGCGTATTCCGGTTGAACTGATTCCTCGCGCCGCAGGCGAGGCATGGTGTTGCATCGGACGATTGACTCCACCGCCTGAAGCTGTCAGCCTGAGCATTTCTTGGTGCACTGCTTCAGGCCGATTGCGACGGGCCGCCAGTGGTATATGCGTTCAATGCGGGAGTGCTCGAAGTGAATGGCACTCTTGTGAATCGTCAGCTTGCTTGAGGTAGGCGATCAAGTCGCTACGCTCCTTGGTGTCAGGGATTCCGGCGTATGTCATCGTTGTACCTGGTAGTACCTTCATGGGTTGGGTCAGGAAGCGGTCGAGTGTTTTTTCGTCCCAGATGAAGCCGGAATTCTTCATGGCATCCGAGTAAGCAAAGCCGGCAACCGTACCCGCACGCCGTCCCAACAGACCACAATGATGAGGCCCCACTCGGTCATATGCCAGCGCATGGCAGGCTGCGCAGCGGGTGTATATCTGCTCGCCGGGAAGTTTGTCAGGTGCAGCATGCACTGTCGCCGCGAACGACAGCATGCCAAGCAGCAGCCACCGTTCGGTGTTCATGATACGAATGCCGTGGGGACCGGTGCTTCGCCCACTGCCTGGCGCAGTATTGCCCAGTGCATGGCTTCATCACCCAGAATGCTGGCCGCAGCCTTGGATAGTTCTCGATTGCCGAACAAGGGAACGGCTCCCAGATAAGCACTGACGGCCCCTTGCTCCAGTCGTGCCGCAAAGCGCAGCACATCCTCCTGTGACTTCAGCTGATTTGCTGGGAAGTTGTAAGCAGTCTTGGGGACTGCCGGCTTGCCGCCCAGCTTTTCAACCGTCCTGGCTAGTAGTTCGGCATGCGCTTTGTGATGGCCCTGGAAGGTCAGGGCCAGATCCAGCACCGAGGGTTGCAGCAGTTTGCTTTCTGCTCCCAACTGATAAGCAGCGATGGCCTCCAGTTCTGCACTCAGGGCGGTGTTCAGGATTTGAGTGTCCTGGGCTTTTCCATCGCCGGTTTTGGCGGCTAGCGCTTCACGACCGGCTAGTAGCGCAACAGCGGCGCCTGAAAGCATCAGCCCGGATTGGCCAAGAAAGAGGCGGCGCGCCTCCTGTGGATGAGCGATATGCAAAAACGACATGATGCACTCCTTCGTAGGTGACGAGGCCTGCTTTGGGAGACCGAAAATCCGGCGTCCAGGGCAAGCACTCATCCATTGGATGGATCGGAGCGTCACCACGTTCCGCCCTTGTTGGCAGCAGGGCCGCGAATCAGATCGACACAGGAACGCTGGATGCGGATACACCATCCAATGGTCAAAGGAGGCGCACATGTCGCACACTCACCCTTCGAACCACAGCCCTGCGGTTGCCGATGCTTCGGATCTGGAGCTCGCTTTCAGAGCCGCAGCTGGCGATGAGGTGGCTTTCGAGGCCATCATGCGACGCCACAATCGCTTGCTGTTCCGCACCGCACGAGCCATATTGAAAAGTGACACGGATGCCGAAGATGCCGTGCAGCAGGCCTATTTGCAGGCTTGGCAGGCATTGGGAAATTTCAGGGCGGATGCCAGGTTGTCGACATGGCTGGTACGCATTGTCGTCAACGAAGCACTTGGACAGACTAGGGTCTGTTGAGATTTGATTTTTACCTTCCGGGGTGGCGTCACAATCGCGCTGTGATGCGATACGTTTTGACAGATGAACAATGGGCTCGTATGAGCCCATTGTGTTTAGGGAAGATTGGGGATCGAGGACGCAGTGGCTCCAACAATCGACTGTTCTTGGAAGCAGTGCTTTGGGTTGCGCGTACAGGTAGCCCTTGGCGAGATCTGCCGCCTGAATTTGGCAAGTGGAACACCGTCTTCAAACGGTTTCGCGACTGGGTCAAAGCTGATGTCTTTCAAAAGCTGTTTGACGCGGTCAGCGATCAACCGGACATGGAATACGTGATGGTGGATGCAACGATTGTGCGAGTGCACAGGCATGGACAGGGTGCAAAAGGGGGTCTGCGAGCCAGGCCATAGGTCGCAGTCGAGGTGGTTTGACCACCAAGATATTGGCGCTGACGGATGCCCTTGGAAACTTGATCCGATTTGTGTTGCTGCCAGGCCAACGGCATGATCTTCAAGGTGTAGAACAGCTGCTCGAAGGCATAGACCTGCGGACATTGCTGGCCGACAAAGCGTTTGACGCAGACTGGCTGAAGCAACACTTGCTGGCACAGGGTTGCCAAGTGGTGATTGCACAAAAGGCCAATCGTCGAGCGCCCTTGCAGATTGATATAGAGGTCTACAAGTGGCGGCACTTGATCGAGAACTTCTTTTGCAAGCTCAAGGAGTTCAAGCGCATTGCAATGCGCAGCGACAAGACAGACAGCAGCTTCGCTGCTGTCATCACGCTGGCATCGGCTGTGATCAATTCACGTTAAATCTCAACACGTCCTAGACGTCGTCAGTTGAAGATCGTGCCGCTGGAGTCCGCGATGGCATCGACCCAGCAGGTGGATACCAGTTGGCAGCAAGACGATATGGACCGCGGCCCCGATCGAACAGTCATGCGTTCGGAGTTGCGTCAAATCATGGAGGCGCGCATTGACCTGCTGCCCGATGATTTCCGCAGGGTTTTCATGTTGCGCGGCGTCGAAGAGATGAGTGCGCAAGAGGTGTCGCAGATACTGGAAATTCCAGAGGCCACGGTGCGCACGCGCTTCTTCCGTGCACGAAGCATGCTTCGTGAAGGGCTTTCACAGGATCTGGATATGGCGCTCAGCGACGCCTTCAATTTCGATGGGGAGAGGTGCAATCGCATCGTGTCCTTGGTACGGGCAAGACTACCCCAGCGTTAAGCACGCATGCTTGAATTATTGGTTCTGATGACCATGCAGCAGATGCAGACCGATTCGCAAGAGTGGATAGCAGATCTGCACTTCACTAACTCTGGATTTCTTCATGCGTAGACCTCCCTGGGGTGGACTCTCTACTTTTGAGTGAAGCGAAGATTCGAGGAGGCTTCAAAGCGTACAGCAGGTGGCGACATATGCCACGAAGCCGTCATACAGAAAAACTCACCGCGGAGACATTCCTGGAGCAGCAGCTGGAATCCAGGTGGATGGCGAAACTAGAGGACTGATTGACATTTTCGCAACGGCTGCTGCTGAGACACTTGTTGCATATCGACGATCATCGCTTCACATTGCATGCTTTTCCAGATTAAATATTGACAAAAGCGGTGTGAGTCGACTGTATGTAAGAGGGGGCATGCAGATGAACGATCTGGAGGTTGACGGGAATCGCCATCTCAATCATTTGATGAGATCAGGTGTGTGCGCAGAAGGAGTGGATCGAATACTGCGTGCGGTTCGCAAGCACCTGGGAATGGATATCGCCTTTGTCTCACACTTCGGCGCTGCCGAACGGGTGCTGAGGCACTTGGACAGTGTTTCGGGTGGACCGCTCTATCAAGGCCAGAGCATTCCCATGCAGGAGGGATACTGTCTGAAGGTCGTTCATGGCGAGCTGCCCGAATGCATTCCGGATACAAGTCGTGTGCCGGCGACTCAGCACATTTCTGCAACACACGCCATTCCAATTGGATCCCATTTGAGTGTTCCCGTCCGTCTCACGGATGGGCATGTGTACGGGACGCTTTGCTGCTTCAGCTACCTCCCGAATCCAACGCTAGGGGAGCGCGACATGCAATTGCTGCGCGCATTTGCAGAGATCCTGGCTGATCGTATCGAAGAGCAGGCTGCCGAGGAGCAAGTCAAGGCACGGTTGGTCGGAGAGGTCCAATCCGCGTTGGCACACGGTGATCCGAGGATGGTTTTCCAGCCGATCTGCAGTCTGCGTGACAAGGCCATCTGCGGCTTTGAGAGCCTTTCGCGTTTTGATGTCGAGCCCAGGCATGCGCCGGATTATTGGTTCGATGTGGCAGACAAGGCCGGTTTGGGCATTGACCTGGAGTTGTGCGCTGTTTCCAAGGTGCTGCCAGCGCTGGAGCGGCTGCCTGCCAACTGCAGCGTAAGTGTCAACTGCTCGCCACAATTGCTGCTTAGCAGCAAATTCCATCAACTACTTGATGGCATTGGTGATCTCTCCCGTCTGGTCCTGGAGATCACTGAACATGCTGCGGTCAAGGATTACAAAGCTCTTGTCGTTGGGTTGGAGCCTTACCGTCGCCGAGGCGCGAAACTGGCGGTTGATGATGCTGGTGCAGGCTATTCCAGCATGCGGCACATCCTCAATCTCGAGCCCGAGATCATCAAGCTTGATATGAGTCTTACTCACTCTATCGATACGGATGAGAAACGGCGTGCACTGGCCAGAGGTCTCATCAGCTTCGCGCATGAAATAGGAAGTCTGGTGATTGCAGAGGGCGTTGAACGGCCGGAAGAGCTGGATATGCTGCAAAGGCTTGGAGTGGATTGCGCTCAAGGGTATTTGCTTTCCAGGCCACTTGAGATTGATGCCGCGGCGGTGTTCTCGCTTCACTAATCGGTGTGCTGTGGGATGTGTCGCTGCATGGGCGGTCGCATCGTTTAAGTGTCTGGCAACTGATCTCGTCCAGCAGCCAGGTGGCTTAGCTCGCTTCCTGCGCCTGCATCGAGCAGGCCTTGGCTTTCTCGTGACTCTTTGGCAGAGGGCACGGAGCTTCTGTTGACAGGTGCTTGGTCTGTGCCTGGCCCTAGCGTAAACATCTATTTAGTGCCATCAATCAATGCGAGCATACTGTTTGCAAATATCAATTGCACGAGGACGCTATGAAATGGCTACTTGTCAGTTTTGCGCTCATGGTATTGATGCTCTGCATCAGCTTTGTCGCGTCGGTCGCTGACGACCTGAGGCAAGGTAGCGACCAGGATTGATTGCCAGGGTCTTCAGGACCCCTCACGAGGCATTTCCGCACCATCGACTGCAATCGTCACGCCCATGATGTTGCGGTCGATTTCCATTGGGCGTCCAAATCTCTCAAGCTTGGCGATGTAGCTGCCTGGCTTTGCTGGAGCAGCTTGTGCGCCTGGGGCCTTGTTGTGCGTCTTCCAATGCCTAGGAATGCGTGGCAAGCGCGCTTGTGAACGGTGTTGATCTGAAATTCATAGATCAGGGCTGAAATCTCCAATAGCAAGCTTTGCGCCGTCGGCTCTGAGAAAACCCGAAGGAGTACCTTGCTGTCTCCAACCGGAAGCGGCTTTGGAGCGGCCTCGGGCAACTGCACACTGCATCGCAGCCGAATTGCTTGACCATTCACCACCAAGGACTCACTGCACCCATTGAGGGCGAGAAATGAGTGCGGCTGCATGGCGCTTCCGGCAGAAGAAATACCTGATTTCAGTGATTGCTGTTGTCATCTTTGCTGGGTGACATGTTTGTCACATTTTTTGACAATTAAGACTTTTGCATACCTATTGAAGTTTTGAACATGAATTTCGTTCGCTAAGTCTTGCTGTCAAACCGTCCTTGCCACCATCCCCTCGCAGATATGAACGCTCTTGCTCACCACCGGCCTGAGACAAATTTTCGTGGCCGTGTCCGGTTCACGGCCCTGCTAGGCTCGGCCATCTGGCTCACCGGCTGCGCCAGCCTGACCGGCCAGGCGCTTTCCACGGAAGAAATCCAGTCACAGGTTCAGGCCGATCGGCAGAGTCTTGGCAAGGACGTGGCTGCGCTTACCGGGCCAGTGAGCCTTGAAGAGGCCATTGCGAGAGCCATCAAATACAACGCAGCCCAGCGCCTGCGCGGTATGGAAGAGGCGGTGGCCCAGGGCACGGCCAATGTTGCCAAGTTCGACATGCTGCCCAAGCTGGTGGCCTCGGCTGGCTACCGCTACCGCGACAAGGACCTGATCAGCCGCAGCACGGACTCCGTCACGGGCGCGCCTTCCCTGGCCCATCCCTATATCTCGTCGGATCGCGAGTCGACCTTGGCTTCGCTGAGCTTCTCCTGGAGCCTGCTGGATTTCGGTCAGAGCTATTACGCTGCACGCCAGCACGCGGATCGCGCCCAGATTGCTGCCGAGCGTCGCCGCAAGGCCATACACACGCTGATCCAGGATGTGCGCATTGCCTACTGGCGTGTGGCTGCGGCCCAGGCTCTGGAGTCCTCGCTGCAGACCGCAGGCCAGGATGCAGACAGGGCCCTGGAAGACTCGCGCAAGGTCGAAGCGGAAAAACTGCGCTCCCCCATGGAGCCGCTGCGTTATCAGCGTCAGTTGCTGGAGAACATCCGCCTGCTGGAGGCCATTCAGCAGGAGCTGTCCTCCTCGCGCATCGAACTGGCTTCGCTGATGGGCGTGTCGCCTGCCGAGCTGAACCAGCCTTTGCGTGTGATCGAGCCTTCAGCCTCGAATGCCCGGCGCTGGCTGGAGCAACCGGTGGACAAGCTGGAAGACCGGGCCCTGCTGCTGAACCCGGATCTGCGCGAGAGCCTGTACAACGCCCGTATCGCCAACGAAGAGACCAAGCGCGTCATGCTGCGCATGTTCCCCGGCCTTTCCTTCAACTACGGTGTCAACAAAAGCAGCGACAGCTATCTGATCAACGACCGCTGGCAGGATGCCGGCCTGCAGATCTCTTTCAACCTGCTGGGATTGCTTTCCCTGCCTGTACAGCGTCAACTGGCTGACGCGGGTGTCCAGCTGGCCGATCAGCGTCGCCTGGCTACCCAGATGGCGGTATTGACACAGCTGCATGTGGCACGTTTGCAATTTGCAAACGCCGTGCGCCAGTACGAAAGAGCACAGACCATTGCCTCCGTGGATCAGCGTCTGTCCGAGCATGTGAACAATCAGGTGCAGGCCGACAAGCTCAATGCGCTTGAGCGGGTCTCCCAGCAGACCGCCACCATTCTTTCCGTGCTGCGCCGGTATCAGGCCCAATCCAATATGCAGGCCGCCAGCTCTCGCCTGCAAGCCACCCTGGGCATGGAGCCCGTGATCGAAGGCTCCGACAGCATGCCCTTGCCTGAACTCACACAGGCCGTGGGTAAATCGCTGCAAAGCTGGGACGCGGGCCAATTCCAATGAAGTCTTGCGCGTCTCCTTTGATTCTGGGCTTGGCGTTGGGCTTGTCTCTGGGCGCTCAGGCCCAGACTGGCCCGGCAGCCCAGAGCCTTCCCAAGACTCAGGTCCCCTTGCCCAGCGTGCTGGACCAGCGCGAGATCCGTGCCCAGCTTTCGCCGCGCCGCTACACCACTCTGGCAGCAGAGATTGGTGCCAAGGTGCAGCGCCTGCCCGTGGTTGAGGGGGGCGCATTTCGCCAGGGTCAGCTGCTGGTGCAGTTTGACTGCAGCCTGCCGCAAGCCCAACTGAACAAGGCCCAGGCGGGCGTGGATGTCACCGAGAAGACCTGGAAGGCCAACCAGCGCCTGGCCGAGCTGAACTCTGTTGGCAAAGTGGAACTGGATGTCTCTCAGGCCGAATGGAACAAGGCCAGGGCTGAAGTCGCCGCCAACCGCAGCCTGCTGAGCAAATGCCAGATCACCGCGCCCTATGCTGGTCGTGTGGCCGAGCAGAAGATCCGTGAGCAGCAATACGCGCAGCCGGGTCAGGCTCTGCTGGACATTCTGGACGACTCCGCGCTGGAGCTGGAGTTCCTGGTGCCCTCGCGCTGGCTGAGCTGGCTGCATCAAGGATCGGAATTCCAGGTGCGTATCGACGAGACCGGCAAAACCTATCCAGCCAAGGTGCAACGCCTAGCCGCGCGCGTGGACCCGGTGAGCCAGTCGGTGAAGGTCAATGCGGCCATTCACGGAAAATTCAACGAGCTGATCGCCGGAATGAGCGGGCAGGTGCTGCTGGCACCGCCCCAGACCGGCAAGCCCTAGACATTCAAATACAAGAGCATATTGCGCATGTTATTAAAAGGTTTCAGATCACTTCTGTGCTGAAGTCTAGATTTAAAAGGTGCAGCATGCTCATATTTTTATAGTCCGATGGCAAGAGACCGACAGCTCCAAGGAAGAGGGGGGGCCGGCGGTCTGAACCTGCAAGGCAGGCAAGCGCCATGCCACCTTCATACAGGAAGGACACTTTGATGACCCGCAAATCTCGCCCATTCTGGAACCGTCTGACACAGGCCATGACGGCGCAGGCCGTAAAGACCGATGTCCCTCAGCGTCTGCAGCCAGTCTCCGTCGTGCGACCGCTGGCATTGGAGCAGCGCTTTATGTTTGACGGTGCAGCAGCGGTGGATGTGGCACATGCGGCCACGGACGCTGCGGTGCCGGGGGGGCGGAGCACGCGGTGGATACGGCCAGCGCACTGCGGCATGCACTGACTGCAGAAGCACAGAGAGCGGCCGAGGGTTCCTCAGGGGCACCACAACGCCAGGAAGTGGTGTTTGTGGACAATCGGGTTCAAGACTATCAGCAGTTGATAAGCGGCCTGAAACCGGGCACCGAAGTGGTGGTGCTCGACAGTAGCAAGGATGGTTTGCAACAGATTGCCGACTATCTGAACGGCCGCAGCGACCTTGATGCCGTCCACCTGATCAGTCACGGCGAGGCAGGCAAGATTCAATTGGGCCGTGACTGGCTCGACAGCAGCACGCTCGATTCACGCAGTGAGACTCTGGCTCGTATTGGTAGCGCCTTGAGCACCGATGGCGACATTTTTCTTTATGGCTGCAATGTGGGGTCGAGCAGCGTCGGCCAGAACTTTATCCTGAACATGGCAGGAAAGACTGGTGCGGACATCGCAGCCTCCAGCAATGCAACCGGTAGCGCTGCGCGAGGCGGCGACTGGGTGTTGGAAACCAGCACGGGGAGCATTGAGCAAAGCATTGTCTGGAAAACCCCGCCCACCGACTATGCAGGGTTGTTGGCTAATGGCACTCTGACTTTTACCAGTAACTCGAATGTGAGCGGCGGCGTCGCCCGGGACGGCCAAGGTGGTTCCAGCGACTTGCCGGGAATTACCCTGGAGATTTTCAATATTCAGGACACGGACGGGACCAGGGACACGCAGCCCGGCAGTGAAATCAAATGGTTTGACAATAGCTACCTGTCCAGTCCGCAGGCTGGGTACACGGCCCTGACCAATGAGCTGAACGCGGGCTCCAAAGGCATGGCGATCAAGTCCAGCGACGGCAGCCCTTTCCAGATCAATGGGTTCACCTATTACAACTGGGGCGAGACTGAAAACGCCACCTATACCGTAAAAGGCTATTTGAATGGTGCCGAGGTAGCCTCCCAGGAATTCACGGTCATATATGACAAGGTCCGACAAGCATCAGATGTTACGACCGTCAGCCTGGGTAGTGCGTTCGACTATGTTGCTGAAGTGCGCTTGTACATTTCCGCGGGCGGCTATCTCGGTGATCAATCGGCCTCCAATCATTCCATTAACAATATCCAGATCGCAGATGCTGTTGCGCCCCTTCCCTCCGCAACCATTGCGATGTCCCGCGCAGCGCTGAAAATCGGCGAAACCTCTACCGTCACCTTTGCCTTCAACATGGCGGTGACCGGTTTCACCACCGCCGACCTCACCGTACCCAACGGCACTATCACCGGATTGACCTCCAGCGATGGTGGTCTCACCTGGACCGGTCTGTTTACGCCCAATTCCAGCGTCACCGACAGCACCAACGTGATCACCGTCAACCTGGCCGGTGTCAACGCCGTCAGCGGTGGCCTCGCGGGTGTCGGCACTGCCGACTCCGTCAACTACTCCATCGACACTGCAGCGCCGACCGTCGCCTCGGTGACCTCCAGCATCGGCAACGGCACCTACAAGGCCGGGGATGTGATCTCGGTGCAGGTGAACTTCGGCGAGAGCGTCACGGTGAGCGGCACGCCACAGCTGACCCTGGAAACCGGCAGTACCGATCGTACGGTCAACTACGCCAGTGGCTCCGGCACCAGCATCCTGACCTTTAACTACACCGTGCAGGCCGGCGATACCGCCGCTGACCTGGACTACATCAGCACCAGCGCCCTGGCGCTCAATGGCGGCACTATCCGCGACGCCGCCGGCAACGACGCCGTCCTGACCCTGGCTGCGCCCGGATCAGCCGGCTCGCTGGGCGCCAACAAGGACATCGCGATCAACTCCGCACCCAGCATCGGCAACCTCAACGGCGACAGCGTCGCCTGGGCCGGGGCCGGCAATACGGTCACGCTCGATAGCAGCGCAAACGTCACCTTCAACGACACCGAGTTCGGTGCGCTCAATGGCGGCAACGGCGACTGGGCGGGCGCCATCCTGTCGGTGCAGGCCGTGGGCGGCGCACTGTCGTCGGATATCTTCGGATTCAACACTGTAGGTGCGAACTTCACCATCAGCGGCAGCACCCTGCAGTCGGGTGGGCAGACCTTCGCCACCTTCACCAGTACCGGCGGCGTGCTGACCATCACCTTCACCAGCAGCGGCACCAGCGCCACCACTGCGCTGATCAACGACGTGGTGCGGCACATCACCTACCGCAGTGACACCCCTGCAGGCGATGCCACCATCCGTTTCAGCCTGAACGACGGCTCTTCGACCGCGACGGCGAATACCACGGTCACCAGCGATACCATCTACATCACCAACACCACCGACACCGGCACCATCGATCGTTCCAATGGCGTGAGCTTCAGCGAGGCGGTGGCCATCGCCGCAGCCGATGGTACCGGCAGCCAGACACTGATCTTCACCAGTGCGTTCAGTAGCGGCATGAGCCTGGCCGGCAACCTGTCGATCGCCGAGAGCCTGACCATCAATGCCGACTCGGCCAGCGGCCTGAGCATCAACGGCAGCACCATCACCCTGGGCGGTGGCACCACGCTGAACTTCACCAACGCCACCGGCACCGTCACCATCGCCAGCACCCTGGCGGGTAGCGGCTCGCTGAGCAAGGCTGGTGCCAGCGGCACCCTTGTGCTGAGCAGCACCAGCAACGAAGCCAACATGTCCGGTGGCATCACCGTGACCGGCGGCAGCCTGCAGATCAGCAACGACGACCAGTTGTCCTCCGGCAACCTGACGCTGAACGGCGGTACCCTTACCAACAACTCCACGGGTTTCACCATCGACAACGCCATCGCCATCGGCGCATCGGGTGGCACCATCAACGTCGGCGGTGGTGGCGGGGCGACCCAGCTCACCCTGTCCGGCGTGATTTCCGGCAGCGGCACGCTGGTCAAGAACGGTCAGGCAATCCTGCAGCTCGACGGCAACAACACCTACACCGGTGACACTAGCCTGGTGGCCGGCACCCTGATCCTCAACCACGCCAATGCCCTGGGCTCCACGGCGGGCGGCACGACCGTGGCCGCCGGCACCAGCGTGCGCGTCAATGGCGGGTTGACGGTGGCCGAAGCCTTTACGGTCAGCGGCACCGGCAAGACGGTGAGCGCCGTGGACTACGGCGCGTTGCACCTGCTCAGCGGTAGTTCCACCCTGAGCGGCAACATCACCTTCACCGGCGACAGCGACATCAGCGCCGCCAGTGGTTCCACGCTGACCCTGAGTGGCGCGCTGGGCGGCGGAGCCTATAACCTCAACAAGACCGGTGCGGGCACCCTGATACTGTCCAGCGCCGGCAACGAGGCGGGCCTGACCGGCGGCACTACCATCACCGCCGGCACGCTGACGGTCGCCAACGACGACCACCTGGCCGCCGGCACCATCACGCTGAACGGCGGTACCCTGGCCATCACCGGCGCGACCACCATCGACAATGCGATCACGGTGGCCTCCGCCTCCACCATCAGCGCCACCGCCAACGCCACGCTGAGTGGCGCCCTCAGCGGCGCCAATGCACTGACCAAGAGCGGCGCCAGCACCCTGACCCTGGCCGGTGCCAGCGGTGGCCACTTCGGTGCCCTCAACATCACTGCGGGGGGCGTGACCCTGAGCGGCGGCTCGGCGCTTGGCGATTCCAGCTTGGTGACCATGTCTTCAGGTACCACGTTGACGGTATCCAGCGCCGAGGCCATCGGCTCCCTGGCAGGCGCGGGCAGCGTGGTGCTGAATGGCGCGCTGACCATCGGCGGCGACAACGGCAGCGCGACCTATACCGGCGTGATCTCGGGAGCGTCCGGCCTGACCAAGGTCGGCAGCGGTACCCAGACGCTGACCGGCGCCAACAGCTACACCGGTGCCACCAGCATCTCCGCCGGCGGGCTGGCCATTGGCTCCGGCGGCGCCCTCGGCAACGACAGTGCGGTGACGGTGAGCTCGGGGGCTACGCTTACGTCTAACACCGCGTCGCTGGCAATTGGCTCGTTCGCGGGCGCGGGTGTTGTTTCCTTTGGCGCCAACACCTTCATCAGTGGCTCCAACAACAGCTCGACCACCTTCTCTGGCGCCATCAGCGGCTCGGGCACGCTGGGCAAGGCGGGCAGTGGCACCCTGACGCTGTCCGGCACCAACAGCGGCAGCTCGGCGGCGATCCTGGTCAATGGCGGCGCGCTGGCCGTTGCTTCCGATGCCAACCTGACCAGTGGCACTGTCACGCTCCAGAACAGCAACCTGCGTATCACCGGTGCCGGCACCATCGATAACAACATCGTCCTGAGCGGTGGTTCCGGCGGCATCGTCGCCGATGCGGCCGCGACCCTCAGCGGTGTCATCAGCGGTGGAGGCCTGCTTGCCAAGTCGGGCACCGGCACCCTGAAGCTCACCGGCACCAACACCTACAGCGGTGCCACCAACGTGGCCAGTGGCAGCCTGATCGTGGATGGCGCGCTGTCCGCCACCTCCGGCGTGGTCGTCTCCAGCAGCGCGACCCTGGGCGGCAGCGGCAGCATCTTCGCCAGCAGCTCGACCAATACGCTGACGGTGGTGAATGGCGGCACCCTGTCTCCGGGCAATGGCGGGGCCGGCGCCCTGACCGTCAACGGCAACCTGGTGATGAACAGTGGCAGCACGCTGGCGCTGGATATCAGCGGCACCTCGGCCGGTAACCATTACGACCAGGTAATCGTCAACGGCACGGTTGACGTCACCGGCGCCACCCTGGCGGTGACTCATGCCTACGCCGCAGGCACCGGCGACAGCTACAGCATCATCGTCAACGATGCCGCCGACGCGGTGACCGGGACCTTCAGCGGTCTGTCCGAGGGCAGCGTGGTGACGGCCGGTGGCAACAGTACCCCGCTGACGGCCAGCTACATCGCGGGTACCGGCAACGACTTCACCCTCACCGCGCCCACCGCGCCGCGGGTAAACGACGTGTCGTCCAGCACCGCCAACGGCACCTACAAGATCGGCGACACCATCACCGTCACCATCACCTTCGATACCACCGTCGATGTGACCGGAACGCCCAAGCTGCAACTGGAGACCGGCGACAGCGACCGGACGCTCAGCTACGTTTCTGGCTCGGGCACCACCACCCTGACCTTCAGCTACACCGTCCAGGCCGGCGACAGCTCCGCCGACCTCGACTACGCCTCCACCTCGGCCCTGACCCTCAACGGTGGCACCATCAAGGATGGTTCCAGCCGCGACGCCATCCTGACCCTGCCAGCCCCCGGCACCGCCGGTTCCCTGGGGGCCAATAAGGCCCTGGTGGTGGACGGCGTGCGCCCGACGGCCAGCAGCATCTCGCTGAGCGATACCGCCCTGAAGGCCGGAGATACCGCCACCGTCACCATCACCTTCGCCGAAGCGGTGACAGGGCTGGATGCCAGCGACTTCACCGTGGCCGGCGGCACCATTGGCGCCCTGAGCAGCGCCGATGGCGGCTTCACCTGGACCACCACCTTCACCCCGACCAGCAACCTCACCAGCGGCACCAACGCCATTACCCTGAACAACACCGGCGTCACCGACGAGGCGGGCAACCTCGGTAGCGGTACCACCAGTTCGCTCAACTACACGATCGACACCCAGTTGCCGACGGCCACCATCGATGTCGCCAATACCGCACTGAAGGCCGGGCAGACCACCACCGTCACCATCACTTTCAGCGAAGCGGTGAGCGGGCTGGACACGGGCGACTTCACCGTGTCCAACGGTTCCCTCAGTTCCCTGAGCAGCAGCGACGGCGGCATCACCTGGACGGCCACCTTCACCCCTGCGGCCGGTATCACGGCCTCCACCAACCTGATCACCTTGAACAACACCGGCTTCGCCGACCTGTCAGGCAACGCCGGTGGCGGCATCACCAATTCGAACAATTACGTCATCGACACTCTGCGTCCGACAGCGACCATCGTCCTGTCCGATCCGACCCTGAGCGCCGGTGAGACCTCACTGGTGACCATCACCTTCAGCGAAGCGGTGACCGGCTTCACCCTGGCCGACCTGAACGCCAGCAATGGCAATCTGAGCAATCTGAGCAGCAGCGACGGCGGCATTACCTGGACGGCGACATTCACGCCGAGCGTCGGGATCAACGACGCCACCAACCTGATCATCCTGGACAATACCGGCGTTGCCGATCTGTCAGGCAACGTCGGCGCTGGTACGACCAACTCCGCCAACTTTGTCATCAAT
Source organism: Comamonas testosteroni (assembly GCF_014076415.1). Taxonomy (NCBI): domain Bacteria; kingdom Pseudomonadati; phylum Pseudomonadota; class Betaproteobacteria; order Burkholderiales; family Comamonadaceae; genus Comamonas; species Comamonas testosteroni. The sequence continues at coordinate 1,922,220 of NZ_CP043568.1, forward strand.
ACTGTGCTGCCGACCGCCACCATCGTGGTTAGCGACAGCGCACTGAAGGTCGGCGAAACCTCGCTGGTGACCATCACCTTCAGCGAAGCGGTGACCGGCTTCACCAACGCCGACCTGACCATTGCCAACGGTACGCTGTCGGCGGTGTCCAGTGCGGATGGTGGCATCACCTGGACGGCGACCTTCACCCCGACCAGCAACATCACCGACGCCACCAACCTAATCACCCTGGACAACACTGGTGTGCAGAACGCTCATGGCAACGCTGGCAGCGGCACCACCGTCTCCAACAACTATGCCATCGACAATCAGCGTCCAACGGCCACGATTGTGGTGGCGGATGCGGCCCTGGGTGTCGGCCAGATCACCACGGTGACGTTCACCTTCAGCGAGGCGGTCACCGGTTTCACCCTGGCCGACGTCACGGTGGCCAACGGCACGCTCTCCGGCCTGACCACCTCGGACAACATCACCTGGACGGCCACCTTCACCCCGGCAGCAGGCATCACCGACACCAGCAACCTCATCACCCTGGACAACACCGGAGTGGCCGATGTGGCGGGCAACGCCGGCACGGGCAGCACCGATTCGAACAACTACGTGATCGACAGTCAGCGTCCGACCGCGACCATCGTCATCAGCGATACCGATCTGCGCCCCGGTGAAGCCGCCACGGTGACCATCACGTTCAGCGAAGCGGTGACCGGTTTCGACAACTCCGATCTGAGCGTCGTCAACGGCACTCTGAGCAATGTCTCGTCGAGCGACGGCGGCATCACCTGGACCGCCACCTTCACGCCGAACATCGGTGTCAGTGACGCCACCAACCTGATCGTCCTCAATAACACCGGGATTGCCGACTTGGCTGGCAACACCGGTACCGGTGCCACCAACTCGGCCAACTATGCGGTACAGACACTGGTGCCGACTGCCACCATCGTGGTCGCCGACACAGCACTCAAGGCCGGAGATACCTCGCTGGTGACCATCACCTTCAGCGAAGCGGTCAGCGGTTTCAGCAACGCTGACCTGACCATTGCCAACGGTACGCTGTCGGCGGTTTCCAGTGCGGATGGCGGCATCACCTGGACGGCGACGTTCACGCCGACCAGCAACATCACCGATGCCAGCAACCTGGTCACTCTGAACAACGCCGGTGTGACCAACGCCTCGGGCAACGGCGGCGTTGGCACCACCGACTCCAACAACTTCGCCATCGATACGCTGCGCCCAACGGCGACCATTGTCGTGGAGGACACCAGCCTTGCGGTCGGTGAAACCTCGCTGGTGACCATCACCTTCAGCGAAGCGGTCAGCGGTTTCAGCAACGCCGATCTGACGGTAGCCAACGGCACCCTGAGCGCGGTCAGCAGCAGCGACGGCGGCATCACCTGGACCGCGACGTTCACGCCGACCAGCAACATCACCGATGCCACCAACCTGATCACCCTGGACAATTCCGGGGTGACTGACGCTGCCGGCAACGCCGGCAGTGGCACCACCACTTCGAACAATTACGCCATCGATACGCTGCGCCCAACGGCGACCATTGTCGTGGCGGATACCGCGCTGAAAGTCGGCGAGACCTCGCTGGTGACCATCACCTTCAGCGAAGCGGTCAGCGGTTTCAGCAACGCCGATCTGACGGTAGCCAACGGCACCCTGAGCGCGGTCAGCAGCAGCGACGGCGGCATCACCTGGACCGCGACGTTCACGCCGACCAGCAACATCACCGATGCCACCAACCTGATCACCCTGGACAATTCCGGGGTGACTGACGCTGCCGGCAACGCCGGCAGTGGCACCACCACTTCGAACAATTACGCCATCGATACGCTGCGCCCAACGGCGACCATTGTCGTGGCGGATACCGCGCTGAAAGTCGGCGAGACCTCGCTGGTGACCATCACCTTCAGCGAAGCGGTCAGCGGTTTCAGCAACGCCGATCTGACGGTAGCCAACGGCACCCTGAGCGCGGTCAGCAGCAGCGACGGCGGCATCACCTGGACCGCGACGTTCACGCCGACCAGCAACATCACCGATGCCACCAACCTGATCACCCTGGACAATTCCGGGGTGACTGACGCTGCCGGCAACGCCGGCAGTGGCACCACCGATTCGAACAATTACGCCATCGATACCCAGCGCCCAACGGCGACCATTGTCGTGGCGGATACCGCGTTGAAAGTCGGCGAGACCTCGCTGGTGATCATCACCTTCAGCGAAGCGGTCAGCGGTTTCACCAACGCCGATCTGACCATCGCCAACGGTACGCTGTCGGCGGTTTCCAGTGCGGATGGCGGCATCACCTGGACGGCGACCCTGACGCCGACGGCCAGCATTACCGATACCACCAACGTGATTACGCTGGACAACACCGGCTATGTGGATGCAGCGGGCAACAGCGGTACGGGAACGACAGATTCGAACAACTACGCGATCGATACCCAGCGTCCCACAGCCACCATCGTGGTAGCGGATACGGCGCTGGCAGTGGGCGAGGCCTCGTTAGTAACCATCACATTCAGTGAAGCCGTAACCGGTCTGGATCTGTTCGACTTTAGCGTCGAGCATGGAGCACTGAGCAATCTGACGTCCAGCGATGGCGGTCTTACCTGGACGGCGACCCTGACGCCGACGGCCAGCATTACCGATACCACCAACGTGATTACGCTGGACAACACCGGCTATGTGGATGCAGCGGGCAACAGCGGTACGGGAACGACAGATTCGAACAACTACGCAATCGACACCCAGCGCCCCACGGCCACCATTGTGGTGAGCGACACGGCGCTGACGGTGGGTGAGAGCTCCACGGTCACGATCACCTTTAGCGAAGCGGTGACGGGGCTGGATCTTGGTGACTTCACTGTGGCCAATGGTGTGCTGAGCGACCTCAGCAGCAGCGACGGCATCACCTGGAAGGCCACCTTGACGCCGACGGCGGGCAATACCAGCGCCGGCAACCTGATCACGCTGGACAACAGCGGCGTGCAGGATGCAGCGGGCAACACTGGGGCGAACGTCACCACCTCCAATGCTTACGCCATCGACACCCAGCGCCCGACAGCCACCATTGTGGTGAACGACACGGCGCTGGCGGTGGGCGAGAGCTCCACGGTCATCATTACCTTCAGCGAAGCGGTAACGGGGCTGGATGTTGGTGACTTCACCGTTGCCAATGGCAGCCTGAGCAATCTGATGTCCAGCGACGGCGGCTTGACCTGGACGGCGACGCTGACGCCGACCGCCGGAATCACCGACACCACGAATGTGGTCACGCTGAGCAATACGGGCTATGTGGACACGGCCGGCAACAGCGGAACGGCAACCACAGCATCCAATGTTTATGCCATCGATACCCTTGCTCCGGTTGTGCCAGGAATTACTCTCGATCAAGCCACGCTGGTGAATGGGCGCCAGGTTTCGCCAACGGGCTTGGTCTTCATTTCTGGTCTGGAGGCGGGAGGAAGCTGGCAGTACTCCTTGGACAATGGCGTTTCCTGGATTGAAGGCCGCGGGAATTCCCTCAAGGTACCTGGTCTCGGTGCATTCAGCCTCTGGGTTCAGCAAAAGGACATGGCGGGTAATGCATCTTCGGTAACGTCACTCAGCGGCATTGTTGAACCGCTGGTACCTCCTGCCGTGCATGCTCCGTTTGCCTTTGCTGTGAGTAGTTCCTCTGATGGACTTGGTCTCACACCATTTCAACCTTCCGAGGTACCAGAGCCGAATGCTGATTTTCTGCATTCGGCGTCGATGATGCTTAGTTCCGTATCTCAAGACAAAGGGATGCCTCGTCAAGATAGCTGGTCTGAATATGGCCTTCCGCAGTCAATTGCAGGCGTCAATGACTGGATGTGGGCGTCGCTTTTCGCGCCGGTAGAACCCAATCGCTCTGGATTTGATCCGGCACCTGAGCAGTTCTCGGTCACGACTGGGGCCAGCATTCTGGATCTGAAGCCTGTTCTCCTGGCGTCAGAGAGCCCGTGGGATATCGAGTCGCTCCAGTTCAGCTTCGCCGGTAAGCAGGAGCTGCCCGGATGGGTGCGCTTGGACCGCCATAGCGGTCAGCTAACCATCAACGCACCCAAGGACCTCAGCACAATGCTTGTTCTGCAGATCAAGGTCAGCGATGGAAAGGGGCACGAGTCGGTGCGAACTGTCAAGCTGGTGGTCGGCGATGCACGGGCCACATCCAGTGTGCCCACAGGGCGAGCGGGACTGAGTGAAAAGATGGCAAATGCAGCGAGTCAGCAGGCGGGGACAAGGGTGTCCCAGTATGTCCATGGTTGATGGGGTCATGAGTACAGCAGATGAGGCGGTTGTGCCATGAACGCAGCCGTTTTTCCTCAGAGCGTGAACCCGGCAATGCTGCTGCTTGAGCTGGGGCATCGCGCCAGGGCTGCACGCAGTAATGCCGAACTGCGGTTTTTGCTGGTCAACGATAGCCGTTTGCTCGTACCTTACCGTCAAGCATGTTTGTGGCTGGATGACGGCGGGGTAACAGCCCTATCTGGCGTGGTAGAGACGGATAGAAATACGCCTTATGCCCAATGGCTGCATGCGGTATGCCAGTTTCTCCAGGCGCAGCAACCGATTCAGGTTCGGCGCATTGAACCGGCTCAGCTTCCTCCCGAGTTGGCAAGCTCATGGAACGAATGGCTGGGGCCCTATGCGGTATGGGTGCCTCTGCTGCAAGATAGCCAAAAGCCTGTTTCTAAAGGCGGACTGCTTCTTTCGGGAGCGCAGGCAATTGAAGAGCAGCGCTTTCCGCTTCTCGCCGAATGGGGTCATATCTGGTTTCATGCCTATTCTGCATTGCAGGCAGGCCAGCCCAGATTCTGGCGAAAACCTGCGGCATCGAGAGTCAACGCCAAAAGCGGGTGGCAAAAAAAATCTACCTGGATCCTGGGCGGAATTTTTGTGCTTGGCGCTGTGCCTGTGCACATGAGCGTGCTTGCTCCTGGTGAGCTCGTTGCCGCGCAGCCTGTGGTGTTGAGAGCGCCTTTGGATGGCGTCATTGATCAAATTCATGTCCAGCCCAATCAAGTGGTACGTAAAGGCGAGCGCTTGTTTGGACTGGATGAGGCCCAGATCAGCAGTCGGCTGGAGGTTGCCCGGCAAGCTCTGCTGACCGCTGAAGCCGAATATCGACAATCTGCCCAACTGGCCTTGGGCGACGCTCGCTCCAAGGCTCAGCTTGCAGCGCTCGTCGGGCGCATAGGTGAGAAGCGCGCAGATGTGCAATATCTGAGCGATCAGCGTGAGCGCAGCCGGGTGCTGGCACCTGAAGATGGCATGGTTTTGTTTGACTCTCCCACCGAATGGCTAGGCAAGCCTGTGCAGACCGGCGAGCGGGTGATGCGTATTGCCCGGCCCGATGAGGTGGAAATCGAGGCCTGGGTTCCCATCGGTGATGCCATTCCATTGGCCCAGGGCTCCACAGTGAAGCTGTATCTGGCAGCGAATCCCATGGCAGGGCTGGAGGGCAAGCTACGGTATATGGCGTATGACGCCAATGCCAGGCCAGATGGCAGCTACGCCTATCGAGTGCGTGCGTCCATGTCGCTCGCCAAGGAGGAGGCCCGTATCGGCCTCAAAGGTACCGCCAAGCTGCAAGGCGATTGGGTACCCTTGGCCTACTGGGTTCTGCGCAAGCCCTGGGCCGTCCTGCGGCAGTTTATTGCCTGGTAAGTCCCATGAGTACCGCATGGCCTGCTTTGCGTGAAGAACTGGACCTGCTTCCCGGTCCTGTGCTGTCCGATGGTCAACCGAGCTGGACCCTGCATGATCCCGTGCGCAACCTTTTCTTTCAGCTGGACTGGGCCAGCTTTGAGGTGTTCAAGCGCTGGCATCTGGGCGTCGCTGACGCGATTGTGCAAGATGTCTGTGCTCAAACGACATTGACGCTTCGTGAGGAAGACGTGAATGCGCTTTTGCAGTTTGCGCAGCGCAATGATCTGTTGGAGCCACTTCCCAATAGTGCCGGCACGCTGGCCGAGCGGTGGCAGTCCAGGCGTTCAAGCTGGATGCAATGGCTTTTGCATAACTACCTCTTTTTCCGGGTTCCGCTGATCAGGCCTGATCGCTGGCTGACACGGTGGGCGCCGCGGCTGGACTTTCTTTTCAGCCGAACTTTCGGCTGGATTACCTTGCTGGCTCTGTGCGCTGGACTTTGGGGCGTTTCCCGCGCGTGGGGTGTGTTTACTGCGACCTTGGTTGATTCGCTGACCTGGCAAGGACTGCTGGCCTATGGACTGACGCTAGGGTTTGTCAAGGTGCTTCATGAACTGGGGCATGGCTTGATGGCCAAGCGATTTGGATGCCGCGTCCCGACCATGGGTGTCGCCTTCCTGGTGCTTTGGCCGGTTGCATACACCGATACCAACGAGGTCTGGAAATTGACCCGGCGCGATCAGCGCCTCAAGGTCGCGGGCGCTGGCATCGCAACGGAGCTGATGATTGCCGCATGGGCCTTGCTGGCGTGGGTCTGGTTACCTGAAGGGACCCCCAAGTCCATGGCCTTTTTGCTGGCCACTACGACATGGGTCAGCACGCTGGTCATCAATGCAAGTCCGTTCATGCGTTTTGATGGATATTTTCTGTTGTCCGATTTTCTACAGATGCCCAATCTGCACTCACGTGCCTTTGCGCTGGCACGCTGGGATCTCAGAGAGAAATTATTCAAGCTCGGTGAACCTCCCCCGGAGTCTTTTACCGTTGTCAAACGTCGCGGGCTTATCTTGTTTGCCTGGGCTACCTGGATTTATCGACTGGTTCTTTTTTGGTTCATCGAGGAATTCCGTGGAGATGAGCCCGTTCGTTTTGTAATCTGACGGCTGCGAAGCTGACATCGGAGAACAAATCAAATGCTGGACTCGAAGTTATTGCAGGCTCTTGGCGGCTGGGAGGGCTACGAGGTTGAACGTGTGCAGTGGCCCCAGGGCGATAGCCGCACCGTGTCGATCTATCTGAAGCCGCAGGCCAGCATCATGCATTGCGAGCGCTGCGGTGCGCAGTGCAGCCAAGTCCATGAGACCACGACACGGCGCGTGCGCGATCTGGCATTGTTCGAATACAAGGTGGTGCTGCATGTGCCGCGTCGGCGTCTGTGGTGCGATAGCTGTGGTGGCCCGCGCCTGGAGAAACTCAGCTGGCTCGGTCGCTACCAGCGCGTCACAGACCGTCTGGCACAGGCGTGCAGCCAGTTGCTTCGCAGCAGCAGCATCAAGGCAGTCGCGGCCTTCTTCGATCTTGGGTGGCACACGGTCAAGTCCATCGACAAGGCCTTATTGCTGGCCACTACCGCGCAGCCGCAATGGGAGCGGATCGAATACTTGGCAATGGACGAGTTTGCGTTGCACAAGGGCCATCGCTACGCCACAGTCGTCGTCGACCCCATCAGCCGGCAGGTGCTGTGGGTGGGGCAAGGGCGCTCACGCGAGACGGCCCGCCAGTTCTTCGAGCAGTTGCCCGTTGGCGTTGCCCAGCGCATTCGCGCGGTTGCTATCGACATGACTACTGCCTACGAGCTGGAGATCCAGGCCAACTGCCCCAACGCCGAGATCGTCTATGACCTGTTCCATGTCGTGGCCAAGTATGGCCGGGAGGTTATCGACCGAGTGCGTGTCGATCAGGCCAACTTGCTGCGCCAACAGCCCTTGGCGCGCAAGGTGCTCAAGTCCAGCCGCTGGTTGCTACTGCGCAATCGCAACAAGCTGCAGGCTCAACAAGCAGTGCAGCTCAAGGAGCTGCTGGCGGCCAATGAGCCATTAATGGCGGTATACGTCTTGCGCGATGAGCTAAAACAGCTGTGGTTTTACCGTCGTCCGGCTTGGGCGCATCGCGCCTGGCAGCACTGGTGTGAGCAAGCGCGCCAAAGCGGTATTACAGCACTGAGCACCTTTGCTCAGCGCTTGCAAAGCTACCTGCACGGGATCATCGCCCGATGCCGGCATCCGTTGAACACAAGTGTTGTCGAGGGCATCAACAACACCATCAAGGTCATCAAGCGCCGGGCCTATGGCTACCGCGATCAGGACTATTTCTTTCTGAAGATTCGCGCAGCCTTCCCCGGTAATGCGCGATGAACCTCTTTTTTTGGGCATTGCCGCCTTGGTGTATCACTTCTTCATCAAGGTGCTGGGCATCTTGCTGTTTCTGGTGGAGATTGTGTGGTTCATTGCCAAGCCTCTCTGGTCCGAGATTGCAGCATGGCATTTGCGCTGGCCTCAGATCGTCCGTAGTCGAAGAGCACGTTGGAGTGGCATCGTAGCTTTTGTACTTGTTGCACTTTGCTGGCTGCCCCTGCCTGCCCCAATCCGTACGGAGGGTATGTTGCAATCCAGCGAGATATGGCCTTTGCATGCGCTTGATGCATCGCAGCTGCAGCAGCAAATGCTTGGCGACGCACGCATGGTCGAGGTTGATGCTCCAGTCTTTATGCTGGACTCCCCGGCTCTCAAGGCCGCTCAGGCTCAGAACGATGCGCAGAGGACCCAGTATTCGCAGCAAATAGCGGCAGCAGGTTTCGACTCGGAGCTGCGCAGGGACTGGCAGATTCTGCAAGAGCGTCAGCTGCAGGCGGCCACTCAACAGCAGGCGGTGGAAACCGAAGCCAGTCGTTACCGTCTGCATGCCTCGGGCGCTGGAGTGCTGCGCGACGTGGATCCGGATCTTCGAACGGGAGACTGGCTGGCCCGGAATGAATTGCTGGGTAGAGTCGTTGGCAGCGATCGACTGGAGGTTCTTGTCTATGTGCAGGAAGAAGATGTTCAACGCATCAGCATCGGCGACAGCGCAATTTTTATCGCCGACGCTGGTGTGGGGCCGGTACTGGATTTGATGGTGCGCAGCGTTGATCGAGATGCGAGTCGCACGCTCTCGGAAGCTGCGCTGTCTGCGGCAGCTGGCGGCATGGTTCAGGTCCGAAGCATGCAAGGCACCCTATACCCGGAGCGTCCGGTCTACAGAGTGGTGCTGGATGTGGTGACACCGCTTGAAACGGACGCTGTTTTGCAACACCGTTGGCGTGGCAGAGTCAGCATTCGCGGCAAATGGGAAGCGGCTGCTGCGCAGTTTGTGAAAACTGCAACAAGTGTCTTTTGGAGGGAGGCAGGTTTTTAGCCTCAATGAATGACTGCAATGGGCGGCGATTCAACCGTTCGATGCATCCGCCCCGCAGCGGTCTGTGGCCGTACTCCTTGGTCGCGTGGAGTTTCACGGAGCGAAAATCGTGTGGCTTGCCGATCCTTCCTGCCGCAGCGAAGAACGGTGGGTGATTACTAAGGAAGGACGCTGTCAGCGTAAGCCTGCACGAGTGCCCAGCATGCGCACGCGCTCTATCCAGGCGGCGCGCCTGGCAGCACTGGACTTGACCACCGGGCCGAAACTGTGCACGTGCACGGGCCGGATCCCGCTGAACTCAAGGATGCTCTGCTTCATTTGCCGGTGACCTGGCTGGCGTTGTATCCATCGGTAGTACCAAGGGGGAAAATCCATTGTCACAAGCAGTTCAGCAGTGCGGCCGGCCAGCAGGCGGTCCCACAATGCAGAGTTGGCCCGGTATTTGAAGGCGAAGCCTGGCAGGAAGATGCGATCCAGAAAGCCCTTGAGCAGTGCCGGTAGCCCGCCCCACCATATCGGATAGACCCACACCAGATGTTGCGCCCAGCTAATGTCGACCTGAGCGCCCCTCAGGTCGGCCTCCAGCGGCTGGCTGTGCTCGTATCCGTGGCGCAGGATGGGGTCGAATTGCATTTCACCCAGCTCCAGCAATCGGACCTCGGCTCCGGCGTGACGTGCGGCATCGGCATAGGTACTCGCCAAGGCAGCACATAGACTGTTGGAGGAGGGCTGGCCGAGGATGATGAGGATGCGACGGGACATGGTGATAGAGGAGGCTTGAGTTCGTGAGCCGTCAGCATCACCTTGTCCTTCGGGACAGAGTCAAGCCCTACTACGTCAAGTGGAGAGTTGCTCCGGTGAACGGCATGTCTTGGCACCGTCGCATGTGCTCAGTTCCATGGTCAATGCAGCCAGGGCTGCGTCGGCAGCTAGCAGCCGCGCCAGCTCGTCGGCAATGGCACGTCGCCGGGTCTGGAGCAGTGCCTGGACGGCGGCGGCACCGGCCGGGGTATCGATGCTGCGTAGCGGCTGTAGCGCAGCCAGACGGAAACCCAGCGCCAGGGCTTGGCGGATCCACTGCACGCGCTGCACATCTTCGGGGCCGTAGTTGCGGTAGCTGCCCCGGCGTGCCACGGTGCCGAGCAAGCCGTGCGCCTCATACAGGCGTAGTGCCTTGGGCGTGCAGCCTGTGAGCGCGGCGAGTTCACCGATACGCATAGGCGACTCCCGTACGCTTGGAAGCATGTGTCTTTTTTGCTGAAAGGGCTGTTGGCTCAGGTTGCATGAATGCTTGGAGTCGTTTGAATGTGTTGTGGGAGTTGTTGATCCATGAATTTCGAGTGTTCGCGACAGGCGGCTCACGGCTCTGGGCCTTGTCAGGGGCTATCGTGCGAATTTACGGCAATCCCATGGCTCGATAGCGGCAAATTTCGGTGCGGCCCTGGCAAACTGGCATGTCAGGTGTGCTCGCTTCGCGGGGGATGATGCAAGCGATTCCCAGGTGGAGTGGATTTGGTCTTTGTGCCGGTCTGTCTTGGTGCACGCATACAAGACAAGCGCCCGGTTTGTCGGCATGTTCAGAGCTTGTCGAGAATCTTCTGCTAACGGCTTGCCTCTGGTGAGCAATGCCTTGCAGCCGCTGCTTTTCTGCCCATATTGACCGGGCTCGCGGTAGCGAGCGCTAAGGGGGAACTACGGGATGTCTCTGGCCAGGCCGAGGAGGGGAGTTGCAAGCTTCCATCGCATACCTGAGCTTTGGGGAAAGACCTGGGGGCGCGAGCAGCCTGGGTGCGCAACTGGTAAAATCATCTAAATAACCTGTTTTTGGCCGTGTCAATGCTTGTTGATGACTCGGGCTTTTAATCCGTTGGTCGCGAGCTTAAATCTCGTGGAGCCACTCGGAACCACTCAGAATACAGGCGCTACAGCTATAGAAGCGGTAGCGCCTTTTTCGTTTACCAGTTTTCATCGTGCGTGTAGCTGGCTCGAACAACAGAGTCGAGTCTGCTGATTTGGCCGTTGAAATAAAATTTCTGCTTGGCGCGTAGACGCTGCGCTGCTGGAAAAATCAAATGAAATCAATCGACTCCGTTAGCCCCACGCAAACCACAATCCCCAAGGTGGGCTTTGTTTCGCTGGGCTGCCCTAAGGCCTTGACTGATAGCGAGCTGATTCTCACGCAGCTCAGCGCCGAGGGTTACCAGACTTCCAAGACCTTTGAAGGCGCGGATCTGGTCATCGTCAACACCTGCGGCTTCATTGACGATGCCGTCAAGGAAAGTCTGGACACTATTGGCGAAGCTCTGGCAGCCAACGGCAAGGTGATCGTGACCGGTTGCCTGGGTGCCAAGGCTGGCAAAGAGGGCGGCTCCACCATGGTGGCCGAGGTGCATCCCAGCGTGCTGGCAGTCACCGGCCCCCATGCCACGCAAGAGGTAATGGACGCCGTGCACACCCACCTGCCCAAGCCGCACGATCCGTTCGTGGACCTGGTGCCTGGCAGCTTTGGCGACGCGGGCATCAAGCTCACGCCCAAGCACTATGCCTATCTGAAGATTTCCGAAGGCTGCAATCACCGCTGCACCTTTTGCATCATCCCCAGCATGCGCGGCGATTTGGTCTCGCGCCCGATTGGCGATGTGCTCAAGGAGGCCAAGGCGTTGTTCGAAGGGGGCGTGAAAGAGCTTTTGGTGATCAGCCAGGATACCTCTGCCTATGGTGTGGATGTGAAGTACCGCACCGGCTTCTGGGACGGCAAGCCCGTCAAGACCCGCATGCTGGAGCTTGCCGACGAGCTGGGCAAGCTGGCGCAGCAGCACGGTGCCTGGGTGCGTCTGCACTATGTCTACCCCTATCCCACCGTGGATGCGGTCCTGCCCTTGATGGCCGAGGGCAAGATCCTGCCTTACCTGGATGTGCCCTTGCAGCATAGCCACCCCGATGTCCTCAAGCGCATGAAGCGACCCGCGTCGGGCGAAAAGAACCTGGACCGTATCCGCGAGTGGCGCAAGATCTGCCCCGAGTTGGTGATTCGTTCCACCTTCATTGCCGGTTTCCCCGGTGAGACCGAGGAGGAGTTCGAGCATCTGCTGGACTTCATTCGCGAAGCCGAGATCGACCGTGCCGGCTGCTTTGCCTACAGTCCCGTCGAAGGCGCCACAGCCAACGAACTTCCCGGCATGTTGCCTGAAGAAGTACGCGAAGCACGTCGTGCGCGTTTCATGGAGGTGGCCGAGGAGGTCTCCACCAAGCGTCTGCAGCGTCGCGTAGGCCAGGTCATGAAGGTGTTGGTGGACAAGGCTGTCAGCCTGGGCAAAAAGGGCGGTGTGGGCCGGACCTATGCCGATGCTCCCGAAATCGACGGTGTGGTTCACATCCAGCCGCCCGAGAAGGCCAGCAAGACCTACAAGGTGGGCGAGCTGATCAGCGTGCGCATCGTGGGTACGCAGGGGCATGATCTGGTGGGTGTTCCGGTTTGAATTTTCATGGCGTCACTGTGCGGCGCCATTTCAATCCAGTAGAGACAAAAGGCCGCGACTGCGGCCTTTTTTGCATCCGATATCTTGGCCTCTTGGTTGTCGCTCTTGCCTGCCAATGGCCTGCGGAAGATCCTGATGCAACGAAGGGCTCAGATTCGTCTCTGATCGGGGCAGCACCGCCTCCGGGGTCGATTTGAGATCCAAGACATGACGTCAGCACGAAACACTTTTCCTGGGAAAAGCGCTGCAGCATTTGTTATTCATGTGAGAAATTGCCTTTCTCGGAAGACAGCCTCTTGTCTGTAAAGAGGTTTCCATCGAAAGGTGACGAGCCTGATCTCGGCACTGTATCCACAGTTAGGGCTGCTTGGTTCCCCACCTGACCCGGTTGGCTGCTTCCCCATGCGAGGAGGCCCGTCACGCTCGATTATAGATGCAAAACCGACACAGCCCCGCGAGCTTTGAAATGAGATTCCAGGAGCTGGCTTGTTGGCATGCCCCGGCCCCGTAGAATCAGAGGCTATGTCTTATTTAGTGCTTGCTCGCAAATACCGGCCTCGTACCTTCACCGAAATGGTGGGGCAGGAGCACGTGGTTCAGGCTCTGACCAATGCGTTGACCCAGCAGCGCCTGCACCATGCCTATCTGTTCACGGGCACACGTGGCGTGGGCAAGACCACGGTGTCGCGCATTCTGGCCAAGTCTCTGAATTGCCAGGGCCTGGACGGTAACGGTGGAATCACCGCAACCCCTTGCGGGGTTTGTGCAGCATGCACTGAAATCGATAGCGGCCGTTTCCCTGACTACACCGAGCTGGATGCTGCATCCAACCGGGGTGTGGATGAGGTGCAGAGCCTGCTGGAGCAGGCGGTGTACAAGCCGGTGCAGGGGCGCTTCAAGGTCTTCATGATCGACGAAGTGCACATGCTGACAAACACCGCGTTCAACGCCATGCTCAAGACGCTGGAAGAGCCTCCGGAATATCTGAAGTTCGTGCTGGCCACGACCGATCCGCAGAAAGTGCCAGTCACTGTGCTCTCGCGCTGCCTGCAGTTCAATCTGCGCCCGATGGCGCCCGAGACGGTTCTGGAGCACCTGACCCATGTGCTGGACAAGGAAAGCGTGCCGGCAGAGCCTCAGGCGCTGCGATTGCTGTCGCGTGCTGCGCGTGGCTCCATGCGCGATGCGCTGAGCCTGACCGATCAGGCAATTGCCTTTGGCAGCGGGCAGTTGCAGGAGGCGACGGTGCGCCAGATGCTGGGCAGCGTGGATCGCAGCCATGTCTTTCGCCTGATCGATGCCTTGGCGCAGGGTCATGGGCGTACGGTGGTTGAAGTCTCCGAAGAGCTGCGCCACAACGGTCTGTCTGCTGCATCGACTCTGGAAGAAATGTGCACCGTGCTGCAGCGCATGGCCGTGTTGCAGGCCGTGCCCGATATGCCACTGGATGCCAGCGATCCGGAGGCCGCCGAAGTAGACCGACTGGCCAGTCTGATGCCGCGCGACGAGACTCAGCTGCTCTACAGCATCTGCCTGCACGGTCGTGCAGAACTGGGGCTGGCCCCGGACGAGTACGCTGCACTGACCATGGCGCTGCTGCGGCTGCTGGCCTTCAAGCCGGAAAACGCCGACGCCGGCATGGCTGAAAAAAAAACTCCGGCGCTGAGGCCTAGCCGGCCTGTTGTCCAGACTCCGACTCCGATTCAGCAGCCTCCGGCTTCACCGCCAGCGGCGATGGAGGCACCACCGGCCAAGGTTCAGTCCGTGCAGCCCGTTGTGGAATCCGCGCTGGAGTCCGCACCGGCGCAGGAGCCCGCGTCAGTGGTCGGCATGGCCGAGCCAGAACAGATTCAAGCAGTTGCCGATCGCCCAGATTCAGCGGCGTATTCCGAAGCAGATCTGGTGGTGCAGGCCGTCCCGGAGTCGACCCGGTCGCCAGTTCCTGCGGTGATGCCTGAGCCTGCTGCGGTTCAGCAACCCACGCCCTCGGCGAATCATGAAGCAGTCGCAGAGGCTGGCCAGATGCCCGCCGACGATGCGTCCGAGAGCGCAGAGGGCACCGATATGGCTGATGCTCCCGAAGAGCAGGATGTCAGCGAGGCGGCCTGGGCAGGCATGCCCGATGAGGGCTGGTCTGACGATGGGCGCTGGGGCGATGATGCCGACCTGGATGTCGGCCAGCCCCTGCATGCCATGCCGCCCATGGAGTCTGACGAACCTGCGGCCCAGAGCGCGAGCGGCGGCTATGTCAGCACGGCCCAGGATGCCGCCCCCGTGGAGCGCACAGCCGAGGGCGATCTGTGGTTTGGCGTGGTTCAGCAGTTGCTGCAGAGCGAAGCCGTGGTGGCCGTGGCGCGGCAGCTGGCGCTGCAGTCGCAGCTGCTGGGGCGTGAAGGCGATCTGTGGCGACTGCGCGTGGAGTCCAGCTCGCTCAATCAGGCTGGCACACGTGATCGTCTGCGTGCTGCGCTGGAAGCAGCCGGTCATGCGCGACAATTGCAGGTTGAGCAGGGGCCCGTGACGGACAGTCCTGCCCGTCGACTGGCCCTGGAAAGACAAGCCAG
Organism: Comamonas testosteroni; assembly: GCF_014076415.1. Classification (NCBI taxonomy): domain Bacteria; kingdom Pseudomonadati; phylum Pseudomonadota; class Betaproteobacteria; order Burkholderiales; family Comamonadaceae; genus Comamonas; species Comamonas testosteroni. The sequence goes on from NZ_CP043568.1 coordinate 1,937,392, forward strand.
CCAGTTGCTGGCCGAGGACATTGTCAAAAGCAATCCGCAGGTTCAAGCCTTGATGCGAGACTTTGGAGCGAAAATCGTGCCCGGTAGCATCAAGCCCATATCTATTCAGCCTGAATAAGGCGTTTCAACAAAAGAAGGAATTCTCATGTTCAACAAAGGACAACTCGCCGGTTTGATGAAGCAAGCTCAGGCCATGCAGGACAACCTGAAGAAGGCTCAGGAAGAGCTGGGCAATATTGAAGTCGAAGGCGAATCCGGTGCCGGTCTGGTCAAGGTCGTGATGACCTGCAAGCATGACGTCAAGCGCATCACCATCGACCCCAGCCTGCTGGCCGAAGATAAGGACATGCTGGAAGACCTGGTGGCTGCCGCCTTCAACGCTGCTGTGCGCAAGGCCGAAGAGACCTCCAACGAGAAGATGGGCAAGATTACTGCCGGTATGCCCGGCCTGCCCGGCGGAATGAAGTTCCCGTTCTGACGGATTTCCCCCTGAGCGGCAGTGCCGCTTCCCCGGCTTAGGGCATGCGAGCGTTGTGGGCAGGGGAATGAATGGCGATCTGCGTAGTGGCAGATCGCCTTTTTTCTGGTGACTGAAAGGACAGGCCTGTGTCTGATGTGCAATCTCTGGACGCCTTGATCGAGGCCTTGCGCCGACTGCCGGGCGTGGGCATCAAGTCGGCGCAGCGTATGGCGTTTCATTTGCTGCAGCGTGATCAGGCTGGTGCGCTGCAGCTGGCGCGGGCGCTGGATTCTGCGGTGAACTCTGTTCATCACTGCGAGCGCTGCCATACGTTTACCGAAGGCGCTATCTGCAGCATCTGTGATGACGCCGGGCGCGACGGGGCCCGGCTGTGCGTGGTCGAGGCTCCGGCCGATCTGGCCGCCATGGAACGCACGGGGGCCTATCAGGGCTATTACTATGTGCTGATGGGGCGGCTGTCGCCGCTCGACGGCGTGGGTCCCAAGGAAATCGGCATGAAGCAGCTGCTGGAGCGCGCCTGTGACGGTGTGGTGCAGGAGGTGATTCTGGCCACCAGCTTCACGGCAGAGGGCGAGGCCACGGCCCATGCCATCAGCGAGGCGCTCAAGTCGCGCGGCATTCTGGTCACGCGGCTGGCGCGTGGCGTGCCGATAGGCAGCGAACTTGAATATGTGGACCTCGGCACGATTGCCCACGCGCTGGTGGACAGGCGCTGAAAATATTGCTTGAATTGGCTGCCAGCGCTTTTATATCGCGCGTGTGCCGCTATTGATTTCTTTGAATGAGTGGAGATGAAAAAGCCCGCTGGTTTTTGCGGACAGCGGGCTTTTTTGCGGGGGGCGAAACTTATTTGCGCTTCTTGGCTGGTGTGCCGCCACGTGCCTTGGGTTCGCTCTTGCCGCCACGGGGAGCGGGCGCGCTGCCGGCTCTGGTGTTCTTGCTGGCGGCTGCCACCTTGCTGCCGCCACGGGTATTGCGGGCTGACTCGCGTGGGCTGTCGTTGGCTTCGGCGCGTGCGCTGCGGGCTGCGCGGCTGGGCAGGTAGGCAATCAGCGACTGGCCGGGGCGCAAGGATGCCGTGGACTTGAGGTCGTTCCAGTCCGCGAGGTTGGAGACGCTGATGCCATAGCGGCTGGCCACGCTGACCAGGGTATCGCGCTTGCGCGCCTTGACCGTGGTGCGCACGGTCACGATCTCGGGGGCGAAGGAGATCTGGCCGTTGTCTGCCACATGGCCGGGCACATCGGTCTTGACGTTGGCATCGCGCGGCACCATCAGAGCCGAGCCGGCCTTGATCAGCATGCGTGGAGGGATGTTGTTGATGGCGCGCAGGTCGGCTTCACCCAGGCCTGCACGCTGGGCGGCTTCAGCCACGGTGATGGTGGTGGGCACGGTCCATACCGTCCAGCTGGCAAACTGGCCTTCGCTATAGGCCTGCAGATTGCGGCGGAAAACCTTGGCGTTGTCCCAGGGCAGCAGCACCTGCGGCGTGGCGCGCGCAAAGATCACCGGTTTGTGAAAGCTGGGGTTGAGCGCCTTGAAGTCCTTGACGCTCACATCGGCCAGCTTGGCCACCAGCTCAACGTCGATGTCGTGCGGCAGATCCACGGCCTGGAAATAGGGGTGGTTCTCGATGATGGGAAGCTCGGTGTTGAACTTCTCGGGCTCGGCCACGATGTTCTTGACGGCTTGCAGCTTGGGCACGTAATTGCGGGTTTCGGCAGGCATCTGCAGATCAAGGTAGCCCGCGGGCTGGCCCAGCTTTTCGTTGCGCTTGATGGCGCGGCCCACGCTGCCCTCGCCCCAGTTATAGGCGGCCAGGGCCAGATGCCAGTCGCCGAACATGTTGTAGAGCTTTTGCAGATAGTCGAGCGCGGCGCGGGTCGAGGCCAGCACATCGCGGCGATCATCGCGGAAGACATTCTGCTTGAGGTCGAAATAGGTGCCCGTGGCCGGCATGAACTGCCACATGCCGGCGGCCTTGGCGCTGGAGACAGCCTGAGGATTGAAGGCGCTCTCGATGAAGGGCAACAGCGCCAACTCTGTCGGCATATTGCGGCGCTCCAGTTCCTCGACGATGTGGAACAGGTATTTGCTCGACCGCTCCGTCATGCGCTGTATGTAGTCGGGGCGCGTGGCATACCACTGCTCCTGGTTCTGGACCAGATCCTGCTCAAGATTGGGCATGGCAAAGCCCTTGCGGATGCGAACCCAGAGATCGCCCGTGGCTTCAAGCTCCGCGACTTCAGAGCTGCCGACTTTGCCCTGGCCCAGGGGTTTGAGCGGGCCGTTCGGATACATGGGGTCGACGCTGCTGGTGGTGGCGCAGCCGGTCAATATCAGTGCGCTTGTCAGCAGCAGGGTGGATAGCAGCTTCATCAGAAAACGTTTTTCCATTGGCGCAAGGTAGACAGCACGCTGGCGGGCTCCTCGGGCCTGGTTTGAGGATCATGGTGCACGGCGGCTGCGATCACATCGGCAGCGCGGCTTCGCATGAACGGGTTGATGGCCAGCTCGGTCTGCAATGTGGAGGGCAGCGTGGGCTGCCCGTTCTTGCGCAGTTGCTGGCAATATTCCAGATACTGAGCCAGTTCCGGGTTGTTTGGTTCCACGGCCTGCGCAAATCGCAGGTTGGAAATTGTGTACTCATGTGCGCAGCACACCAGCGTGTTGCCGGGCAGGGCGGCCAGTGCGTCCAGCGAAGTCTGCATCTGCGCTGCCGTGCCTTCGAAAAGGCGCCCGCAGCCGCCCGAGAACAGCGTGTCGCCGCAGAACAGCAGGGGCTGGTCTTGTGCCTGTGTGCTGAAGAAGGCGATATGACCGCTGGTGTGTCCCGGCACATCGATGACCCTCCAGGGGCCGCCGAGCAGCTCCACGCTGTTGCCTCCCTGCACGCGTGTGACGGGCTCCGGCAGGGACTCGTAGGCGGGGCCCCAGACCGGGGCGCCGGTGGCCGCGCGAATGGCATCGATGCCGCCCACATGGTCGGCATGATGGTGGGTGACTAAAATGCCCTGCAGTTTCAGGCCCCGCTGTGCCAATGTGCTCAGCACAGGCTCGGCCTGACCCGGATCGACGACCACGGCATGTTCTGCATCGTGGAGCATCCAGATGTAGTTGTCGGAAAAAGCGGGAATGGGCAACAGGTTCATGAGCTGCAAAATTATAGAGATGCATCACTGGACGGATTCAGCCCTCGGGCACTATCTCCTGGAATGGGAGCAGCAGCGCTTTGACGAGGCGGTTGCGGATATCTTTGGCTACCACGCCTTGCAGCTGGGCTTGCCACAGCTGCAAGGCCTGCGCAGCAACCGCATGCCTCATCGCTGGCTGGCGCTGGAGGGCCTCGATCCCGTTCCGGATGCAAAAGCAGGCACTGTAGCGCAAGCGAAGGCGACCGCAGTGTCGCCGCCGCTGCCACCCGCTGATGATGCACAGAATTTTGCCCCGTTGGTGCCGGCGCTCAGAACCGCCCCGGAAGCCCTGCCTTTTGCCGAGGCCAGCCTCGATCTGCTGCTGATGCCGCATACGCTGGAGGCTTGCAACGATCCGCATGCCGCGCTGCGCGAGGCTGCGCGGGTGCTGGTGCCGGAAGGCAGACTGGTGATCAGCGGGCTGAACCCCTCCAGTCTGCTGGGCTTGCAGCGCCGGGTGGAGCGCAGTGCGGGATATTTGCCGGACTTGAGCCTGGGTGTGGGTTATTGGCGTTTGCGCGATTGGCTGCGTTTGCTGAGCTTCGAGATCGAAGCAGTGCAATTTGGCTGTTATCGTCCTGCCACTCAAAGTGAGAAGTGGCTGAGCCGCTGGCAGTTCATGGAAGGCCTGGGCCACCGCTGCTGGCCGGTGATGGGGGGCGTCTATTGTGTGGTGGCCGTCAAGCGTGTGCAGGGCATGCGGCTGATGAGCCCGAGCTGGCGCAAGAGCAGCGTGCCGGCCGGCATGAAGGCGCCCGTGACCCAGAAGCAGCCGCCGGACATGTCCTGGCGTAACAAGGAAGAAAATTGAATCAAGTTGTGATCTATACCGATGGTGCCTGCAAGGGCAATCCCGGCCCTGGCGGCTGGGGCGCATTGCTGCAGGCCGGATCGGCGCAGAAAGAACTCTTCGGTGGTGAACTGGGAACCACCAATAACCGCATGGAGCTCAAGGCCGTGATCGAGGCGCTGTCCGCGCTCAAGCGTCCCTGCGATGTGGTGCTGTATCTGGACAGTCAGTACGTGCGCAAAGGCATTACCGAGTGGATACAGGGCTGGAAGGCCAAGGGCTGGGTCACTGCTTCCAAGGAGCCCGTCAAAAATGTCGAACTCTGGAAGCAGCTGGACGCGCTGGTGCAGGGCAGCGGCCACCGTATCGACTGGCGCTGGGTCAAGGGCCATGCCGGAGACCCCGGCAATGAGCGCGCCGATGCGCTGGCCAACAAGGGCGTGGAGCTGGCGCTCAAGAACGGCTGAGCCAGGAGCCGGGCCAGCTGCGCTGGCTCAGCTCGTGATTTGTGCCAGCGTTTCTTGGATCTGTTGTTCGGATTCGGGGCGTACGATGCGCGCCACTTCCTTGCCGTCACGCAGAAAAATCAGCGTGGGCCAGAGCTTGACGCGATAGCTGCGGCCCAGCGGCCGGCCGGGACCATCTTCCACCTTGATGTGCGCCACTTCCGGCTGGGCTGACAGCGCGGACTGCAACAGCGGCTGGGCGCGTTGGCAGTGGCCGCACCAGGGGGCGCCAAATTCCAGCAAATTCGCGCCCTTGAGCGCATCGATGGCCTGCCTTGTGGGTTCTGTGGCCCAGTGGGTGGCTTGGTATGGCATGAAATATTTCCCAGAATGGATCGAGGGTCGAAGACCAGGCAGAAAGTCCGTCTTCAGATCAGACCCTGCAGCAGCAGGACATTGACGGATTCTCCGGGCAGGACATCGCCGCGCGCATCGTCCAGCACGATGATGCAGTCGGCGGCGACCATGGAACTGAGCACGCCCGAGCCTTGCGGTCCCGTGGTGCGCACGGCGGCCTGGCCCTTCTCATCGAGTTCGAGCACGCCGCGCAGATATTCGGTACGGCCCGGGCGTTTGCGCAGGCGCTCGCTGCTGATCGCCTGCAGCAATGGCATGTGGGTGCTGCGTTCGCCTGCCAGCATGGCCAGGGCTGGGCGCACAAACATCAGAAAGCTCACCATGGCGGCCACCGGGTTGCCGGGCAGTCCCAGCAGCACAGCCGGGCGCTGAGTGGGCGGCGGATTACTCTGATTTTGGGGGCTGCTTGCGCTTGTCTTGATCGGGATGCCTGCCGATCTGGTCAGTGAGATTCCTCCGGCGGGAGCGAGCAGGCCCACGGCCAGCGGCCGACCGGGACGCATGGCCACCCGCCAGAACTGCACGGTGCCCAGGCGCTGCAGCATCGCGCGGGTGTGATCGGCCTCGCCGGCGCTGATGCCGCCACTGGTCAGCACCACATCGGCCAGGGTGGCTGCTTCGCGCAGGCGGTCTTCCAGTGCGGCCGGTTCATCGGGCACGGCCCCCAGGTCCAGCACATGGGCGCCCAGTCGGCGCAGCAGCGCCTGCAGGCTGAAGCGGTTGCTGTCGTAGATGGCTCCATCGCGCGGCTCGGCGCCTGGGGTCAGCAGCTCGTCGCCGGTGGAGAAGTAAGCCACGCTGAGTCGGCGCCGCACGCTGACCTGGCCCAGTCCCAGACTGGCCAGCAGACCCAGGGCGGCTGGTGTGAGGCGCTGGCCGGCCTGCAGCGCCACGGAGCCTTGCTCCAGGTCTTCGCCGCGCAGGCGACGATTGGCGCCTGCACGCAGGGCACTGCCGTCAAACTGAATGCACTTCTCGTCAGAGCTGGCCTGCTCATGGGCGACTACGGTATCCGCACCCACCGGCATGACCGCACCCGTCATGATCTTCACGCATTCGCCCGCGCCAAGCCGGCCTTGCCAAGGTCTTCCTGCCAGAGCCGTCCCCACCACACGCAGCATCAGCGGCTGGCCGGACCACGCCTGCTCCAGTTCGCTGCCGGCAAAGGCATAGCCGTCCATGGCACTGTTGTCATGGGGCGGTACGTTGACGGGGCAGATCACATCGGCTGCCAGCACACGATCCAGGGCATCGGGCAGGGCGACGGTTTCCACCTCGGCGACCGCACCCAGCGGCTGCAGCAAGGCTTGCAGCTGTTGCAGCACCTGGTCAGTGGTCAGCGTCTGGGCGCTGGTGGAAGCGGCGGGTTGAAAAGTCGCAGTCATAACAGCAAAAAAATAAGAAACCTCATGACAAGATGCGGCCATGGGGCTGCGTGGCACTTTACGCTTGTGGCAGGTGGTGCCGGTGACTCAGGATTGGCGTTCGGGGGCGGTTTGCTCCAGATCAAGCAACTGGGCCAGCGTGTTGGCGTTGCTGAAGGCCTGCTCGTCCCCGGGGCGGTCAAATACGGCCTGGGCGCTGCGATGCTGGCCGGTCCAGGCGTCTATCTTGCGGCCGCCGCCGGTGATGAAGCGCTCAAGGCTGGAGGCGAGCCCTGCCCGCAGCAGGCAGAACACAGGCTGGACGCGCAGTTGCGGCGGCTGCCCTGGCTGGGCATGCTCGGTATCCCAGCCGTGAGCGATGACGATATCGGCATCGCCACGCGACGCCAGCATTCGCGCAGCCAGATCGAGGGGCAGCAGCGGCGTATCACAGGGCACGCACAGCAGCCATGGCGTGCGGCAATGCGCGAGGCCGGCCATGAAGCCCGCCAACGGGCCGGGGTAGTCGGGCAGGCTGTCGGCGCAGACCTCGGCAGCCAGTGGCTGACCCAGCTCGGCGTAAGCGGCTGTATTGCGATTGGCATTGATGAGCAAGGGGCCGACCTGCGGAGCCAGGCGCTGCAATGCATGCAGTGCCAGTGGCAAGCCTTGAAAGCTTTGCAGGCCCTTGTCCACCCCGCCCATGCGCACACCGCGTCCTCCAGCCAGCACGCAACCGGTGATCTGTTCGGGGGCGATGCGTGAGTCAGCCACCGATATAGCTCATCTCGATGCGCCGACCTTGCCGCACCGGCGCCACATCGGGGGGCATTTCGCTGCGCATTTGCGAGTACCGATCATCGCGCTGCTGCCAGATGGGGGCAATGGCGGCTGCAATCTCGGCATCGCTGGCACCGGTGCGCAGCAGGCTGCGCAAGTCCCAGCCCTGGCTGGCGAACAGGCACAGATAGAGCTGGCCCTCGGTGGACAGGCGTGCACGGTTGCAGTCGCCGCAGAAGGCGTGGGTCACACTGCTGATGACGCCCACCTCGCCCAGTTGCGGATCATGTCGGCCGCTGGCATCGGCATAGCCCCAGCGCACGGCGGTCTCGCCCGGGGCGCTGGGGGCCAGCGGGATCAGCGGCAGCTCGGCGCGCAGACGGGCTATGACCTCATCCGAGGGCAGTACCTCGTCCATGCGCCAGCCGTTGGTGGCTCCCACGTCCATGTATTCGATGAATCGCAGCGTGATGCCCGTGCCGCGGAAGTAGCGGGCCATGGGCAGGATCTGGTCGTCATTGGTGCCGCGCTTGACCACCATGTTCACCTTGATGTGCGACAGGCCCGCAGTCTGTGCAGCCTCGATGCCGGCCAGCACATCGGTCACGGGGAAGTCCACATCGTTCATGTGCCGGAACACGGCATCGTCCAGTCCATCGAGGCTGACGGTCACGCGGTTCAGACCGGCGTCCTTCAGGGCGCGTGCCTTGCGCGCCAGCAGCGAGGCGTTGGTTGTCAGTGTCAGGTCCAGCGGCTGGCCATCGGGCGTGCGCAGCTCGGCCAACTGGGCAATCAGGGCTTCGATGTTCTTGCGCAGCAGCGGCTCGCCGCCGGTCAGGCGCAGCTTGCGCACGCCATGGGCGACAAAAAGCCTGGCCAGGCGCGTAATTTCCTCGAAGCTCAACAGCGAGCTGTGGGGCAGATATTGGTAGTTCTTGTCAAAAACTTCCTTGGGCATGCAGTAGTTGCAGCGGAAGTTGCAGCGGTCGGTGACGCTGATGCGAAGGTCGCGCAAAGGCCGTCCCCATTGATCCTGCAGCAACCCGGTAGGGGCTTGCAGGGGGCTGGGGACGATTGCGTTGCGGGTCGCCGCACGTTCATCGACCAAAGGGATCACACGTTCTGCCATGGGCTCGATTGTGCCGCAAGCGCGAAGTCCGGGCCGGCTGCGGGCTTGTTGTGGCTTATCAAATTTGATAGCTGTTAGCGCTTGATGGTATTGCGGATCAGTCTTTTATAGTGGTTTCCACGGGTTGCTGAGCGAGCGGCTTCCAGCCTTTGAACTCGGGGTAGAACTCGGCCACGCCGGGGCCGTTGAAGTCCCAGCCCAGGCACTGGCCCAGATGGCGTGGCGGCAGGCCCGAGCCATTGGGGCCGAACTGGTTGAGCACGGTGTGAAAAGCGGGCGTTGCCATATTGAACAGCAGCTCGCGCAGATGCGTGCAGCCCACCACCCCGCCCAGATTGTCGGCAATGGCACGGCGCCAGCCGCGGGCTATGCAGCAGCCCACCATCTTCTGCATGGACTTTGTGGCCTGGGGGCAGTGGCCCAGGGGGTGGTCGTCCATGGCGGCCTCTATGCCGTGCACCACCATGTCGGCATCGATGGTCAGGCGGATCCACATATGGTGAATCGGCTTGCCTGCCGGCACTTTGCGGCGGCCGTGCAGCTCGATGTCATAGGTTTTCTGGTCGATAAGCTCGGCTTCCACGTCCCACATGCCGTCATCGCGGGCATAGCCCCGGTATTTGACGTCGCGCATATTGATGGGGGCTGGCTTGCGGCTGGCACTGGGAGACAGGGGCATGGGGTATCCGTTGTTATGGCGGGCGACAACGACGCCATGTCGGAACTCGGCTGGGTCGCCCGCGATGATCTTGAGCCGGGTCTGGTGCATCAGACCCGGTTTCATTATCAAAGAGATAGCAGTCTTGTCCAGCACCAAGCGGACAGCGGGGCGGGACGGGGGACCCCGAGCCAGGCTGGCAGCGCTTAGCTGCTCGTGGGTATTTCCCCGGTGAGTGCGGCTGCCTTGAGTGCGGCCAGGTCGAGAACTTCCAGCTTGCCGCGGCGCAGTTGCAGCCAGCCGGCCTGCTGCAGCTCCTGCAGGATCTGGTTGGTAGTCTGGCGTGACAGGCCCAGCATGCGTGCGATCTGCTCCTGCGAGACGGCCAGCTCGCGGTGGGTGCGCATGCGGTCGGCCCATTGCTCGTGGCCCATGGCCATTTGCACCAGACGGCACATCACGCGCTGCGGTGCCGGCAGCACGGTCTGCTCCTCCAACGCGATCAGGCTGGCACGCAGCTTGTGGGTCAGCAGCAGGGCCATGTGGCGCCAGCAATGCGGGTTGGCATCCAGCCATTCGCGCAGCGGCGGTATAGGGATATGCAGCAGGGCGCAGGCGGTGTTGGCGCAGGCGTCGTGGGTGCGGGGCTCGCCATCGAAGAGGGCGATCTCGCCCAGCCAGCTCGGCGGCTCGATCAAGGTCAGCAAGGCCGTGCGGGTGTTTTCCTGAAGTGCTGCCGTGCCGGAGATGCTGAGCGAGCCCCTGGCCACCGCATACAGGCCGCAGGGGGCATCGCCGCGGCGAAACAGCCATTCGCCGGCGGCCAGCAGCCTTGGCTGGGCCAGTTGCTGCATCTGGACGGTCAATTCCGGCGGCAGTGAGCGGAACCAGCGGCCGGCCTGCACGATGGCCCAGAGATCATTGGAGTTGACATGCTCGAAGCTGCCGCGATTGCGTGCAGTGGGCACTGAGGCCAGTACAGGCCTGGGTGAGGGGTTTAGCGCTTGTGTCGGTGGCATGACAGACGGCAAGGTTGATGCTGCGCCACCATGCTCTGACAAGCGACCAGGAGATACAGCGATGAAAACCCTAATCGATCAACTGTCGAACTACGCCGACTACCACCGCGACCCGCGCAATATCGTCACGCACTACATCGGTGTGCCCATGATCATGCAGGCGGTGGTGATTCTGCTGGCCAGGCTGCAATGGGGAGCGCTTGGCGGTATGCCGATCTCTCTGGCCCTTCTGGCAGCGGTTGCTGCAGCAGTGTATTACTGGCGGCTCGACGGGCGCTACGGCCTGTTCATGAGCGTGTTGCTGGCCGCCATGCTGGCGCTGGCGACTCCTGTCGCCGCGCAGCCCATGGGGAGCTGGCTGGCCTGGGGGCTGGGCCTTTTTGTGCTGGGCTGGGTGATCCAGTTCGTCGGTCACTACTGGGAAGGACGCAAGCCCGCTTTTCTTGACGATGTGATGGGTCTGCTGATAGGCCCGCTGTTTGTGGCGGCCGAGCTGGGTTTTGCTCTGGGGCTGCGCAAGGAGGTGCAGGCGGCGGTGGAGCAGCGCAGCGGTCCCGTGCGTCGCCGGCATCCGGTGAGCGCCTGAAATGCTCTCGTTCTGAGAGCTAAGTCGGCTATGTGCATATTGGTTTGAGTGAATTTTCATGGGTGTCGCGGCCGGCGGCGTCTGGCGGTAATACACAACTGCGCGTGCATCTTTCAAATATGTAATGCCTGCGTTAGGGTCATGCGCCTAAAATCGCGGGCTGACCCTCAGGTGCCGATGCTTTGTTGGCTCTGGCGGGCTTTTTGTATTACTTCTCCCAACCATCATGTCTCTGAACAATGTGACCCCCGGCTCCAAGACGCCTGAAGTCTTCAACGTCGTCATCGAAATCTCGGCCAACTCGGCTCCCGTGAAGTACGAAGTGGACAAGGAAACCGGCTGCCTGTTCGTGGACCGTTTCATGGGCACAGCCATGCACTACCCCGTGAACTACGGCTATGTGCCCAAGACCCTGGCTGGCGACGGCGACCCCGTGGACGTGCTGGTGATGACTCCCTTCCCCCTGCCCAGCGGTGTGGTCGTGCCCTGCCGTGCCATCGGCATCCTGGAGATGGAAGACGAGTCCGGCATCGACGGCAAGGTTCTGGCTGTGCCCACACAGAAGCTGCTGCCTTCCTACGACAAGATCAACCACCTCAGCGACATCCATGAGCTGACCCTGCAGCAGATCGCTCATTTCTTCGAGCACTACAAGGATCTGGAAAAGGGCAAGTGGGTCAAGGTTCTGGGCTGGAAGGGCGTGGACGTGGCACACAAGGAAATCGTGGACGGTATCGCCAACTACAAGGGCTGATCCAAACTAGTAAAGGGTCTCTAACCTTTACTTGCAGAGAAGCTTCGCAATCTGTATATATACAATTTGAAACGCACCTGGCGGATCTCGCTTGGTGCGTTTTTTTATGGCCTGCATCGATAGATACGAGGGGGAGCGCATGAGTTGGAAGATTTCGGACTGGCGCGTGGGGACCAAGTTGGGCGTCAGCTTTACGGCGCTGGTGTTTTTCTCCGCATTGCTCGGCCTGGTGGCCTGGTTGCAGCTATCGAGCATTCATGCAGCGGGCCGTGAGGTTTCCGAAGTGGCGCTGCCCAGCGTCTACAACGCAGCCTCCATGCGCTCCGAGTACAACCGGCTGCGACGCCATGAGGCGGGCATCGCCACCGCTCGCACGCTGGTCGAGATCGAAGGCTACGAGCAGCAGATCCAGCAGCGCCTGAAAACCATCGCCGAGCAGGAAAAAGTGGTCAACGACCTGATTGCCAGCCAGCCGCTGCGCGAGGCCTACGAGGGCTATCAGGCCAACAAGGCGAATTTCCTGAAGCTGCACGAGCAACTGCTGGCGCGTGCTCGCGACGGCGACTACAACACCGTGGACAGCCAGGCCGGCATGGCCGACGAGCTGGGGCTGTTTTTTGCCGGGTTGTCCGAGCAGGCCTTCAGCCAGCTGGCGGAAAGCACGGGCAAGCTGATGACGCTGCAGCTCGAGAATGCGGCCCAGGCCCAGAAGGCAGAAAAGTCCAGTTTCGAGCTGGCCCGCTACTGGCTGCTCGGTACGCTGGCGCTGGTGGTGCTGTTTGCCGCCGTGGTCGGCATTGCGATGACACGTGCCATCACGGCTCCCGTGGCCACGGCAGTTGAGTTGGCGCAGGCCGTGGCTGCCGGCAGGCTGGGCATGGTGGTGAAGAACCAGCGCCGCGATGAAATGGGCTTGCTGCTCAATGCGCTGGAAGACATGCGTCGGCAACTGTCCTCCGTGGTTCAGGATGTGCGCGGCAATGCCCATGGCGTGGCCCTGGCGTCCAGTGAAATCGCCCAGGGCAATGCGGACCTTTCGGCACGCACCGAAAGCCAGGCCAGTGCCCTGGAGCAAACGGCGGCCTCCATGGAGCAGCTGGGTTCGACCGTGCGCCAGAACGCCGACAACGCCCAGACAGCCAATCAAATGGCAAAGAATGCCTCCGATGTCGCGGGTCGCGGCGGGGATGTGGTTGCCCAGGTGGTGGACACCATGAAGGGCATCAACGACAGCAGTCGCCAGATCGCCGACATCATCGGGGTCATCGACTCGATTGCCTTCCAGACCAATATCCTGGCCCTGAATGCGGCCGTGGAAGCGGCACGTGCCGGCGAGCAAGGCCGTGGCTTTGCCGTGGTGGCGGGCGAGGTGCGCACGCTGGCCCAGCGCAGCGCCGAGGCGGCTAAGGAAATCAAGCAGCTCATCCATGCCAGCGTGGAGCGCGTGGAGCAAGGTTCGCAACTGGTGGACAAGGCTGGCGCCACCATGGCCGAGATCGTGACGGCCATCGGCCGCGTGACGGACATCATGGGCGAGATCAGCGCAGCCAGCCGTGAGCAGAGCCAGGGCGTTGCTCAGGTGGGCGAAGCCGTCACCCAGATGGATCAGGCCACGCAGCAGAATGCGGCCCTGGTGGAGCAGAGCGCGGCAGCCGCCGACTCTTTGCAGCGCCAGGCCAAGGCACTGGTCGATTCGGTGGCGATTTTTCAGTTGGGCAATCAGGCCCAGAGCTTTGCCACTGCGGCGCTGAACAATCGGGTCGAGCCGGCTGCAAAGGCCGGCATGAGCGCTGGCTCGAGGGCTGCAGCGTTAGTCGATCAAGGCCAGCGCAAGCCTGTGCCAGCGTCGGTCAAAACGGCTCAGCCCGCTTTGACCAATGATCAGGATTGGGAACAGTTCTGAGGCATTGCCGGTTTCAACGACTTCCGACTCAAAACCCCGATAGCGAATGCTGTCGGGGTTTTTTACAAGCTTTCTTGAAACTGTCTTGATATTGATCAAGAAGAGGGGTGGCTTGATGCTTTTTCAGGGCTATGTAGGTTGCTATGGCATCGAGAATCTCGGCTGTCAATGGTCGGTAACTTTCAGTAACTCGAGTGCAACGTAAGTGACTGCCTACATGACTGTAAGCTCTTGAAGATAGGCAAGGAATATGAAACTGGAAACAATTGATAACATATGAGCTGCTATCAAGGACCATTCCATCTCTGGTATGCCATTCAGAGAGATATTTTCCGATCGAACAGAAAAATTGAATTCTTGTGCTTCGTGGGTATGGATTCAAAAGAAGTATTTATAAAAACTAATTGGTAATAGAGGGAGGTGCAATCAATGAAAAGCATCAAAATCTCCACGCGGATTCTCGGCACGTTCGGGGTTCTGGTCTTGCTGCTGGTCGTGGTGGTCGCCATGGCATTGCTGCAGCTGCGCTCCATGCGCTCCAGTGCTGAAGCCATCACCGGCAATGCCCTGCCCAGTGTGGAAGTGATCAATACACTCAATACTGATCTGGCGCGCACCCGCCTGCTCGAGTTGCGGCATGTCAACAATGACGAGCCTGGCTATATGGCTCAGGTGGAAGCTCAATTCGAGCAATTGCAGAAACACCTGGCGGAGGCAAAAAAGCTCTATGAACCTTTGATTGTCACTGCCGAGGAGCGCGAGCTGTACACGCAGTTCCTGCGCGAACGGGAGCGTTACGTCGAATTGAACAAGCAACTGTTCGAAATTTCGCGTCGAGGCGATAAAGAGCAGGCCAAGCAATTGCTGGGAGGCGAATCTCTCAAGCTCTATGACCAGTCTTCGGTGACCCTGCAAAAGCTGATCAAGTTCAACAGCGATGTGGCAAGGGGCGAGACTCTGGCTTCGGAGAGAGTTTACGACCGGGCCGTGAGCATGCTTGCCCTGGCTGCCTTGATGGCGGTGCTGGTGGCTGCAGGGGCAGGCATCTGGCTGGTGCGTTCCATCCGTGCGCCGCTGGAGCAGGCGGTGCAGGCCGCGGACCGTGTGGCCAATGGGGATCTGAGCGGCGTCATCCGCGTGGAGCGGGAGGACGAAACAGGCCGCTTGCTCAGCGCCCTGGAGCGTATGCAAAGCAGTCTGGTGCAGACCGTGCGCTCGGTACGCCAGAACGCGGAAGGCGTGGCCTCGGCCAGTTCGCAGATTGCCTCGGGCAATGCTGATCTCTCCGGTCGCACCGAGGAGCAGGCCAGTGCGCTGGAGGAAACCGCCGCCTCCATGGAGCAGCTGGGCTCTACTGTGCGCCAGAACGCCGACAACGCCCGTGCCGCCAATCAAATGGCGGTAAATGCTTCCCAGGTGGCAGCGCAGGGCGGTGCCGTGGTGGCCGAAGTGGTGGAAACCATGAAGGGCATCAACAACAGCAGCCAGCAGATTGCCGACATCATCACCGTCATCGACTCCATCGCCTTCCAGACCAATATCCTGGCGCTGAATGCGGCCGTGGAAGCGGCGCGCGCCGGCGAGCAGGGCCGTGGTTTTGCCGTGGTGGCGGGCGAGGTGCGCACCCTGGCCCAGCGCAGCGCCGAGGCCGCCAAGGAAATCAAGGCCTTGATCAGCACCAGCGTGCAGCGGGTGGAGCAGGGCACGCAGCTGGTGGACAAGGCCGGTGCCACCATGGCCGACATCGTGTCGGCGATCAGCCGGGTGACGGATCTGATGGCCGAGATCAGTGCCGCCAGCCAGGAGCAGAGCCAGGGTGTGGCCCAGGTCGGCGAGGCGGTGACGCAGATGGATCAGACGACGCAGCAAAACGCGGCGCTGGTGGAGGAAAGTGCCGCCGCCGCCGGTGCGCTGCGCAAGCAGGCGCAGGATCTGGTTCAGGCTGTGGCCGTCTTCCAGCTGCCTGCCAGTGCGCTTCATGACCAGGCCCCCAAGGCTGCCGCCCCGGCGCGTCAGGCGCCTGTCCGTCGTGTGGCCGCCCGTCCTGCCACCATGCCGGCAGCCCCGCGCTCATTGATGGGAGGGGCTGTTGCTGGCGAATCCGCTGCTGCCCGTAATGCGCAAAAGTCCTCGCTGGATGAGGATGACTGGGAAACCTTCTGAATGTCTCCTGGAGTCTGAGCTTCAAGGCCGCTGCAAAGCGGCCTTTTTTGTCTCCGCCTTCAGGCCTTGCGCAGCGGACTATGGGCTTGCAGCTCTTCCACATATTGGGCCATGCCTTCGCTCTCGCGCTGCAAGAAGCGCTCGATGGCATCGGCAAAAGCGGGATGGGCCACCCAGTGGGCGCTCGGTGTCTCCACGGGCAGCAGCGCGCGGGCCATCTTGTGCTCGCCCTGGGCGCCGCCTTCGAAGCGGGCGAAGCCGTTGGCGATGCACCATTCGATGGGCTGGTAGTAGCAGGCTTCGAAATGCAGGCTGCCGATCCGCTCCAGAGCGCCCCAGTAGCGGCCATAGGCGACCTTGTTATTGATAGCTGCTTGCGCTTGTCTGCCGTCAAAAAACAATGGATCTGAATATGAAATCGTTGACTGCAATGCGTTAATAGCTATCAAACTTGAGGCTATGGGCTGTCCGTTGCGTTCGGCGATGAACATCACCCAGTTCTCGGGCATGGCCGAGGCCATGGCCGCAAAGAACTCCGGTGTCAGATACGGCGGGTTGCCATGTTCCAGGTAGGTGCGCTCGTAGCAGCGGTAGAAGAAGGACCAGTCCTGCGCACCGATGTCGCTACCTTGCATGGCTTTGAAGCTCACGCCAGCTTCGCGTATCTTGCGCCGCTCCTGGCGGATTTTCTTGCGCTTTTCCTGGTTCAGCGAGCCCAGAAAGTCGTCGAAGTCCTTCCAGCGGGACGGTGTCGCCGCAGTGCCGGCGCAGGTCTGCATGCTGGTGGGCAGAGTGCCGCCCGCAGCGGGGGGCGCGGGCGGCGTGTTCGTCCAGTGAAACTGCACCGTGCTGCGCTGCATCCAGCCGGCTGCGGCGCAGGCGGCAAGATCGTCGGCATCGCCAAACAGCAGGTGCAGCGATGACAGCTGCTGCTCGGCTGCCCAGGCCTGGACGGCATGCACCAGCGCCACGCGCAGCGCCTGGGTGCGTGCCAGAAGGCGGGAGCCTGGCACGGGCGTGAAGGGGACGGCCAGCAATCCCTTGGGGTAGTAAGGCAGGCCATGCTGCTGATAGGCGCGCGCCCAGGCCCAGTCAAACACGTATTCGCCGTAGGAGTGGGTCTTGATATAGAGGGGGCAGGCAGCCAGCAGCTCATCGCCGTCCCAGACGGTGATGACCCGGGCGATCCAGCCGGTATCGGGCGTGGCGCTGCCGCTTTGCTCCATGGCTGCCAGGTATTCGTGGCGCATGAAGGGCGTGGGCGTGGATTGAGAGGCCAGCAGCACATTCCAGGTTTGTGCGTCCAGCTGCTGCACGCTGGCAAGCACGCGAGTGATAATCTTGTTTTCGGCCATGCCCTGATTGTCGCGGGGGCTCGTGGCCTCACCGCCTAGCTTGCTTTTCATGACGCTTTCCATTTGCTGTGCCCAACGCAATTTTGTTGTGGGAGACCTCTCTGGCAATGTCCAGAAAATCATCGCCGCTGCTGCTGAAGCTTATGCCAACGGTGCTCGCCTGCTGCTCACGCCCGAGCTTGCCCTGTGTGGCTACGCGGCTGAGGACCTGTATCTGCGTCCGGCATTTTTGGAAGCCTGCGATGCGGCTCTGCAGCAGTTGCAGCAAGCCAGTGCCCAATGGCCGGGGCTGGCGCTGGTCATCGGTCACCCGCAGCGCGATGAGCAAGGTGAGAGACTGTTCAACGCTGCCAGCGTGCTGCGCGACGGCCAGCGGATTGCGCGCTATTACAAGCAGCTGCTGCCTAATTTTGGCGTGTTCGACGAACAGCGCTACTTTGCGGCCGGTGAAGAGAGCTGTGTCTTCGAGCTGGACGGCATCCAGGTCGGACTGCTGATTTGCGAAGACGCCTGGCATGCCGGCCCTGCGCGGGCGGCCGTGGCCGCCGGCGCCCAGTTGCTGGCCGTCATCAATGCCTCGCCGTTCCATGGCGGGAAGCCCTCCGAGCGCGAGGCGGTGATTGCGCAGCGCGCCATGGAAAATGCGGTTCCCCTTGTGTATGCCCATCTGGTAGGCGGCCAGGATGAAGTCGTGTTCGACGGCTGCTCGTTTGCGGTCGACGCCAGCGGTCAGGTGTCGGCTCGCGCGGCAGCTTTCGAGGAAGAGCTGCCCATGGTGGCTGCGCATGCGGGCGATGGCGGCGTGACGCTGATGGGCGAAGTCAGGCCTCTGCCGGGCCACCATCAGGCGCTCTGGTCTGCGCTGGTGCTGTCCGTGCGCGACTATGTGGGCAAGAACCGTTTCCCGGGCGCACTCATCGGCCTGTCGGGAGGCATGGACTCGGCCCTGGTACTGGCCATCGCCGTGGACGCGCTGGGTGCGGACAAGGTGCGCACGGTCATGATGCCTTCGCCCTATACGGCCGATATCAGCTGGCTTGATGCGCGCGAGATGTCCGAGCGCGTGGGCGTGCAGCACGAAGAAATCGATATCGCGCCGCAGTTCGAAGCCTTCAAGGCTGCGCTGGCAGGCACTTTTGCCGGGCGCGCCGAAGACACGACCGAGGAAAATCTGCAGGCCCGCATTCGCGGTACCCTGCTGATGGCCATGAGCAACAAGTTTGGCTCCATCGTGCTGACCACAGGCAACAAGAGCGAGATGTCCACCGGCTATTGCACGCTGTACGGCGACATGGCCGGCGGTTTTGCCGTCATCAAGGATGTGTTCAAGACCGAGGTGTTTGCGCTGGCACGCTGGCGCAATGCCAACGATCCCTTCGGCACGGGGCTCGATCCCATCCCCGAGCGCATCATCACGCGTCCGCCCAGTGCTGAGTTGCGCCCCGATCAGAAGGATCAGGACAGCCTGCCGGACTACGAGGTGCTGGATGCCATCGTGTCCCGCTACATGGAAAACAACGAGAGCATAAGCTCCATCGTCGCCGAGGGCTTTGCGCCTGCGGATGTGGAGCGGGTCACGCGTCTGATACAAATCAATGAGTACAAGCGTCGCCAGGCGCCGGTCGGTCCACGTCTGACGATGCGTAGCTTCGGCAAGGACTGGCGCTATCCCATCACCAACAAATTTCGCGCCTGAGGTTCTGCCTCCGGTGTTTTGCCGATTTCAATCAATTGAGGAACCAGCCCCATGAAAATGATTACTGCCGTCATCAAGCCCTTCAAGCTCGAGGAAGTGCGCGAGGCCCTGGCCGAGTGTGGGGTGAACGGTCTGACCGTGACCGAAGTCAAGGGTTTTGGCCGCCAGAAAGGCCACACCGAGCTCTATCGTGGCGCCGAGTATGTGGTGGATTTTCTGCCCAAGGTGAAGATCGAAGTCGTGGTGCGAGATGAAGACGTGGACCGCTGCGTGGATGCAGTCGTCAATGTCGCGCGCACCGGCAAGATTGGTGACGGCAAGATCTTCATCACCCCCGTGGAGCGGGTGGTGCGCATCCGCACGGGCGAGTTGGACGACACTGCTGTCTAAGTCGCCATGTCGCGCCCCGGTCATGCGCCCCAGTCAGAAAGCCAGACCTTGTGTCTGGCTTTTTTCATGGCCCGGGGGGTGGGTGTGCGCACTGCCTGCAGGCCGGCGAACGTCGCCCTGCAGAGAGTTTTCAGGGCTTAGATCACCGAGCGCAGAGGCGGTGTATCCAGCTGGCTGCCGGCATTCTGGACGAGATTTTGCAGCAGGGCAGAGGTGTCGCTGCCGCTTTCGACCAGGCCCATCTGCCACTCGCCCATGAAGCCGTTGCCCACGCAGGACTGAAGAAACTGCAGCATGGCGTCGTAATAGCCATCCACATTGAGAATGCCGACGGGCTTGTCGTGGTAGCCCAGTTGGCGCCAGGTCCAGACTTCGAACAGCTCTTCAAACGTGCCGATGCCGCCGGGCAGGGCCACGAAGGCATCGCTGCGCTCGGCCATCATGGCCTTGCGCTCGTGCATGTTCTTGACGATGTGCAGCTCGTCGCAGGCCTGGTTGGCCAGTTCCTTGTCGACCAGTGCCTGAGGGATGATGCCGACTACACGGCCGCCAGCTTGTTGCGTGGCTTCGGCCACCACGCCCATCAGGCCGCTGCGTCCACCGCCATAGACCAGCTGGCCGCCGCGCGAGCCTATCCATTGGCCCACGGCCTTGGCGACTTCGGTGAATTGAGGGTTGGTGCCGGGGCGTGAGCCGCAGTACACGCAAATGGAAAAAGCGGGTTGAGTCATACGATGAAACGGTGATAGAGAGCGGCAGCCCAGACGGCTCCGCAAAGGCACAGGGCCAGAAATACAGCGGCGCTGCCCATGTCCTTGGCTTTCTTGGACAGCTCGTGCCATTCGGGGCCGATACGGTCTATGGCTGCCTCTATGCCGGTATTGAGCAATTCCACAATGAGAACCAGTATGACGGTGCCGGCCAGCAGCGCTGTCTGCTCCCAGCCCTGGCCCAGCCAGAGCGCCAGAGGAAGCATGACGGCAGCACAGATTGCTTCTTGCTGAAATGCTTTTTCATGCCAGCCGGCCTTGAGGCCAGCCAGTGAGTAGCCGCCGGCATGCAGCACCCGGGACAGTCCGGTACGGCTTTTTTGCGGGTTGACGGGGTCGGGTGAGGAGGTGCTCATGGAGAGATCGGGTCAGCGGATGCGTTTGGGAGTTGGGGGCTGATGCACCAGCTGGGTGCCGGCCCAGGCGTCGTGCCAGAACTGCTTTCTGGGGTGAAAGCGGCTCAGCAGCGCCCAGATCAGAATCCAGCCCATGAGCAGCACCAGCACCTCCAGTGGCGGCAGGCCCAGCGGGTAGAGCAGGGCCAGCGGTGGCAGCCACCACATCCAGCTGGCTGCGTAGCGCAGCAGGGCGCGGGTTTGCGTCAAGGGGCGACCTTGTGTATCGACCACGCGGATATGCCAGGTCTTCATGGCCAGCGTCTGGCCCTTGCTCCAGAACCAGACAAAGTAAATCCCCAGCACCACCAGCATGAAGGCCTGCAGCAGATGCCGATTGTCGAGTGCATTGCGCGTCTGAGACAACGTGCCGAACAAATAGCCGGCGATGAACACCACGCCAAACAAAAGCATGCCCTCGTAGAGCCAGCAAGCCATGCGGCGACGCAGGCTTGGTGCTATGAAGTCAGGAGTGGTTGAGGGTGCTGCACTGCCTTCGCGGATCGGGGTGTCTTGCTGCATGAGGGAATTGTAGGGTCCAGGTCAGCAGGCTTGAAACTCGGCTTGCCGCATCGGCACTGTCATTGGTGCGAGTCTTGACCTGGCGCATCCAGCGGAGGCAGGGTGATCGGGGTGGCGCGAGGAATGTCCACGGGAGCCGTCTCCACAATCACCGAGGGCGTACGGATGGGGTGCGTCTCCACCATGGCTGGGGTTGCGGGCACGGGCGGTGGTGGGTGATGAATGGTCGCGGGCGGAATCTTGGGCAGATTGGGGACGGTATTGGGGGAGGCCGTGGCAGCAGGAATGCGCGCCAGCTTCTTGGAGGGCACAGGCTTGATGGCCGGTGCGGCGCTTATCACCTTGGGGGTGGCGCGGGCGGCCAGCAGTCGCTTTTCTTCATCGCTCAGAGCCTGGTAGGCCTCCCACTGGGCCTGCTTGTCTGTCGCGAGCTTGTTGGTAATGGCGAAGTTCAGGCGAGCCTGGTTGCGCTGGGCGGCACTCAGGCCGGACCAGGCTTCCATGCGGTCATGAAGTTTTTGCTGTTCGTGCTCGCTGAGTTTGTCAAAGCCATCCGCCAGGGCAATCCAGCGGCGCTTCTGTACCGAGCCGATCATGGCCCAGCGCTCTTGCAGCGGCTGCAGAATCTCGCGCTGGTGGCTGCTGAGTTCGCCCCAGCGTGGACCCGAAGCCTGTGCCGATGCTCTCTGGCGCGTGGACGGGTCTGCATGCATGGATCTGGATGCAGCTACCGTGGCGGGGGGGACGGAGCTGGGTGCCAGCCTGACTTGCTGCACGACATTCCATCCTGTCCAGCTCAAGGCCACCAACAACAGCGCCGCCATGATGGCGGCGGTGATGTCGGGTTTCAGGAGGGAGCGCTTCTCAGTGGGCATCAAGGCAGAGGTGGCAGGCTGTTTAGTGTTCTGATGGGGTGGCTGCCGAGGTCTTGAGGTACTGGATGAAGCCAGGGTCAGAGTAGGCAGCAGGAGGCAGATCATCGGTCAGCAAGGCGGTATCGACCTCGGTGACTTCGCTCAGCATACTTTGTTCGGTGTCGGAGTTGTAGATTACCAGGCCCGCAATGAGTGCAAAAACGGGGATGGCCGAGACCAGGGTGCGCCACCAGCCGTTACCCTCGTCGGGGCTGCCCAGTGTCAGGGTACTGCCCTGGGCAGATGTCGCGGTACTAGTCTGAACGAGCAGTACAGACGCTTCGCGGCGGCGTATGGACACGGCTTGCTCACGGGAGGCGCGCAGACGTTCGGTGACTTCATACGGGAGCAAGGCTTCACCCTCACTCAGTCGGGCAGTGATTTGACGGGCGATACGGTCGACGGCCTGTTCTTGCCGGAGGGTGGGCACGGATTTCATAACTCGATTCCTTTGGCCTTGAGTGCCTTGCTCAATGTTTGGATGGCGCGAAAGCAATGGGTTTTGACGCTGCCTTCTGAGCAACCCATGGCGGCAGCGGTCTCCGCGACATCCATCTCTTCCCAGTAACGCATGAGAAAGGCCTCGCGTTGACGTGCAGGCAGCTCCTGTATCTCTTTTTCTATGCTTTGCAGTGTCTGCTTGCGTTCGGTCAGGCTCTCGGCGTTGCTGGCGGCCGATTCGTCGCTGTTGGTGGCATAGGTTTCCAGCCAGTCGAAGTCGCTGTCTGAGTCTACGGAGGACTCCAGGTCGCTGAAGTGGGTGAAGACGGCTTTCTGGGTCTTCTGGCGGCGAAACCAGTCCAGGGTGCTGTTCGACAGGATGCGCTGGAACAGCATGGGCAGTTCATTGACCGGTTTGTCCCCATAGTGCTGGGCCAGTTTGAGCATGCTGTCCTGCACGATATCCAGGGCGGCCTCCTCGTCGCGGACGTGGAAAACGCTGCGTTTGAAGGCGCGCTTTTCAACGTCTTTGAGGAATGCAGACAGTTCTTGTTCTGTGGCCAAGAGAGAGTAACCCTGGAGAAAGCGGGAGTTAGGTAGTGGCGAAAGCGGCAGATTATCGCATCCGATGATGTTTTTTTGTGTACTGCATTTGAAGGTCTTGTTGCAGTGCGATAATGATCTTCAACTTAAAGAAGCAAACGGATCACGGTCCGGCGTACACACAAACGTCCATGGCATGTGGTCTTAAGTCCTAAACCGGCCTCACAAGGGCTTCAGGCTAAGGGCACCGAAGGTTTTTCGTTAGAGAAATTCACAAAGGTTGATCATGGAAATCTCCAAAGCCGAGCTGGCCTCTGCAGCCGCCGCATCGTCCCCCAAGGGCGCCCAGGAATTGATGGGCTCCGAAATCCTCATCAAGTCGCTTCAGGCCGAAGGTGTCAAGCACCTGTGGGGTTACCCTGGCGGGGCAGTTCTCTATATCTACGACGCGCTCTACAAGCAGGACAGCATTCAGCATGTGCTGGTGCGCCACGAGCAGGCGGCCGTGCATGCAGCCGACGGTTTTGCGCGTGCCACCGGTGAAGTGGGCGTGGCGCTGGTGACTTCCGGCCCCGGTCTGACCAATGCGGTGACGGGCATTGCCACCGCCTATACCGACTCCATCCCCATGGTGGTGATCGCGGGACAGACATCGACCAATTACATCGGTACCGACGCATTCCAAGAGTGCGACACCGTGGGCATCACTCGTCCCATCGTCAAGCACAACTTCCTGGTCAAGGATGTGCGCGAGCTGGCCGAGACCATGAAAAAGGCTTTCCACATCGCCCGCACCGGCCGCCCCGGCCCTGTGGTGGTGGATATTCCCAAGGACGTGTCCTTCAAGAAGGCGCTGTACACGGGCTATCCTGAGAAAGTGGAAATGCGCTCGTACAACCCTGTCAAAAAGGGTCATGCCGGCCAGATTCGCAAGGCTCTGCAGTTGCTGCTGACGGCCAAGCGCCCTTATATCTACACCGGCGGCGGCGTGCTGCTGGGCAATGCCTGCAACGAACTGCGTCAGCTGGTGGACATGCTGGGCTACCCGGTCACGAATACGCTGATGGGCCTGGGCGCCTACCCGGCCAGCGACCGGAAGTTCCTGGGCATGCTGGGTATGCATGGCACCATCGAAGCCAACAATGCCATGCAGAACTGCGATGTGCTGCTGGCCGTGGGTGCGCGCTTTGACGATCGCGTGATCGGCAATCCCAAGCATTTCATGTCGGTGGAGCGCAAGATCATCCATATCGACATCGATCCTTCCTCCATCTCCAAGCGCGTGAAGGTGGATGTGCCCATCGTGGGCGATGTCAAGGATGTGCTCAACGAGCTGATCGCCATGCTGCGCGAGTCGGCGCAGCGCCCTGATGAAGCGGCCGTAGCCCAATGGTGGACCACCATCGAAGGCTGGCGCAGCCGCGACTGTCTGAGCTACGACAAGTCCAATACCGAAGTCATCAAGCCCCAGTACGTGGTCGACACGCTGTGGAACATGACCAAGGATGCGGACGCCTACATCACCTCCGATGTGGGTCAGCACCAGATGTGGGCGGCGCAGTACTACCGCTTTGATGAACCCCGTCGCTGGATCAACTCCGGCGGTCTGGGCACCATGGGCGTGGGTCTGCCTTACGCCATGGGCATCAAGCTGGCCAAGCCCGACTCCGAAGTCTTCTGCATCACGGGCGAAGGCTCGATCCAGATGAATATTCAGGAGCTGGCCACTTGCAAGCAGTACAACACCCCGGTGGTCATCTGCGCGCTGAACAACCGCTTCCTGGGCATGGTGCGTCAGTGGCAGGAAATCGAATACTCGGGTCGCTACTCGAGCAGCTATATGGATTCGCTGCCCGACTTCGTGAAGCTGGCGGAGGCCTTCGGCCACCGTGGCCTGCTGATCGAAAAGCCTGCCGATGTCGAAGCTGCGCTGCGCGAGGCACGCCGCATCGTGCGCGAAGAAAGCAAGACGGTCTTCCTGGACTTCCGCACCGACCCGACCGAGAACGTGTTCCCCATGGTGCAAGCCGGCCGTGGCATCACGGAAATGCTGCTGGGCGCTGACGACCTGTGATGCATGGAAAGCCGATTTCCAATGAAATCGGCATCAAGCGCTTACATGTCAATCCCAAGTGGCTATATTTTAAATAGCATTTTTTGACGAATCTATTGTCCGCCGAGCCTGGCACTTACCGGTGTCAGGGGAGGGCGGCGAAAAGAGGAATCTCCCAATGAAACACATTATTGCCGTGCTGCTCGAGAACGAGCCTGGAGCACTGTCACGCGTCGTGGGCCTGTTTTCTGCCCGTGGCTACAACATTGAATCCCTGACAGTTGCACCGACCGAGGATCCCTCTCTGTCGCGCATGACCATCCTCACCACGGGCTCGGATGATGTGATTGAGCAAATCACAAAGCACCTGAACCGACTGATTGAAGTGGTTAAAGTGGTGGACCTGACCGAAGGTGCTTACACCGAGCGCGAGCTGATGATGGTCAAGGTGCGTGCCGTCGGCAAGGAACGCGAGGAAATGAAGCGCATGGCGGACATCTTCCGCGGCCGCATCATCGACGTGACCGAGAAGAGCTACACCGTTGAGCTGACCGGCGACCAGTCCAAGAACGACGCCTTCCTGCAAGCCCTTGATCGCACTGCCATCCTTGAGACCGTTCGCACAGGCGCCTCGGGTATTGGTCGTGGCGAACGCATTCTGCGTGTCTAATGGCTGCGTTGCACCACTTTTGAATCTGAACAAACCTTTTTAACCCCCTCAAGATAAGAGACCTGGAGCCATCATGAAAGTTTTCTACGACAAGGACTGTGACCTGAGCCTGATCAAGGGCAAGACTGTTGCCATCATCGGCTACGGCAGCCAAGGCCACGCACATGCTCAAAACCTGAACGACAGCGGCGTGAAGGTTGTGGTCGGTCTGCGCAAGGGCGGCTCTTCCTGGGACAAGGTCGGCAAGGCCGGTCTGACCGTGATGGAAGTGAACGACGCGGTGAAGGCTGCCGACGTGGTCATGATCCTGCTGCCCGACGAGAACATCCCCGAGGTGTACAAGAACAACGTCGAGCCCAACATCAAATCCGGCGCTACACTGGCTTTCGCTCACGGCTTCAACGTGCACTACAACCAGGTCGTGCCCCGCGCCGATCTGGATGTGATCATGGTCGCCCCCAAGGGCCCCGGCCACACCGTGCGCTCCGAATACCTGAAGGGCGGCGGCGTGCCTTCCCTGATCGCCATCTACCAGGACAAGTCCGGCAAGGCTCGTGACGTGGCCCTGTCCTATGCTTCCGCCAACGGCGGCGGCAAGGGCGGCATCATCGAAACCAACTTCAAGGAAGAAACCGAAACCGACCTGTTCGGCGAGCAGGCCGTGCTGTGCGGCGGTGCCGTGGAGCTGGTGAAGATGGGCTTCGAGACGCTGACCGAAGCTGGCTACGCTCCCGAAATGGCTTACTTCGAGTGCCTGCACGAGCTGAAGCTGATCGTTGACCTGATGTATGAAGGCGGCATCGCCAACATGAACTACTCCATCTCCAACAACGCGGAGTATGGCGAGTACGTGACCGGCCCCGAAGTCATCAACGAAGAATCCCGCAAGGCCATGCGCAACGCCCTCAAGCGCATCCAGAGCGGTGAATACGCCAAGATGTTCATCAGCGAAGGCCGCCTGAACTATCCTTCGATGACTGCCCGTCGTCGCCAGAACGCCGATCACGCCATCGAGCAAGTGGGCGGTCAGCTGCGCTCCATGATGCCTTGGATCTCCAAGAACAAGCTGGTCGACCAGACCCGCAACTGATGCAGGCAAGTCATTCGGCGCAAGCCGGATGACTGTGCTTGGGCAAGAGGCCACCTTCGAGGTGGCCTTTTTTCATTCCGGATGCGATCTGTGTGGCGGGTACACTGGTGGCAGGGACATGGTCATGATGGCCGTGCTTGAAATACTATCGTTTTAATAGCTGCATGCATCTGACATGCAAGCACTGGAGGTCTGTTTGATGCAAAACAGCAATGATTCTGCCGATCTGAGTGGAATGCCGCGCAAGCCGCGCAAAGGCATTTATGTGCTGCCCAATCTGTTCACGCTGGCAGCGCTGTTTGGCGGTTTCTACGCCATCGTCATGGCCATGAACAACAAGTTCGAACTGGCGGCCGTGGGTGTTTTCTGCGCCATGGTGCTCGACAGTCTTGACGGTCGCGTGGCGCGCATGACGCACACGCAAAGCGCGTTCGGCGAGCAGATGGATTCGCTCTCCGATATGGTGTCCTTTGGTGCCGCGCCTGCGCTGATTGCCTATGAATGGGCCTTGCGTCCCCTGGGGCGCTGGGGCTGGATTGCCGCCTTTGTGTATTGCGCCTGCGCGGCACTGCGCCTGGCTCGCTTCAACGTGAATACGGCCGTGGTGGACAAGCGCTACTTCCAGGGCATGCCTTCACCTGCGGCAGCGGCTCTGGTGGCGGGCTTTATCTGGCTGACCAGTGCCCTGATGGTTTCCCATCGCGACGTGCCCATCTTTGGCGATGTGATTTCCTGGTTCGGGGGTTATCCCACGGACAGGGCCGATCTGTCCTGGATCATGTTCGCCATCACGCTGTTCGCAGGCCTGACCATGGTCACCAATATTCCCTATTACAGCTTCAAGGACATCGGCGGCGCCAAGAGCATGCCATTTGTCTCGCTGGTGGTGGTGGCCCTGCTGATGGCCGTGGTCAGCATCGAGCCTGCAACCATGCTGTTCCTGGTGTTTGTCGGTTACTCGATCTCGGGTTATGTGATCTACGCCTGGCGCCGTTCCAAGGGCGAGCAGGTCAGCATCGTGGCAACCTCCAAGGACGAGCCCGATGAGCGTGGTCTGCACGACGATTGAAGTGCGGCTCCAAAAAATCCTGGCCCTGTCAACTTTTCTTGTGTTAAAGTGAGCCGCATGCAAAACCTGTCGCTAGCTCTACTACTAATGTCCAACGGGCAGAGAAAGTAGCGCGCGCGTACAAACACACCCTACTTGGCGGCCCGTAGCATCAGCGACGGGCCGTTTTTGCTTTTGGGCGTCGCTGGAGCTGGGTTCAATTTCCTCTAATTTCGACTAAAGAGACTCACCATGTTGCAAAACCCTTCCACCAAATACCGCGCTTTCGCCCCCGTGCGTCTGACCGATCGCACCTGGCCCGACGCGGTCATCACCAAGCCCCCGGTCTGGTGCAGCGTGGATCTGCGTGACGGCAACCAGGCCCTGATCGAGCCCATGGACATCGAGCGCAAGGTGCGCATGTTCGAGCAACTGGTGAAGATCGGCTTCAAGGAAATCGAAGTGGGCTTTCCTTCGGCTTCGCAGATCGAGTTCGACTTCATGCGCAAGCTCATCGAGGAAAACCGCATTCCCGACGACGTGACCGTACAGGTGCTGACACAGGCGCGTGAGCACCTGATTCGTCGCACTTTCGAGGCGCTGGAAGGCGTACCTCGCGCCATTGTCCATCTCTACAACGCCACGGCTCCCGTGATGCGCCGCGTGGTGCTGAACATGAGTGAAGACGAGATCGTGGAGCTGGCCGTGACCAATGCGCAGATGTTCAAGGACATCGCGGCCCAGCACCCCAACACCAAGTGGACCTTCCAGTACTCGCCCGAAATGTATTCGGATACCGAGCTGGAGTTCTCCAGGCGCGTGATCGACGCCGTCACCGATGTCTGGCAGCCCACACCCGAGAACAAGTGCATCATCAACCTGCCCACCACAGTGGAGCATTCCACGCCCAATATCTTTGCCGACATGGTGGAGTGGACGCATCGCAACATCAAGCGCCGTGACAGCGTGGTGATCTCGGTCCATCCTCATAACGACCGCGGCACGGGAACGGCGGCAGCGGAGTTGTCCCTCATGGCCGGCGCGGACCGTCTGGAAGGCTGCCTGTTCGGCAATGGCGAGCGCACCGGCAATCTGGACGTGGTGAATGTGGCGCTCAATATGTATATCCAGGGCGTGAACCCCGGCCTGGATTTTTCCGACATCGACGATATCCGTGCAACGGTTGAGCATTGCAACCAGTTGCCCGTGCATCCTCGTCATCCTTACGTGGGTGACTTGGTCTACACCTCCTTCTCCGGCTCCCACCAGGACGCCATCAAGAAGGCTTTCGCCGCCCACAAGGAAGGCGATATCTGGGATATGCCTTATCTGCCCATCGATCCCAAGGACCTGGGTCGCAGCTATGAGGCGGTGATTCGCGTGAACAGCCAGTCGGGCAAGGGCGGCATTGCCTATCTGCTCGAAAGCGAATACGGGCTTCAGCTGCCTCGTCGCCTGCAGATCGAGTTCAGCCAGGTCGTGCAGCGCGAGATGGATGCCAGCGGCAAGGAATTGTCGGCTGCGGATCTGTGGGAGCTGTTCCAGCGCGAATATGGAGTCAACACCGTCAAGGCGCCTCAATATCGCCTGAGCGAGGCAGATGGCGTGGTCAATATGACTTCCCACATCGAGATCGCCGGAGAAAAGTATTTTTTGGAAGGCGAAGGTACGGGCCCCATTGATGCCTTCGTGCAGGCGTTGTCGGCTAACGTCGGTCGCAATGTGCGCGTGCTCAACTATGCCGAGCATGCGATTGGCGAGGGTGCGAATGCCAAGGCGATTGCCTATGTGGAATTGCGCGTGGACGATGCTCAGGTCTGCTACGGCGTAGGGGTGGATGCCAATATCGTTTCCGCCTCGTTGCGCGCCATCATCTCGGGAGTACAGCGCGTTACCGCTGTCGCTGAAGAGGCGGTAGCTGCATAAAAGGTTCAAAGCCGGTGTCGCCAAAAGCGCACCGGCTTTTTTGTCGGCAATCCTCCAGTCAAAACAGGTGCCTACCGGCGCCATCACATAGAGAGTCCCCACCATGTCCGATCAGCTCATTATTTTCGACACCACCTTGCGTGACGGCGAGCAATCGCCCGGCGCTTCCATGACACGCGATGAAAAGCTGCGTATTGCCCGTCAGCTGGAGCGTCTGAAGGTCGATGTGATCGAGGCGGGGTTTGCTGCGGCATCCAATGGCGACTTCGAGTCCATCCAGACCATTGCACGTGCCATCAAGGACTCCACGGTCTGCTCGCTCTCCCGCGCCAACGACCGCGACATCGCGCGTGCGGCCGAGTCGTTGAAGGATGCCAACCGCGCTCGCATTCATACCTTCATCGCCACCAGCCCGCTGCATATGGAGAAAAAGCTGCGCATGACACCCGAACAGGTGCTGGAGCAGGCCAAGCAGGCGGTGCGCTTCGGGCGCAATCTCATCGAAGACATCGAGTTCAGCGCGGAGGACGGCTATCGCAGCGAACCCGATTTTCTGGCGCGTGTGATCGAGGTGGTCATCAAGGAAGGTGCAACCACCATCAACGTGCCCGACACCGTGGGTTACGCGATTCCCGAGCTCTATGGTGAATTCATTCGCAACCTGCGCGAGCGCGTGCCCAACAGCGACAAGGCCGTCTGGTCCGTGCATTGCCACAACGACCTGGGCATGGCGGTTGCGAATTCTCTGGCGGGCGTGAAGATCGGCGGTGCGCGCCAGATCGAATGCACCATCAATGGTCTTGGGGAGCGCGCGGGTAACTGCTCACTTGAAGAAGTGGTCATGGCCATCAAGACGCGCAAGGACTACTTCGGCCTGGATGTGAATATCGATACCCAGCATATCGTGGCCGCCAGCCGCCTGGTCAGCCAGACCACGGGCTTTGTGGTGCAACCCAACAAGGCTGTGGTGGGAGCCAACGCCTTTGCCCATGCCTCCGGCATTCATCAGGACGGCGTGCTCAAGGCGCGTGACACCTACGAAATCATGCGTGCCGAGGACGTGGGCTGGGCGGCCAACAAGATCGTGCTGGGCAAGCTCAGTGGTCGCAACGCTTTCAAGCAGCGCCTGCAGGAGTTGGGGGTGGAACTGGACAGCGAAGCTGCCATCAACCAGGCCTTCACGCGTTTCAAGGAGCTCGCGGACCGAAAGAGCGAGATTTTTGACGAGGACATTCTGGCGCTGGTGAATGCCGAAGGAGCGGAGCACCAGGACAATCAGTTCCAGTTCATTTCGCTGGCCCAGCAGAGCGAAACAGGTGAGCGCCCACATGCCAGCGTGGTCTTCAGCAATGCAGGCCGGGAAATCAAGGCCAGCTCCGACGGCAATGGTCCGGTCGATGCCTCGTTCAAGGCCATCGAGTCCGAAGTCAAGAGCGGTGCAGAAATGGTGCTGTATTCCGTCAATGCCATCAGCGGCTCAACCGAGAGTCAGGGCGAGGTGACGGTGCGCTTGCAGCGCAGTGGTCGCGTCGTCAACGGAGTGGGTGCTGACCCCGATATTGTGGTCGCATCGGCCAAGGCTTATCTGAGCGCTTTGAACAAATTGCATAGCAATCAGGAAGTTGTTGCAGCACAAGGTTGACTGCTGGATTTATAATTTCACTCAGATTATCGAGAAGGTTGTGCAAGTGCTTGTCACTGCACAACTTTTTTGATTGAATTAAATCCTTACACCTTGTTGTCTGGAGTATCGCATGCAGCTGCTGCGTCCATTTCGCCTTGCAAAACTCACCCAGGTGGTGTCTTTGGCTCTGTTGAGCTGTGCTCTGGCTGCTCCGGCAGCGCATGCGGCGGCGCCCAAGAAAGACTCCAAAAAGCCCGTGGCTGCTGCGGCTTCTGCGAAGAAAGCGGCCAAGGAGCCGGCTGGTAAGGCTCGTGCTGCAGCCCAGCCCAAAAGCGCAAAGGTCGCCAAGGGCAAGCCGGAAAAGGCAGACGCCAAGCTTGCAAGCAAGAAGGGCGGCAAGACTGTTCTAGCAGCCAAGGCCGAAAGAGACGAGAAGACCGGCGGCAAGAAGCGTCTGGCCAGGGCAGGAGCCACCGGTGCTGCGGTTGCGGCGGCAGCAACTGCCGCGGCGGTCGAGCCCGCACGCCTGTCCTACGGGCAGATGGCGGGTCTTCACTCCGTCTCGGATCCTCTGGATCTGCAAAGCAGCGTGGCTTATGTGATCGACCAGGACACACATGAGGTTCTGCTGAGCAAGAACGATCAGGCCGTGCTGCCCATTGCCTCGTTGACCAAGCTGATGACCGGTCTGCTGATCTCTCAGGCCCGTCTGCCCATGGACGAGATGATCACCATCACGCAGGACGATGTGGATACCGAAAAGCACAGCAGCTCTCGCCTGCGTGTAGGTACCACCTTGACGCGCGCCGAGATGATGCATCTTGCGCTGATGTCCAGCGAGAACCGTGCTGCCCATGCCCTGGGACGAACCTATCCCGGCGGTCTGGCGCAGTTTGTGCAGCTGATGAATTCCAAGGCGCTGCAGCTGGGCATGAAGGACACGCGCTATGTCGAGCCCACCGGCCTGTCCAGCAGCAACCAGTCCAGCGCGCGCGATCTGGCGCGCCTGGTGGCGGTGGCCCATGCGGATCCGCTGATGCGCGAATACTCCACATCGCCCGGCTATGAAGTGGCCGTGGGTCGTCGCACGCTGCAGTTCAACAACACCAACCGTCTGGTCAAGAGCGACAACTGGGATATCGGCCTGCAAAAGACCGGCTATATCTCCGAAGCCGGACGCTGCCTTGTGATGCAGGCCCATGTGGCCGGGCGCAAGCTGATCATGGTGTTCCTGGATTCCGCAGGCAAGTTCAGCCGCCTGGCAGATGCCGAGCGAGTGCGTCACTGGATGGAAAGCAAGGGCCCCACAGCCAGCAACACGATTGCCAGCCGTATCCGCGGCTGAGCCTGGCGAGGGCCAGGTCCGTCAGCAAAAAAGCGCTACCTCGGTAGCGCTTTTTTATGGTTCATCGAGGAATTCCGTGGAGATGAGCCCGTTCGTTTTGTAATCTGACGACAGCGAAGCTGACATCGGAGAACAAATCAAATGCTGGACTCGAAGTTATTGCAGGCTCTTGGCGGCTGGGAGGGCTACGAGGTTGAACGTGTGCAGTGGCCCCAGGGCGATAGCCGCACCGTGTCGATCTATCTGAAGCCGCAGGCCAGCGTCATGCATTGCGAACGCTGCGGTGCGCAGTGCAGCCAAGTCCATGAGACCACGACACGGCGCGTGCGCGATCTGGCATTGTTCGAGTACAAGGTGGTGCTGCATGTGCCGCGTCGGCGTCTGTGGTGCGATAGCTGTGGTGGCCCGCGCCTGGAGAAACTCAGCTGGCTCGGTCGCTACCAGCGCGTCACAGACCGTCTGGCACAGGCGTGCAGCCAGTTGCTTCGCAGCAGCAGCATCAAGGCAGTCGCGGCCTTCTTCGATCTTGGGTGGCACACGGTCAAGTCCATCGACAAGACCTTATTGCTGGCCACTACCGCGCAGCCGCAATGGGAGCGGATCGAGTACTTGGCAATGGACGAGTTTGCGTTGCACAAGGGCCATCGCTACGCCACAGTCGTCATCGACCCCATCAGCCGGCAGGTGCTGTGGGTGGGGCAAGGGCGCTCACGCGAGACGGCCCGCCAGTTCTTCGAGCAGTTGCCCGTTGGCGTTGCCCAGCGCATTCGCGCGGTTGCTATCGACATGACTACTGCCTACGAGCTGGAGATCCAGGCCAACTGCCCCAACGCCGAGATCGTCTATGACCTGTTCCATGTCGTGGCCAAGTATGGCCGGGAGGTTATCGACCGAGTGCGTGTCGATCAGGCCAACTTGCTGCGCCAACAGCCCTTGGCGCGCAAGGTGCTCAAGTCCAGCCGCTGGTTGCTACTGCGCAATCGCAACAAGCTGCAGGCTCAACAAGCAGTGCAGCTCAAGGAGCTGCTGGCGGCCAATGAGCCATTAATGGCGGTATACGTCTTGCGCGATGAGCTAAAACAGCTGTGGTTTTACCGTCGTCCGGCTTGGGCGCATCGCGCCTGGCAGCACTGGTGTGAGCAAGCGCGCCAAAGCGGTATTACAGCACTGAGCACCTTTGCTCAGCGCTTGCAAAGCTACCTGCACGGGATCATCGCCCGATGCCGGCATCCGTTGAACACAAGTGTTGTCGAGGGCATCAACAACACCATCAAGGTCATCAAGCGCCGGGCCTATGGCTACCGCGATCAGGACTATTTCTTTCTGAAGATTCGCGCAGCCTTCCCCGGTAATGCGCGATGAACCTTTTTTATTGGGTCCATATCTGAAATGGCCTTCCAGCCCTTTTGCAGATTGCGAGATGAGCTCGCTCCAGTCATTGGAGCGAAGAGATTCAGCCGTGCTGGCTGCGGCTATAGGGGTTGGCCGTTGCTTGAGCCGGGGCCGGGCGTGTGCCGCTGAAACCCAGCGCCACGGAAATTTCCTGAACCGTGGCCTGCAGCCTGGGGGCCCAGCTCTCATCAAGGCGGTCTGCAGGGGCAGAGATGGACAGGCCTGCAATCAGCTTGCTCTGGTCGTCGTAAATGCCGGCGGCCATGCAGCGCACGCCCAATTCCAGCTCTTCGTTGTCGCGGGCAATGCCGTATTGGCGTACCTTGGCCAACTCATGTTCCAGGTCGCCCAGCTGGGTGATGCTGAAATGGGTCTTGCCTGGCAGGCCGGTGCGCATGGCGTAGGCGCGCACCTGCTGGGCGTCATCGGCCGCCAGAAACAGCTTGCCGTTGGAGGTCAGATGCAAAGGGGCATGGCCACCGATGGCGCGTACCACCTGCATGCCGGAGCGCTCGCTGTAGGCGCGTTCCACATAGACAATCTCGTCGCCCTGGCGCACGGACAGGCTGATGGGCTGCTGAATCTGCTTGTAAAGCTGACGCATGGGGGTCAGCGCCACTTCACGTACGTTCAGCCGGGCCTTGACCAGGTTGCCCAGTTCCAGAAAGCGCATGCCCAGGCGGTAGCTGCCTGATTCGGGGCGATCCACAAAGCGGCCCAGTGCAAGGTCATTGAGGATGCGGTGCGTGGTGGATGGATGCAGGCCCGTGCGTTCGCTGATCTCCTTCAAAGAAACCGCTTCCTCACGCGATGCCAGCACGTCGATCAACGTGAACATGCGTTCCAGAACCTGGACGCTGGGCTTTGCGGAGGCCGATAGGTCGTCTTTTTTCATGCGTTGGAGATACTTTGCGGGATGGGGGCATTCTAGCGGTGCTGCAGCCTTGCAGCCATGTCATCCGCTCATATATCCATGTGCAGTTTTTTGTGGCGTCACTCTTCAATTTGCGAGCGCACAATGCTCTGCCTGTCTACGCGTTGCCATAGCTCGCCCTGGCGAATCTCATGTGGCAAAAAGCTGGCCTTGTAGCGCATCTTCTGACTCTCGGAGATCCAGTAACCAAGATAGACATAAGGCAGGTTCATGGCCTTCGCCTGCTGAATTTGCCACAGCACATTGAAGGTGCCGTAGCTGGCGTGGTCTTCCGGATCGTAGAAGGTGTAGACCGCCGACAGCCCGTCCTCCAATACGTCCAGAATGGAGAGCATTTTGAGTGTGCCGGGCTGGCCGTCTGCGCCCGGCTCGCGGAACTCGACCAATCGGGAGTTGACTCTGCTTTGCAGCAGAAACTGCGTGTACTGGTCCACGCTGTCGTTGTCCATGCCGCCGCCGCTATGGCGGTGCTGCTGGTAGCGTAGGTAGAGCTGGTAGTGCTCGTCGGAGTAGTGCAGGCGCTGAATGGAGGCGACAAGTTGCCCATGCTGTTTTGCAGCGCGCCGCTGGCTGCGGCTGGGGCGAAACTCCTGGGCCAGAATTCGCAGGGGAACGCAGGCCTTGCAGCCATCGCAGTAGGGGCGATAGGTGAACATGCCGCTGCGCCTGAAGCCCAGCGTGACCAGTTCCGAATAGGTGGTGTTCTGAATCAGGTGACTGGGTGTGGCGACCTGAGAACGTGCCAGCCGGCCCGGCAGATAGCTGCAGGGATAGGCTGCCGTGGCATAAAACTGCAGGGCATGTAGCGGGAGGTCGTTCGGGTGCGTCATGATCGGACTCGGCTGCAGATGCGGTGCGTCAAGCCTCAGTATGGCTCAGCAATTGTTCCCAGTATATGGGCCTGAATTGCCACTGCATATCGGGCAGCTGGGCCTGGGCTTGAACGGTTCGGGCGAACTGTGCTCTTGTGACTTCTCGAGCTCCCATGAAAGACAGATGTGCGGTGGCCTGCTGGCAGTCGATCTGCGGCACCTGATGAGCCCTGCACAGGGCCACCAGCGCCGACAGTGCAATCTTGGAGGCATCGGTCTGCAGTGCGAACATGGATTCGCCAAACACAGCTCTGCCCAGCGCCACGCAGTAAAGGCCGCCAACCAGCTGGCCATCAATCCAGGTTTCCACGCTATGTGCAGCGCCTTGCTGATGCAGCTCGGTATAGGCATCGACGATGGTTTGCACAATCCACGTACCGTCCTGTCCATCGCGCGGGGTCTGCGCGCAATGCTTCATCACCGCGGTAAAAGCGCTGTCGATGCGAATTTCACAGCGCGGATCATTGCGGAACTTCTGCAGTTTTTTGCGCAGACTGCGGTGCAGACGAAATTCGTCGGGGTGCAGGATCATGCGCGGGTTGGGAGACCACCAGAGCACCGGCTGTCCTTCGCTGAACCACGGGAAAATGCCTTGGCTGTAAGCAGTGCGAAGGCGTGCCGCATCCAGCGTATTGCCGGCGGCCAGCAGCCCGGGGATGGGATCCCGTTCCCCCCAGGTCTGATCGATGGGGGGGAATTCTTGTTCGGGCTGCAGCCAGGGCAGGGAGTGGGTCATTGGCAGTGGGAGTGGATGGACTGCCCTTAGTCTTGCACAGACTGAAGCGGTTTTGCGCGTCGCGGTAGATGACGGGTGCTGGCGTAATCCCGCTGTTGGAGGCAGAAATGAAAAATGTCCGCTGTCAAGTCTTTGATGTAGACGGACAGTTCCGTAAAAGGTCTTATGGAATAACAGGTTAGTCCATATTTTGGTCGCTACGTATCCTTGCTGATTTGCGAGCTAGGTGCCACATAGGCGCTTTGCAGTGGCAAACGTAAGGATGTCTCAGCGAGCAAAGTCGCATCATCAAAGTTTCGGTCTATCACCATCTTCCTACAGAAGGCAGTTCGAGAAGGGCGTTT
Organism: Comamonas testosteroni; assembly: GCF_014076415.1. Taxonomy (NCBI): domain Bacteria; kingdom Pseudomonadati; phylum Pseudomonadota; class Betaproteobacteria; order Burkholderiales; family Comamonadaceae; genus Comamonas; species Comamonas testosteroni. The sequence continues at coordinate 1,974,136 of NZ_CP043568.1, forward strand.
ATCGTGTTTGCCCCCCCAATCTGCCAATCGATAGCTCGCACCGTCGAAGCCGATGATGCGGGCGATCCATTTCGATGTGGCATTTGCGCCTGCGTCCGGTGATGTTGGCCGCGTGTGTCCTGTGCCAATGGGATCGCGCCCATGGGGCGCTTGCGCAACGCGAAGGCTGAGGCGGGCGGTAGGATGCTCTCGAAGCGTTCGCCCCAACGAGGTCTGCTTCTATGGGGCATGCCAGTGCAAGCGACTGCTGGAGGCGCAGTAATCACATGGGAGCCGTGTCGATGGGTTGTTCAGGCTCGGCACGCGAGCAGTACTGCTCTACCCACTTCACGGACTGAGCGATGCCTCCGAATGGAAAGAAATGCAGGCTCACCTTTCCATGTGCTTCGGTCAGGCGGGTGGTCAGACGATCCACAAAGAGATCCGGGCCTGCTATGCCGAACAGCTTGCTGATCGAGATGCCGTACTTGGACAACATCGACGCGCATGCGCTAACGCCACACAAGGCGGCATAGCGCGCCAGCACCGCCACGCCTGCAGGGCCCGGCACGCCCACGCGTACGGGATGTTCGACGCCACGCCCGCGCAGGGCTTCCAGCCAGGCCAGCACGATGTCGGCATCGAAGGCAAATTGCGTGACGATCAAGGGCGCCATGCCGCGCCCTTCGATGCAGCGACACTTGTGTTCGAGCACTTTCCAACGATCAGATGTGCTCATGACCGGATGGCCCTCGGGATGGCCACCCACGCCGACCATCTGAATGCCCGAGCGCTCGAACACGCCTGATTCGATCAGTGAGGAGCTGTCGGCAAACGGCCCCAGCGGGGTGGACGGATCTCCAGCGATCACGAAGCAACGCTTGACGCCGGCTTCCGCGACCGCGCGCTGGATGAACGACTCCAGTTTTGCGAACGAGGCGATACGGCGTGCAGCGAGGTGAGGCATGGGCTCAAAGCCGAGTCCGCGAACGGCCTGCGCTGCGGCCAGTCGCGCGTCGTTGTCCTGGTTCGCCAGGTAGGGAATGGAAATGGTTGACCCGGGCAATACACGCGGCGCCGCTGCGGTCAGCGCAGAGATATCCTTCGCGTTGACCTCTAACGAATAGGCGTCGGTGATGTTGCCGATGGGCTTGGACTTGTCGGAATGAAGCAAGGGGCTTGCCATATCTGGCGACTGTTGGGAGAGTTCCGACCCGCCAGCGCTGATCGGGTCGGTTGGAAGCCATGGAGCGGCATCGCTCACCCGGCAAGGCGCGTCAATCTTTGGGGGGCTGTTCGTCACCGTAGAACGTCACGCCGAGCTGGATGCGCTCGCGGCCGCTTTCCACGCGGTGGCGGTTCGTGTCGCGCAGCGAGTAGACGCAGCCGCAGTATTCCTGTTGGTAGAAGTTCTCGCGCTTGCTGATCTCGATCATGCGCGCCGAGCCGCCGCCCTTGCGCCAGTTGTATTCCCAGTACATCAGGCCAGAGTACTTGGCCGCCGCACGCACGCCGCAGTCATTGATCTGCTGCATGTTCTTCCAGCGCGAGATGCCCAGGGAACTGGTGATCACCGGAAAGCCGTGCTCATGCGCATACAGCGCCGTGCGCTCGAAACGCATGTCGAAGCACATGGTGCAGCGCACGCCGCGTTCGGGCTCGTGCTCCATGCCCTTGGCGCGCTCGAACCAGTTGTCCCGGTCGTAGTCCGCATCGACGAAGGGCACGCCGAACTGCTCCGCGAAGCGGATGTTCTCGTTCTTGCGCAGCTCGTATTCCTTGAGCGGATGAATGTTGGGGTTGTAGAAAAAGATGGTGTAGTCAATGCCCGAGGCCAGCATGGCCTCCATGACCTCGCCTGAGCACGGCGCGCAGCACGAATGCAGCAGCACCTTGTCGTGGCCTCCGGGCAGCGCAAGCGCTTTGCGTTCGACGGTGGTGTTCATCCCTTGGCTCCTTGGGCAATAGCGGTGGTGGCAGTTGCAGGCTGGCGGGCCAGTTCGACGAAGGCCCGCACGTAGTCAATGGCGGTATCCGCCTCGCGTGCGCCCAGGAAGATCTGCTTGGCAATACCGCGCGCGCCCAGCCGCACAGGCACCACGTCCATCCTGGCCGCATATTCCTCGACCAGCCAGCGCGGCAGCGCGGCGACACCGCGGCCGCTGGCCACCATCTGCACCATGATGTCGGTGGTTTCGATGGCTTTGTGGCGCTTGGGCGTCACGCCGGCCGGCAACAGGAACTGGCTGTAGATGTCCAGGCGTTCGATGTCCACGGGGTAACTGATGAGCACTTCCCGGGTCAGCTGCTGGGGCTTCACGTAGGCCGTAGAAGCCAGGGGGTGGTCTTTGGCCACGACCAGCACCTGCTCGTAGTCGAACACGGGTTCGAACTTCAGCCCCGGCTTGAACAGCGTGTTGATTTCCACCCAGAAGTGACCCACTAGCCCCCGGTGGGGGTGCGGATAAAAACTTGGACTGGTTTTATGCGGCTAGGCCAAGTTTGTGCCGGTATTCCACAGGACTTAAACGTCCCAGAGATACCTTGATACGTTTTTCGTTGTACCAACGAATGTACGCATCGACAGCTTCAATGAACTGCTCAATCGTTGTTGATTGCCAGTTGTTGGGATAGAACAGCTCCATCTTTAGCCTTCCAAAAAAGCCTTCGCACGCAGCGTTGTCTGGTGAGCACCCTTTGCGAGACATCGAGCGAGTCAACTTTGCATCATGGACCCTCGAGAGCCAGCCTGGCCAGCGGTAGTGAGCTCCACGATCAGAATGAATCACAGGGCGGCTCTCGCTGCCTTGAACAGCATCAATGGCCGCATCCAGCATTGTGTTGACGAGATGTGCGTTGGGATGAGTCCCAATCGACCAGCTCACCACCAGCCCGTCAAAGCAATCAATGACTGGCGACAGGTAAACCTTGCCAGCAGGAATCTGGAGTTCAGTAATGTCGGTGAGCCACTTCTCATTGGGCGCAGCGGCACGGAAGTCTCGATTGATGAGGTTTTGCGGGGCGGCACCTATCTCTCCAAGGTAGGAGTTATATCTGCGGCGTTTGGGCTTGGCCACGATCAACCCCTCCTGCTTCATCAGCCGACGAACCACCTTCTCTGAGATGCCCGTGCACTCCTTGAGCAGAGATGCCTGCACCCTGCGATATCCATAGCAACGGTAGTTGTTGTCGAAGATCTCTGTGATGCTTCGGCGTAAATCAACGTATTTGTCAGCCAGCTTCAGCCGAGCACGATGGTAAAAATACGAGCTTCTAGCAAGGCCAACAAGAGAAAGCAGTTCTGGCAATTCATACTGCCCGTGCAACGCTTCAACCAGCACAGCCTTATCTTTGTTTGCCAGCCTATGCAGATCAATGTCAGCCCCATTTTTTAAGATTTCATGGGCCTGCTTGAGAAGCTCACGTTCTATCTTCAGCCGCCGAACATCCTGGCGCAATGATTCAACTTGGCGCCTGAGTGCTGCTTCATCCAACACTGGCGATCGCTTTGGACTGTGTTTCATTGAGGCTGGGGCACAAGGGCCAAGCAACTGATTTTTCCAGTTGTACAAGGTCCCCCTACACACCCCTAACTTGTCCGCAATCTGCTGTGCACTTGATCGACGGGCACACAGCTGCACCACGCCCTCACACATCAAGGCATCAGGCTTTGTAGCCGGCCAAGATCTGCCTACTCTCGATTTGCAGGTGTCAGGGCAGTCTTGCCGAACCCACGCAGTCAACGTTCCTCGACCCGGATAACCCAAAGCCCTCATCGTTGCAGCAATACAGCGATCATGGGCGAGGTAATGAGCAATAGCCACCTGCCTTTGCTGCAGCGAATATTTTGGTGCTCTTGGAGCTTGGCTTGCTGGCAAATCCTGATGCTTCAGGTAGTGCTGATACCAGCCTTTCAATGCGTTCTTGGTTGGGTACCCCAACTGGCGAATCGTGGCTCTGACACGCAAGCCAAGCTTGATGTAAAGCGCAACTGCACGAATCCTGTCTGCGTATGAGTACATGAACTACCTCCCCTGGTAGTCCAAGTTTTTGTCCGCATCCCCGGCGGGTCAGTTCTGCGTGGAAATCAACAGCCTAGATTCATTGAGATGCATCAAAGCAGTCTATCGGCGACAACGCACCTCGTCGTCTGCGTGAACTCTAAGGCAGACCCTAAAGGGGCGAGGGAGACACTTTCGGCGGTGCATCTCAACACTCTGCGCAGTGCGGTTGTATTAGACCTAGGGTTCAGCCGTGCAGTCCAAGAACTCGCAAAGCAGCGTCACCTCTACTACGAGCCGAATGTAATGACCTCAGCTGAAACGTCCTGGGTTGAAACCACTATCAGAGGCCAAGAACGATCAGTGTTGTAGCCTGACCCCTCGAAGTATCTGGTGTTTGCCATGCGCCCATTTGGGCTTACCCCATGAGCTGCGCCGTGCAGAGAACATCATCGCTAAACCACTTCGATGATGACTCAAGTCATTTCCCCTTGGCGAGCAGGATGGCATCACACGGGCAGGTTGCACCCAGCCATAGGACATAGGCTCTGAAGCCGCGCCCATTTCAGCTGGCGTGCAAACCGCCGAGCAACCATACCTATGCTGCCGCGCTGGCCTCGACAGCAACATCACTCAAACTCTCGCCCCTGAGTGAGCGGACTAGGTTCTCAGCAGCCCGCATTTCAATTTCGAACCGTACGCGTCTCACAGCCGAGCCGATGTGGGGAGTGAGTACTGTTCTGGCGTTGTTGGTCAATCCCGGATGAATTTCGCGAGGTCTGTCTGGAAGTAGCCAATCTTCCATCTCATAGACGTCAGCGGCGTACGCGCCAAGTTGCTCATTCGCCAAGGCATCGACAACCGCCCTTTCGTCGACCACAGACCCCCTACCCACGTTTACAAGGATCTGGCCCTTTTTCGATAGTTGAAGCATCCTGGAGTCAACCAGGTGGCGCGTATCGCTAACAAGAGGCACTGCCAGGAACACATAGTCCGATGTGCTGACAGCCTCATCAAGCGTGACCAGTTCGACCTGATCTAGACGCACACTTGGGTCTACACCAAGCAGCCGCGCGCAGCCAAAGCCCGCGAGTCGCGCCAATATGGCCTGCCCAACTTTTCCGAGACCGATCACGCTGGCCACCGACCCATGAAGCCCGGTTCCGTATAGAGCTGGCCTCCACCCAGAGTAGCCTGCTCTTGTAGCGGCGTCACCCTGAAGCACGTTCCTGCCAGCAGCAATAGCCAATCCGATGGCCAGCTCGGCTGTGGGCTCTGTGAGGAGGTCAGGAACAAAGGTGACGCTCACCCCGGCTTGTGCGCAAGCCCTCAGGTCGAAGTTGTCGTACCCCTTGAGTGCACAGGAGATGGTCTTGAGCCTGGGAGCGTTCAGCAGCGACTCTTTGGTCACACTGTCTGTCATGAAGGCCATCATGGCATCAGCATCCACGAGGTACTCCCTGAGCTGGCTGGGGCTCCAGGGGTCAGGCCCTGGATTCATGATGACCTCACCCTCAGCCTGGAGCTTCCTTAGAACCTCTTCATGAACTGGCTGCGTTACGACGATTTTCCGATGATTCATTTTTCGATTTACTTGAGACGCTTTCGCAGCATCGATCCAATGCTGTCAACCACGAGGACACAGGCAAGAATCGACAGAAGGATGGCTGAGACCTCGTCATACTTGACAAGGCGAAGTGCTGCCATCAACTCGAAGCCGATGCCACCTGCACCGACAATGCCAAGTACTGCGGAGGCCCTGAAGTGGTACTCCCAGCGATAGATGGTTATGTCTGCCAACTGTGGAAGGACTTGGGGGATAACGGCATGCGAGATGACCTGAAAGCGGCTTGCGCCTACCGCAGCAGCTGCTTCAAGTGGCTTCGGATCCACGTGCTCAATGGCTTCCGCGTAAAACTTTGCGACCATTCCCGTGGAATGCAACGCTAGTGCGAGCACCCCAGGTAGAGCACCAAACCCTACGGCTGCCACGAACAGAATGCCAAGAATGATTTCTGGCACGGACCGGAATGCCGCCAGGATGACTCTGGCCACTCTTCCCACCAAAGGATTGGGGGTGGTGTTTGGAGCCGCCAGGAGCGCCAGCGGAAGTGAAAGCACGATAGTCAGTGCTGTGCCGGCAATCGACATCGCCAAGGTGTCCCTCAGCGGGATGACCCAGTGCTCCCAGCGGTCGAAGTTGGGAGGGACCATCTCAGATGAGAGCTGCTTGACAGCCGGGGCGCCTTCGATGAACCGCTGTGCATCGAAGAACCCCGTGACGTACAGGGCTACAAGGCAAACCAGAAGGACGAACGCTGTATTGCGCAGTCCAATGAACTGCTCCCGCTTGTCGCGACTGATGATGTTCTCGAATGCAGCCGAGGTCATTGCATACGGCCCAAATCAAGCTTCAGGATGGTTGCGGTATCCCTAAGGACGTCATATGCAGCGTCATCAGTGGCGGCAAACGCCTGGACACGAAACGCCTTGAGCACCTCAGCATCCTTCATGTCCAGAAAGGCAGAGCGGATGGCAGCTTTGAGCTCAGGCTTGAGGTCCCCCTGCATGACGACCGGATAGTTTGGAATGGGAGCAGAAAGGTCAAGCTGAACAATCTTCGTGGCATCAATGCTTCCTCGAGCGATGAGGTTGTCCAGAATCGGCTTGGACAGAGCCCCGGCTGGAATCTGACCCGACTGCACCGCACGTGCGACCGCGTCATGTGCCCCAAGGTGAACTGGCCGATAGTCCTTCTCACCATCAAGCTTGTACTTCTTGAGCAGGTGTGCACGTGGTGCAAGGTGGCTTGATGTGGACGCCTGGTCGCCAAATCCGAAGGGCTTGCCGCGCACGTCTTCAAGCGTTTTCACCGGCCCTCCGGCCGTTGCGATGAGGACCGACTGGTATGTGGGCGACCCACGTTCAACGCCCACCGCAAAGGGCTCAATCCCGGACGCCTTAGATTTGGCCAAAACGTACGAAAACGGTCCAAAGTACGCTACCTCAATCCGACCGAACCGCATTGCCTCGATCATCGAGGAGTAATCGGTAGTCACCACAATCTCAACATCCTTCTTGAGCTGCTGTTCAAGATAGCGCTTAAGAGGCTGCGCGTTCTGGATGATGCTGGCAGCGTTCTCATCTGGAAGAAGGGCGACACGAAGCTTTGATGGATCCTTTCCCTGCGCATGAGCCCACAGAGGAAGGAGTGCAGCAAAAGAAGCTGCGCTGACAACAAGAGAGAAGTTACGGCGATTCAGCATGGCAAGAGCTCCTTGGTTTGACTGGATTGAAGAGTTCGGGGGCTATCAGTGGACGCACTCGTGTTGGAAGCGTTGGACTGCTTTGCATAGAGGTTCCGCGCAACATCAGGACTCAGCTGCTCTGCCCTACCCTCGAATACAACAGCTCCCTGGCGGAGCCCAATGATTCGGTCTGCAAACGAGCGCGCGAGCTCCACCTGGTGAAGACTCACGATTGCGGTGAGGTGGTCCTTTTTGCAGATCTCATGCAACAAGGTGAGCACGCTATGTGCGGTTGCCGGGTCCAGGCTGGCAACAGGCTCATCGGCCAGCAGGATTCGTGGCTTCTGTATTAGCGCCCTAGCTATGCCTACGCGCTGCTGCTGCCCCCCAGACAAGGCATCAGCCCGGGAGAGCGCCTTTTCGAGCAGCCCGACACGCTCAATCACTGTGAGCGCCTCCAGCTTGTCCTTCTTGCTCCACGGCCATAGCGAAGCGAATGCACCCCTGTCACCGAGCTTTCCCATCAGAACATTCCTGAGGACCGACTGACGTCCAATCAGATGATGCTGCTGGAAAACCATCCCACAGCGCTTGCGGTGCTCTCTCAGCGTCTTTGCGTTGACTACCCCACCTGCCAGGCCAGGTATCGATACCTCGCCTTTTGTGGGCAGCACCAGTCCATTGATGCTTCGTAACAAGGTGGACTTCCCTGCGCCCGAGGCGCCCAGAAGCACCAAAAACTCTCCCTGCTTCACATCCAGACTCGTCGGGTGCAAGGCCACGGTCGAGTCAACGTAGCGGACGGAAACTCCCTTGAGACTCAGAACGTCTCGGTCCTTCTCCAACTTCATGTTGTTACCTTTGCAAGTTTCTGCCTGCGAGCAGCGCGAGAGCGCTTATGACGCACATTTGCCGCAGAAAGAAGTTCGATACGGCTAGGCATGCGTGCAGTTTGTTCGTGGAACGTGTCATCAATATGAAACTTGCACCCCGAAAAATAGGGGTATCTATAGATAACACCTATGTCTGGACTCACGCTACTTGCGGCTTTGAAAGCCTTTGATGCGACGGCAAGGGCCGGAAGCATGACTGCTGCTGCGAAGCTGCTTGATCTACAGCAGCCCACCATCTCAGCGCATATTCAGCGCCTGGAGAATGAGTACGGCGTGGAGCTTTTTCTTCGTCAAGGCCGCCGGCTTGAGCTGACTACCTTTGGCAGGACTCTGCTGGACTACACGCGGCGGGCATTCAGCGGCGAGGAAGATGCGCACGCCCTTTTGGCAGCAGCCAAAAACCGATTCGTCGGGCGTCTTGTGATTCACGCGATCGGCCCGTACAACGTAGTCCCTGTTCTGAAGGCCTTCGGGAGCCGCCATCCCCAGGTCGAGGTCTCTGTCCGTGTAGGCGACTCCCGCTCAATCACGGAAAAGCTCCTCGACTACCAGGGTGATGTCGGCGTGGTCCTCAATCACGCCGAGCACCCCGAACTCCATTGCATGCCATACAGGTCACAGCGCCTGGTGGTCTTTGCGAACCGAGAGCACGCCCTAGCCCGGTGCGGTGAGATAGTGCTCAAGGACCTTCAGAGCCAGCGCTTCGTCATACGTGAGGAAGGTTCAACGACAAGAAGAGTCTTCGAGAGCGAGCTAATTGCCCGCAATATCAACATCCAGGTTGCGCTGGAGATGGGAAGCCGGGAGGCTGTCCGCGAGGCAGTCGCACAAGGAATAGGACTAGGCGTCGTTGCCGAGACAGCCTATGTTCCAGATCCGCGTCTTGTGAAGCTGAAGATTCTGGATACAGCAATGGCCACCCACGTCGACTTCATCTGTCGTCGCGAACGACAGAACGCTCCGCTGATAGCAACGATTTTCGACTTGGCAAAAGAGGTGAGAAGAGGCCTGGCCTAAAGATTCACGAACTTGGCGACAGGGCCCGAGTGGATCATTCATGCCAAGCCTATCGTTAGCAGCCATGCTGTCAGTCAAACAGGCCTAGATGGCTGCGCCTGTGGGAAGTGACTCCGTTGGATCCACTCTTACTCTTCGTCGTAGCCAATACCGTTGGACCATCGACAAGCTCCCTGTACAGCTTGTATCTTGGAGCGACGTACGTAGCCGTCCGGCGAACTCGCCTTGACTTGGAACCGCAAGGCATGCGGTCGTGTGGTCACGCGTCCGCAGCGATTCGTGCCACCTCTACAATTCTTCTGTGACCGCCAAACGCCGAGCCCTCGTCCTGCTGATTGCCATGGTCTGGCAGGCACTGGCGTGGCTAACCCCGGCCCATCTTGACCACCAAGCTGAGGTCATCGCGCACATGGTCGTGCACGCTCAGGAAGTGGACCACCACCACCACGCCGACCAGACACTGCACATTGAGGACGACAGCGGCGAACCACCTCACCAGCATGCCAACCAGGCGGCGCAGCTGCCTGGGTTGGCCCCGGCGATGAGCCTTGCGGCAGGCGACACCATCCCATCGGTCCTGGTGCCAAGCGCAGGCGTCGGGCATGCGCCTGTCTATCTCGAAGGCCCCCTGCGGCCTCCACAGCGCAGCGCACAACAGGCCTAACAGGCCTTTGCCACGGCCGCGCTAGGCCGTGGCCGTGCTGGTGGTCCACCAGCGCCCCCTATCTGTCCGCTCGGCATGCCCCTGAAGGCGCGCCGCGCTCGGAACATTGTTCCGCGACCAACCCTGCCGTCGCACCGCGCGGGTTGGGCTGTTGCAATACACAGAGGGCTCTTGCTCCATGACCCAAACCATTTCCAACCGCCTGGTGGCATTGCTGCTGCTTGGCTTCATCCCGCTCGTGGGCCTCGCCCACGGCATCTCCGAGGAGGACCGACAGCGCATGCTCGATGGCGGATACCTGCAGTACGTCGGCCTGGGCGCGAGCCACATGCTGACGGGCTACGACCATCTGCTGTTCCTGTTCGGCGTGGTGTTCTTCCTGACCACGTTCAAGGACGTGGCCAAGTTCGTGACCGTCTTCACCGTCGGCCACTGCATCACGCTGGTGTTCGCGACCTACTTCAAAATCACCTGGAACTACTACCTGGTCGACGCCATCATCGCCGCGAGCGTCATCTACAAGGGCTTCGACAACAACGGCGGCTTCCAGCGCGTCTTCGACATGAAGTCGCCGAACTTGCTGGGCGCCGTGTTCATCTTCGGGTTGTTGCATGGGTTTGGCCTGTCCACGCGACTGCAGCAACTGCCGCTGGGCGATGACCCGGCGGCAATGCTCGGGCGCATCCTGAGCTTTAACGTCGGTGTCGAGCTGGGCCAGATTGCGGCACTGACCGCCATGGTGGCGCTGCTGGCTGCTTGGCGGCACCGGCCCTCGTTCAAGCGCTTCAGTTACGCGGCCAACCTGGCGCTGGTCTATGCCGGCGTCTACCTGCTGTTCACGCAGCTGCATGGCTACCAGCACGACACGGCCCCGGACAGCTTCCGTTTCCCCGTCGAAGAGCACCGCCACGTGCACGACGACATGAACATCGAGAACACCCAGGATGACAGCCGCAACACGCTCAACTGAACCCGTTTCCTTCTCCTCTCCCATCTCTTCCTTCAAGGACCGCACCATGAACAAGTCTCTCGTCGCCACCATCGTCCTGTCCGCCGCTGCCTGCGTGCCTGCCGCCTACGCCAACGAGGGCGGCGCGTGCCACTTCCATGGCTCCAAGCCCGCCGCCGAGTCGGTCGTGACCGGCTGCGCCGAACAGCGCAAGCAGACGCTGGTCAAAGGTGGCAAGCTCGATGCATCGTGGACTGCCATCAAGCCCGAGAAGGTTGAGGCCATCGACGGCAAGAAGGGAAAGGAGTGGAAGCTGACCTTCAAGAACCCGGCAGTGGCCGATGCCAGCAAGCAGACGCTGTACATGTTCTACAGCCTGCCGGGCAACTTCATTGCCGCCAACTTCACCGGGCAGTAAGCCATGCAGCGCGAACTGGCCTCACCCGCGCTGCGCGGCGGACTGCTCGCGCTGCTGGCTGCCGCCCTGTTCGGCCTGAGCACGCCGCTGGTGCAGGGCTTCGGGGCCGGCATCGGGCCGTTCACCACGGCGGCGCTGCTGTATGGCGGCGCCGCTGCGGTGGCGGCCTTGCTGCGCCGGCCCGCCACGCGCGAGGCGCAGCTGCGCCGTGGCGACCTGCCGCGCCTGCTGGCGATGGCCGGCATGGGTGCGGTCGTGGGGCCGGTCGCGCTGGCTTGGGGTCTGCAGCGCACCAGCGGTTCCAGCGCATCGCTGATGCTGACGCTGGAGGCCGTGTTCACGGCCATCCTGGCCTGGCGCTGGTACGGCGAGACGCTGGACCGGCGCGTCATCGCGGCCGTCGCACTGTTGCTGCTGGGCGGCGTGGTGTTGGTGCTGGAGCAAGGCCTGGCCGGCCAGGTTCAGTTGCTCGGACTGCTGGCCGTGACGGTGGCCACCATCGCCTGGGGCGTGGACAACACGCTGTCGCGCGGTGTGGCCGACCGTGACCTGGGCCAGGTCGTCGTGGTCAAGGCCACGCTGGGCACCGTGGCAACCGTTCTGATGGCCTGGCTGTGGGGCGAGCCGGTCCCAGGACTGGCAACCGTGCTGGCATTGTTGGCCGTGGGTGCAACCGGCTACGGCCTGAGCCTGCGCTTTTACCTACTGGCGCAGCGCGAGTTCGGCGCCGCACGCACGGGTTCGGTGTTCGCCTTCGCGCCCTTCATCGGCGCCCTCGGCGCTTTTGCATTGGGCGACCGGTCGGGGTCGTGGTTGATGGGCCTGGGTGGGGTGTTCATGATTTGCGGCGTGGTGCTGCACCTGGCCGAGAGGCACGAGCACTCCCATACGCACGAGGCCCTCGAGCATGAGCACGCGCACACCCATGACGACGACCATCACCTGCACGGCCATGACGTGATGCCTGCTGGCCCACACAGCCATCCGCATCGCCATACGTCAGTCAAACATGCTCATCCACACGTGCCCGACGCACATCACCAGCATCCGCATTGACCCAGCGGTGCGGCAGGAGCTCACCGATACGGCTTGCAGGCTGAGTGGGCAGGCGCTCCAGCACGTCGCGTAGGTAGGCATAAGGGTCGTGCCCGTTGAGCCGCGCCGAGTGCACCAAGCTCATCACGGCCGCGGCGCGTCGACCAGCACGCAAGCTGCCGGCGAACAACCAGTTGGCTCGTCCAAGGGCCACTGGTCTGATTTGGTTTTCGACGCGGTTGTTGTCTGGCGGCAGCCGACCGTCCTCCAGATAGCGCGCCAGTGCGTTCCAGCAGCCGAGGCTGTACTGGATGGCTCGGGCCGTGGCGGAGCCACTGGGCACCAGCGCGCGCTGCTGCAGCAACCACGCATGCAGCAGGTCGGCCACCGGTTTGGCTTCACTCCTGCGCCGTTGGAGTCGCTCCTCAGCGCTCAACTCCTGCAACTGCCGTTCGATGTCGTACAGGCGCGTGAAGAACCGCAGCGCCTGTTCGGCAACCGTGCTCTGGTGGCTGACCCACAGGTCGTAGAACTTGCGCCTCGCATGGGCCAGGCAACCCGCTTCGACGACGCCCATCTCGAAGAGCGCCTTGTACCCAGAGAACTGGTCGCAAACCAGCGTGCCGCGCCATCCGCCCGATGGCGTCACGCCAAGGAACTCACGCGCGTGCTGGCCTGCGCGGCTCTCGGCGAAGTCGAAGACCACGGCGTGCATGCCGGAGAAGCGCGTGCTGCAGTAGCTCCACAGGTAGGCGCGGTGTGTCTTGCCGTTGCCTGGCTTGAGCATGGCCACGGGCGTTTCGTCCGCGTGCAGCACAGGGTGCAGCAACAGCTCCTGCTTGAGCGCGTCCACGAGCGGCTGCAGCTGCACGCCGCAGGCGCCGACCCACTGTGCCAGGGTGGAGCGCGACAGCGCCATGCCAGCCGGCGCAAAGATGCTCTCCTGGCGGTACAGCGGCAGGTGGTCCGCATACTTGGCCACCAGGACCTGGGCCAGCAGACCGGCGGTCGGAATGCCCTTGTCGATGACGTGCGGTGGCACCGGTGCCTGCACCAGGGTCTCGCAGCGCGCGCACACCCACTTGCCGCGCACGTGACGCTCCACCGTGAAGGCACCGGGTTGGTAGTCCAGCTTCTCGGCGATGTCCTCGCCAATGCGCTTGAGCGCGCAGCCGCAGTGGCAAGTGGTGCTGTGCGGCTCGTGGTGCACGTCGCGTCGCGGCAGGTGCGTCGGCAGTGGAATGCGTCGCGCGGTCTGGCGGTCGGGCACGGCCTGCTTGCCCGGTGCGAGGCGGTCCATCTCGCTGGCCAGTGCCTCCAGGTCGGCTTCGACGGCTTCTTCGAGGAGGCTAATCTGTTCGGGGCTGTAGCGCTCAGCCTTGGCGCCGAACTTCATGCGCTTGAGCACGGCCATCTCGTGCGTAATCTTGTCGATGACGGCCTGCTTGAACGTGAGCGCGCTCTCAGTGGCCTGGACCTTGGCCTGCAGCGACTGCACCATCTCGCGCAGCTGGTGCGTGTCCAGGTGGTGCAGCTCGGCGGCGTTCATCACCCCGGTAGCTTGCCGCTTGCGCCGTGCAGGCGCATCGGCACATCCGGCAATTGCGTCAGAGCAGGCGAATGACCCCAGCCTCGCCCATGAGCTGCCAGGGCAGGCCCAGCACCAGCGCGTCGAGCTGCTGGCTCGTCAGCTGCAGCGTGCCGGTGACGTCACATGGCCAGGCGAACCGGCCCTTGTTGAGCCGCCTGGCTGCGAGCCACACGCCCACACCGTCGTGGACGAGCACCTTCATACGGTTGGCCCTGCGATTCGCGAAGAGGTAGGCGGTGTGCGGATGGGCGCCGCCGAACACGCGCACAACGCGAGCCAGCGCGGACTCTGTGCCCGAGCGCATGTCTAATGGCTCGACCGCCAGCCACACGGCGTCGACCCGAATCAACGCAGAATCTCGCGCAGCCAGGCCGCGCACTGCGGCATCGACGACACCGGCCAAGTGCAGTTGACGGTCAGCGTGCCTCGGCGCAGTTCCAGTTGGACCACCTCAGCAGCGGTGGGCTGCACAGCTGGCGGCAAGGTGACCGCGATGAACCTGGGCTCAGGACCGACATCATGGGTTGAGCCCAGACCGGCCGGTGCAGGACGCGCTTCGCGCCGCCACTTGTGCACGAGGTTGGCGTTCAGGCCATGCGCCAGCGCGATGCTGGCCACCGACGCACCAGGCGCGGCGCACTGCTCGAGAACTGCCTGCTTCAGGCTCGCATCATGACGGCGGCGCTTTGCCGGTTGACTGGCTTCCATGGTGTCCACTTCAATCCCGTTGGTGGACACCATCCTCGGCGGCCGGCCCGGCAATCTCAAGATGGGTTTGCCGGACGCTTACCGACGTACGGAGTTAGGGGAGCGCTTGGCTACACGCTCGGCACCAGTCTTGGCTTCTCCATCGTCGTCACTACCAGCTCCGTGCTAGTCGCGGTTGCCTATGAGATTCCTGCTGGCGGGCAATTTGGCCTAAAGCTGTTCGCGTCTGGCTATACCGCGTGGATTGCAAGCAAGTGCTTGCGTACTGCCTGGACGTCCAGCCGTGATTCCACCAAGGCTCTTGCCTTCACCAAGCTTGGGGCCTATGACGGTGCCATTCAGCAACTCGCAAACCCACGAGGGTGGGCCCTCGCCACTGTCTCAGTGGTCGGGTTCTCCGACGCCCAAGTCCCACCGTTGATGGAGGGGTCGTCTCAGAAAACGGAAAATAAAGCACGCTAAGCCGGTGGCAGCGGTCGCAATGGCCTGAACTTCCCCGCACCGACCTTGGCACTGCTGCGCCATAGGTAATCGCCGGTCAGGTTGATATGCTCCCACCCCAGCGGTGACAGATATTGCAGCAACGTGTCGTCCAGCGCCTTGCCGTGGGCACGCAAAGCACTGGTGGCACGCTCCAGATAGACCGTGTTCCACAACACGATGGCCGCCGTCACCAGATTGAGGCCGCTGGCCCGGTAGCGCTGCTGCTCAAAACTGCGGTCGCGGATTTCACCCAATCGGTAGAAGAAGACCGCCCTGGCCAGCGCGTTGCGCGCCTCGCCCTTATTCAGCCCCGCATGGACGCGGCGGCGCAGCTCCACGCTTTGCAGCCAATCCAGAATGAACAGCGTGCGCTCGATGCGCCCCAGCTCGCGCAGGGCGACGGCCAAGCCGTTTTGGCGCGGATAGCTGCCGAGCTTGCGCAGCATCAGCGAGGCCGTCACCGTGCCCTGCTTGATCGAAGTGGCCAGCCGTAGGATTTCATCCCAATGAGCGCGAATAGCCTTGATGTTCAGCCTGTCGCTGCTAATCATCGGCTTGAGTGCATCGTAGGCAGTATCGCCCTTGGGAATGAACAGCTTGGTGTCGCCCAGGTCGCGGATGCGCGGCGCGAACCGGAATCCCAGAAAGTGCATCAGGCCGAACACATGATCGGTGAAGCCCGCCGTGTCGGTGTAGTGTTCCTCGATACGCAAGTCAGACTCGTGGTACAGCAGGCCATCGAGCACATAGGTCGAGTCGCGCAAGCCGACGTTGACCACCTTGGCGCTGAAGGGCGCGTATTGGTCGGAGATATGGGTATAGAACGTCCGCCCAGGGCTACTTCCATACTTCGGATTGATATGCCCGGTGCTCTCTGCCTTGCTGCCGGTTCGGAAGTTCTGGCCGTCCGACGATGACGTGGTGCCGTCGCCCCAGTTTCCGGCGAAGGGTTGTCGAAACTGTGCGTTCACCAGCTCGGCCAGCGCCGTCGAATAGGTTTCGTCGCGAACGTGCCAGGCTTGCAGCCAAGACAGCTTGGCGTAGGTGGTGCCAGGGCAGGACTCGGCCATCTTGGTGAGCCCAAGATTGATACCATCAGCCAGAATCGTCGTCATCAGCAAGGTTTTGTCCTTGGCCGTGTCGCCGGTCTTCAGGTGTGTGAAGTGGCGCGTGAAGCCCGTCCATTCATCGACCTCCATCAGCAACTCGGTGATCTTGAGGTGCGGCAGCAACATCGCCGACTGGTCAATCAAGGCTTGCGCGGCGTCTGGCACCGCTGCGTCCAGCGGCGTGATCTTCAGGCCCGATGCAGTGGTGATGATGGCATCCGGTAAGTCGTTGGTCGCCGCCATGCGGTTGACTGTGGCGAGTTGCGCCTCCAATAATTCCAGTCGGTCATGCAGATATTGGTCGCAGTCGGTGGCCACGGCCAGTGGCAATTCGCTGGCCAGCTTCAGGGTGGCGAACTTCTCGATCGGCACCAGGTATTCGTCGAAGTCCTTGAACTGGCGCGAACCCTGCACCCAAACATCACCAGAGCGCAGTGCGTTCTTCAGCTCCGACAGGGCGCATAACTCGTAGTAACGCCGGTCAATACCCTCGTCGGTCAGAACCAGCTTTGCCCAGCGCGGCTTGATGAATGCGGTTGGCGCATCGGCGGGCACCTTGCGCGCGCTGTCGCTGTTCATGCCGCGCAGCACGTCGATGGCATCGAGCACACCCTTGGCGGTGGGCGCGGCGCGCAGTTTGAGCACGTCCAGGAACTGCGGCGCATAGCGGCGCAGCGTGGCGTAACTCTCGCCGATATGGTGCAGGAAATCAAAATCGGCAGGCCGCGCCAGCGTTTGCGCCTCGGTGACGTTGGCGGCGAAGGTGTCCCACGGCATGACCGCTTCGATGGCGGCGAACGGATCGCCGCCGCTTTGTTTGGCTTCAATCAGCGCCTGACCGATGCGCCCATACATCCGCACCTTGTCGTTGATCGCCTTGCCGGAAGCCTGGAACTGCTGTTGATGCTTGTTCTTGGCCGCATTGAACAGCTTGCCGATGATGCGGTCGTGAAGGTCGATGATTTCATCAGTGACGGTGGCCATGCCCTCGATGGCCAGTGCTACCAAGGTGGCGTAACGCCGCTGCGACTCGAACTTGGCCAGGTCGGCGGGCGTCATCTGGCCGCCCTCGCGGGCGATCTTGAGCAAGCGGTTTTGGTGTACCTGCCGTTCGATGCCAGCAGGTAGGTCAAGCGCCTGCCAGGCTTTGAGGCGTTCGATGTGTTCAAGCATGTGGCGCGAGTTCGGCTTGGCGGGCGATTGGCGCAGCCACGCTAGCCACGTCATTTTGCTACCATCCTTGCGCTTGAGCAGTTCGTCCAGGCGCTGGCGATGGACAGGTATCAAGGAATCGGCCAATGCCGCATGGATGCTCCGGTTGGCACGGGTAATGGCCTCGGCGCTTGCGCGCTCGATGGCATTCATGGCGGGTAGGATGATGCTCTGCCGCCGCAGGTTTTCAACAAGGGTGCTGGCCAGCACAATGCCTTTGTCTGTTTGCAAGGCCAGTTCGGTCAGTGTATGCACGGCTTGCCGGTAGTGACTCATGGTGAAGGGCTTGAATCCAAACACCGTTTGCAGCTCGACCAAGTGCTCCCGCCGTGTCTGCTCGCGCTGGCCGTAATCGTTCCAGCTTTCCACCGGCACCTTGAGTTGTGCGGCCACCATGCGCAGCAGGGGCGGAAATGGAGGTTCATCGACGCCCAAGAAGATGCCAGGGAATCGCAAGTAGCAAAGCTGCACGGCGAAGCCCAATCGATTCGCGGCGCCGCGACGCTGACGGATCACCGACAGGTCGGTTTCGTTGAACGTGTAGTGCCGTATCAGTTCGTCTTTGGCATCTGGCAGTGCCAGCAGACTTTCGCGCTCGGTGGCGGACAGGATTGAGCGGCGTGGCATGGTCAGTCTTCCCGCAGGTACTGGTACAAGGTTTCGCGGCTGATGCCGAAGTCACGGGCCACCAAGGTTTTTTGGTCGCCTGCCGCAACTCGCCGTTTCAACTCGGCAATTTGTTCGCTGTTCAGCGATTTCTTTCGTCCCCGGTAGGCACCGCGCTGCTTGGCCAGCACGATTCCCTCGCGCTGACGTTCGCGGATCAGGGCGCGCTCGAACTCAGCAAAGGCTCCCATGACCGACAGCATCAGATTGGCCATCGGTGAGTCCTCGCCGGTGAACGTCAGCCCTTCTTTGACGAACTCCATGCGCACGCCCCGTTGTGTCAGCCCTTGGACGATGCGGCGCAGGTCATCAAGGTTGCGTGCCAACCTGTCCATGCTATGCACCACCACGGTGTCGCCCTCGCGGACGAAGGCCAGCAGCCTTTCAAGTTCGGGACGTTGTGTGTCCTTGCCTGAAGCCTTATCGGTGAATACCTTGCCGACTTCTATTTGTTCCAGTTGTCGATCAGGATTCTGGTCGAAGCTGCTGACGCGGACGTAGCCGATACGTTGACCTTGCAAGATGCCTCCAAAGGTAAAAATGTCAGGATGAAATCTATTACCCTTGACTGAATGTGTCAATAAATATAAATTCACACTCTACTCTGACGTTGTTTGTGCTCAACATCTGACATCAGGTTAGGGCATAGCCTTAACTGACACCACCTCCCAGGGCCTGATATAAAGCAACACTATCGACTAGGCGTTGTGCCTGGGCCGCAACCATATTGATCCGGATTGACTGTGCCTGTTGCTGCGCGATGAGCAGTTGCAGGTAGCTGGCCGCGCCCAGCCGGTATTGCCGCTCGACCGACTGCAAGGAGGCCTGTGCAGCCATATCAGCGGCAGCGAGGGCAGTCAAAGTTTGTGCATCGCTTTCCACCGCGCGCAGGGTGTCGGCGACGTTACGCAAAGACTCCAATACGACGCTCTGGTAATTGGCTGCGGCGGCATCAAAAGCGGCGAGCGCCGCTCTTTTTTCAGCGGGTAGCCCTGGATTAAAAAGAGGCTGGGTGAGCTGCGCAACCAGGCCCCACACTGCCGAGCCACCACCGAACAGGGTACCGGTGGTCAGCGCTTGAGAGCCAAGGTTGGCGCTCAGGTTGATCTGTGGGTAGAGCTTGGCGACAGCCACACCATAGTCTGCATTGGCCGCATGCAACAGCGCCTCTGACGCCTGGATATCCGGTCGGCGGCGCACCAGTTCTGAGGGCACGACGAGCGGCATCTCGACGGGCAGAGTGAAATCGGCCAGAGTGAAGGCCGGGATGCCACCCGTGCCTGGGGCACGACCGGCTAGCACCGCCAGTAGATGTTCGGTTTGTTGCAGTTGTTTACGCAGCGCAGGCAGTTCTGCCCGCGTTTGCTCCGCCTGAGCTTGTAGGCTCAACGCTTCATCAGGTGAGGCCTGACCGATACGCACGCGTTCATGGGCTAGGCGCAGTTGCTCATCCTGCACGCGCAAAATGGCAGTAGTGGCTTCTAGTTGCGCGGCGAGGCGTGCTCGGGTAATGGCAGCGGTTGCCATGTTGCCGGCAAGGGCCAGGCGCGCAGCATTCAGTTCGAAGCGACGGTAGTCGGCGCGAGCAGCCAAGGCTTCGAGTGCGCGCCGGTTGCCGCCAGCCAGATCGAGGTTGTAATGCACGCCAACGCTGGCGTTGTAGAGGCTGAATTGACGTGCGTCTCCGCTCAACCCTTGGCTACTGGGACTCATTTGCTGGCGCTGAGATCCCAGTGCGACATCTACCTGTGGATATTGCGTCGAGCCCGCCTGTGCGGCAAGAAGCTCCTGCGCCTGTCGCAAATTGGCGCTGATGCTCGCCAGCGTCGGGCTGACATGGAAAGCTTCGTTGATCAGTCCGTCGAGTGTGGATGAACCCAAGCTTTGCCACCATTGCGTTTCGATCGGAAGCCCTTCGACTAGACGTTGTGTTTCGCCGAACTGCGTGGGAGCGGACGCGGTTCTATCAGCCACCGGTGTTGCAGTGTAGCGAGCCACATCGGGTGCGGTGGGACGCTGAAAATCAGGGCCGGCGGCGCAACCGGCCAGACCGGCGGTGACCAGACCAGCTACCAGGTAAGTTGCCGCAAGCCGTCTTTCGAGGCTGATGGGGCGCTGGCATGTTTTAGCGTGCTCCATAAAAATGCTCCACGAAAGGTTTACGGAAAGCTTGGTGGCAGCCCAAGCAGCTTTCCTGCACGTGGGCGAATGATTGGATCACCGCCTTGCCGTCGCTGCTCGCAGCAGCCAGCTTCATGGCCAGCGCCGCCTCGTGAGTCTGCGCGTCAAAGTTTCTGAACTTGGTCGCATCAGCGCCGAGGTAAGCAAGGATGCGCATTTTTTCAGTAAGCGGTGGCTCGGGGTGTGCAGCAACTTTTGGGGCGAGCTGAACGACCTGAACCCATTCCTCCTGCGAAATCGCACCGGTAATAGCCTGCATGTTGCGCCCGAGTTCCTGCATGATCTTGCGTAGCGCCAGTGGCTCAACCTGGGTAGCGTCACCAGCCCAAGCTGGCAACTGAAAACCCCATAAAAGCAGGCAGGCCGTAACGGTCAGGGTGATAGTTCCAAATGCGTGGCTGTGTTTGCGGTGGGTCATGAAATTCTCCTGTAATTCAATCGTTCTCTCATTCGAACTCCCGCCCTTCGCCAGCTTCCTCATGGGTCACACCGTCGCGGATGTGGTAGATGCGCTTGAAAGTGGGGATGATCTTTTCGTCATGGGTGACGACGATGATGGCGGTCTCGAACTTCCGAGCCATGTCATTGAGGATGCGGATTACAGCCATGGCGCGCTCACTGTCTAGTGGAGCTGTGGGCTCATCAGCCAGGATCACCGGAGGGCGATTGACCAAACCTCGCGCAATGGCGACCCGTTGCTGCTCGCCACCGGAGAGTTGCGAGGGCATGGCGCGAGCCCGGTGTTGCACATCGAGCGCGGTGAGCAGTTCCAGTGCCTTCGCGCGCGACTCCCCATTCGCGACGCCTGCGAGCATCGGCAGTAGCGCCACGTTGTCGGTGACATCGAGAAACGGAATCAGGTATGGTGCCTGGAAAACGAAACCGATCTTGTCGCGCCGCAAGGCGCGCAAGTCGCGGACTTTCCAGCCATCGTCGTAGATCACTTCATCGCCCAGCGTCATGCGACCGGCGGTCGGATCAATCACCGCGCCCAGACATTTGAGCAGCGTGCTCTTGCCGGACCCGGAAGGGCCAATCAGGCCCACCACCTCGCCGGGTGCCACCTGCATGTCCACGCCTTTCAAGGCATTGACCGCGGTATCGCCCTCGCCATAACGTTTTCTCAAACCTTCGATGCGAATGCCTTTGCCACTCATCTCAACCTCCAATGGCTTCGGCCGGGTCGACCTTGAGTGCCATGCGAATGGCGACGATGCTGGCTAGAACGCAGATCACGAGCACGGCGAAAAAACCGGCGATGGAGTCGAACGGCATCAGCAGTACGTACTTGGGAAACAGGGGCGCTGAGAAAGTGGCTGTGATCTTGCCGACCACGAAACCAATCACGCCCAGGGCGAGCGCCTGCTGCATGATCATCGCGGCGATGGTTCGGTTGCGTGTGCCGATGAGCTTCAACACCGCGATCTCGCGGATTTTGTCCATCGTCAGCGAATAGATGATGAAGGCAACGATGGCCGCGCTAACGATGGCCAGAATCACCAAGAACATGCCGATCTGCTTGGCCGACGTGGCGATCAACTTGCCGACGAGGATGTCTTCCATCTGTGCCCGTGTGTAGACCGTCAAACGTTTCCAGCGCCGGATGGATTCGGCAACCTCGTCCGGCGCATGACCAGGTTTCAGAGTGACCAGCACTGCATTGACGAACGCGTTGGTGCTCTGTGAAGCAATCACGGCATCCAGCAAACCAGTAACACCGGGTCGATTGAAGGCCGGGTTGGCTTCGGTGCGACGCCGGCTTTGCCAAATGGCGTCGTTGTCCTTGAGGAACTGAGCCTCTTGGGCATCCTTGAGCGGAATGAATACCATCGGGTCGCCGCTGGACGACACCATGCGCCGTGTCAGCCCCACGACGGTGTAATGATTTCGGCGAATGGCAAGACGATCTCCCAGTTTGAAGCCGGTGGCGATGTCGGCCACCGCCTCGTAGTGACCGCGCGTGATCTGGCGTCCAGCGACGAGATAAGGAGGCCATCCGGGTGTAGCCCCCAACGCACCGGGCGCGATGCCGACCACCATGGTGCGTACATCACTCTCGCCCTTGCGTACCTGCATGGTCAGGTAGGTCACGTTCGCTGCCTGTGAGACTCCCGGCATGGCGAGAATGGCGCGATACACGTCATCGTTGAGGCTGGACGACTCCGCATAAGGACCCAGAGTATCCTTTTGCACCACCCAAAGGTCAGCGCCACTGTTGTCGAGCAACGCCTTGCCGTCGTCCACCATGCCTCGGTACACCCCAGCCATGACCAGGGTGACGCCGATCAGCAGACCCAGACCGATGCCGGTGAAGACGAATTTTCCCCAGGCATGGAGAATGTCGCGGCCGGCCAGGCTGATCATCGTGACACTCCTGGGATATGGTCGACCACATGGATGCGGCTGCGCGCCGTCAGTGCCTTTTCGCTATAGGTCACAACCTGGTCCCCATTCTTGAGCCCTTCGCGCACCTGCACGTAACCATTGAGGTCGGAAGTACCGAGCTTGACCGGGGAGAAATGCAGATCACCATCCACGATTTGCCAGACACCAACTTTGTCGCCCTCACGCTGGACGGCAGCGTTGGGGATCAGTGGAGCGGCCGGGAGCGCCGGCAAGTCAACCGTGACTTCGGCCAGTTCACCCACCGGTGGCAAAGGTTCTGGTTTGTTATCGAATGTCACCTTGGCAAGCGTTTCCTCGGTTACCGCGTCGGCCTTGGGTTCCACCCGCAGCACGCGACCTTTCAAGGTCTGGCCACCACGCGAACGCAGGACGATAAGAGTCGGCAACCCCCCAGCCAGCCCCGATGCGCTGATCTGGTCGAAGCGCGCATTGATCCACAAACTCTTGGGGTCGATCACTTCCACCACGGCCTGGCCCGCGACGATGGTCGTGCCGGGATCGGCATCGCGCACGGCGACTACACCGTCGACCGGCGCGATCAGGCGCAGATTGCTCCGCTGCGCGACGAGTCCTTCGCGGTCGGAGCGTGCCCGGACAATATCTTCCCGAGCGGCAGATAAGGCGGCATCGGCGATCTGCAGTTCCTGCCGCTTGGTGGTGACGATTTCCTCGCTGGTCGAGCGCACCGCAAACAATTGCTCGTAGCGGCGCGCCTGGGTTTGCGCGTAGGCTTGCCGGGCTTCTGCCTCGCGCAAAGCCGCTTCCGCACGCTTGAATGCCGACTCCTGTGAGCGCACCCGATCATCGAGGTCGACCGGCTCCATCTCGCCGAGCACCTGTCCGGCCTTGACCTGGTCGCCTACATGCACCTCCAGGCGTTTGACGCGCCCGGCAAACGTCGGCCCGATCTTGTAGGTGTAGCGCGCCTCCACCGTGCCGATGCCGAACAGCGCCGGTGTGATAGCCCGTGATTCCACGCTTGCCACCGTCACCGCGACCGGGGCGAGCGGCCCTGATCGCAGACCGACATAAATAAAAAGCACCAGCAAAGGAATGATGACGGCAAGCAGCGCCAGGGTGCGGCCTTGCAAGGGTAACTTTTTCATTGCGCACTCCTTATGCCACGCCGATAAATTGCAAAGACGCGCGGCGCATCGCGGTGCATACGTCCCACATCACCCGCCAACAGCGATTGCATGACCAAGCCCTGGATCGTGCCAATGAACAGCGTTGCCGCCGCCTCGTTGTCAAGCGAGGGAGACAACTCGCCGCTGGCCTTGCCTTTCTCGATGAGACGATGCAAACGTTCGCCGTAGCGCTGAATCAAGGTTTGCACCATGCGCTTGGCCGGTGTCGATTCGGCACGCTGAAGCTCACCAAACATCATTCTTGGCACGCCTGGGTGCTCAGCTACGAATTCGATATGACTCATGAACATCGCCTCCATGGCTGCCAAGGGCGACTCGATTCCTTGTGCGGATCGATCGATTCTGGCTAATAGGCGCTCTGCTACCCACTCCATGACCGCCTGCCAAATGGCTTCCTTGTTCGGGAAGTGCCGAAACAGCGCACCCTGGGTCAAGTTCATGTGTTTAGCGATAGCTGCAGTGGTTATCTCGCTTGGGTTTTGTGAACCGGCAAGCGCCACGACGGACTCGACAGTTACGGCACGACGTTCATCGGCCGGCAGATGCTTTGGATGGGTGTCCACGAGCACTCCTTGTAAGATAGTAATTGATTACTATCTTACCACAAGAGGCAACTCAAACAAGAGAAAACCCGACGTACTCGTCAATATCTAGCGTCTGCAATGGGCTTAACGTGCTTTATTTTCCGTTTTCTGAGACGTCCCCACGTACAAAGGTGTCGATCTGACCGGTGCAACCTATGCCACGGACATCCGGCTCTCCGACCCGGATGGCAATGAGCGCACGCTGGCGGACTTCCGAGGCAAGGCCATCCTGGTCTTCTTCGGCTTCACTCAGTGCCCAGATGTCTGCCCGACGGCCCTGGCGCGGGCGGCCGAGGTCAAGCGGCTTCTCGGCCCCGACGGCGAGCGCTTCCAGACACTGTTCGTCACGGTCGATCCCGAGCGCGACACGCCCGAGGTGCTCAAAGCCTACACGGCTGCATTCGACCCCAGCTTTATCGGTCTGTACGGCGACCTGGAACGCACCGCACAGATCGCCAAGGACTTCAAGGTCTACTACAAGAAAATGCCGACGGGATCGTCCTACACCATGGACCACACATCGCTCAGCTACGTCTACGACCCGCTAGGAAAGCTGCGCTTGGCCCTGCGCCATGAGCAACCCGCCCAAGACTATGCGGACGACATCCGCAAGCTCTTGAACCCTGCCTGACCCTCTATCCCCTCAAGGAGAACACCATGAAACTCGTCATCCGCACAGC
Organism: Comamonas testosteroni; assembly: GCF_014076415.1. Lineage (NCBI taxonomy): Bacteria > Pseudomonadati > Pseudomonadota > Betaproteobacteria > Burkholderiales > Comamonadaceae > Comamonas > Comamonas testosteroni. The sequence continues at coordinate 1,999,108 of NZ_CP043568.1, forward strand.
CATCGTCGCCGCCTCGCTGCTCGCGGCCACCGCCCAGGCGCAAGTCACCGTCAAAGATGCCTGGGTGCGCGCCACCGTACCGCAACAGAAAGCCACCGGCGCCTTCATGCAGTTGAAGGCAACCAAGAATAGCAAGCTGGTCTCGGCCAGCTCGCCGCTTACGCCCGCCGTCGAGGTCCACGAGATGGCCATGCAGGACAACGTGATGAAGATGCGCCAGGTGCCGGCCGTCGAGCTGCCCGCAGGCAAGACCGTGGAACTCAAGCCCGGCGGCTACCACGTGATGCTGATGGACCTGAAGCAGCAGGTGAAGGAAGGCGACACGGTGCCTCTGACCCTCGTCATCGAGGGCCCGGACGGCAAGCGCGAATCGGTCGAAGTGAAGGCTCCCGTGCGTGCGCTCAACGCCAGCGCCCAGCCGGCTGGCCACGATGCCCAGGGCGGCCACAAGCACTGAAGCACTTGGCGGGTGGGTGAATGGCGCACCTGTAGCACACCCCACCGCTTGCAGCCCTCGAAATTCGAAGCCGCGATGCCAACTCCCGCAACCTAGGTCACGCATAGCCAAAAAGCTCACGGCGTACGGCAACCGGAGATGGTTACTCCACCAGCGTTTTGCAATGCGTGTTTACTAGCGCTGTTTCTCTGAAACCCACGGTCTCCTTGCATGAAGGCCTCTAGCATGTGCGGGATCAGCGTCGTGGCATCGACCGCTTCGCCGTACACCTGCGCGTGCAGCGCGGCGTAACGGTCGAGGTCGGCTTTCAGGCTGACCGGGCACGCAAAGGCCAGCTTGACGCTCTCGACCTTGGGCAGCGGCCCAAGCCGCAACTTCCTGGTGGTGTTCATTTCGCAATTCCACGGTTGAAGAACATAGGCTGGTACGGCCGCAGCACAAAATCGCGGTTGACGATGATCCGCACCGGCAGGCCCGGCCGCTCGGTCAGCGTCGGCTGGATGTTCATGTTGCGCCGGGTCATCTCTTGGCCGACCTGGTTGATGCTGTCCTGCGCGCTATCGCGCCCAGCGATCACGATGCGGTTGCCATCCTGCCGGTTTTCCGGTGCGGCCAACTCGGCACCCACGCCCAGCAGGGTCGTCAGCGCCGCACCCGCGAAGACGCGATCCCAATGCCAATCGACGCCATCCTCCAGGCCGGAATAGCCGGCAGGGTCAGTGCCCGCCAGGTTGTCTAGCTTCAGCGAGGACGTGTCCGGCAGGATGACGCGGTTCCACACCACCTGTACGCGGCTCTGCCCGTAGCTCACCTGGCTGTTGTACTTGCCCAGGATGCGCGATCCCTGTGGGATCAGCAGGAACTTGCCAGTGGCCGTGTCATAGACCGGCTCCGTCACCGTGGCTATCACGTCGCCCGGCAGATCGGACTTGATGCCCGTCACCAGCGCGCCCGCGATCACCGTTCCCGCCATGACCTGATACGGCGAGGCCGGCATCTGGAGATTGCCGGAATTGCGGGTTTCCGTAGAACCGCCTTTCAGGAAAGCCTCTTTCTGGTCTTGCCGGTTCTGCACGGCTGTCGGGTCGGATGGCTGGGCCGCCGTCGAGGCCGGGCCAGCGGCCAGCGGGTCGAAGCCCGCCAAGGCGCTGCCGGGCGCAGCCGCAGCGGCTTGCGCCGTGACCGGCGCGGTGGCCTTGCCTTGGTTGCCCGAGCGGAAAAACACCGACGAGTTCGCCGCCGCATCGGCCTCCTTGCGCCACGCATCCGCCGGATCATGTCCCGGCGGTGCGTAGGCCGGCGTCACCGGCTGCTGCGACTTCACGATGGCTGGGCCGAGATCACCCGGCAGCGGCGGCCCCAGCTCGGGCACCTTCGGCGGCAGCTTCGAGTAGTCGGCCGGCAGACCATCCAGCCCCTCGGACTTCGAGACGCGATCGACGTTGTAAAGCTCGGTCTGCTCGCCCGTGCCGCGCCGGTGCGGCTGCAATGACCAGATCGTGGCCCCGAGCACGGCGACCGACAGGACGCCGACGAGGATGGCCAGCGTGCGCCGGTTCAGGCGCGTGACCGGGCGCGGCTGGGCGCGCAGCGCCACCGCCTCGGGCGCGACCTTGCCCGCCTGCGCCGCAAGATCAGGGGAATCGTCCTGGCTCATGGTCAGTTCCTCCGTGTGCCGTCCGTGCGCTCAATCCGCACCACGTCGCCTTTGTCCCCGCCCAGGCGCAGTTCGGCCGCGCCGAACAGGCGATCAACGATGTAGTACGGCGCACGGAATCGGTAGTTCACCAGTTGCCCGTCGCCTTGCGCGCCGATCACGAACAGCGGCGGCAGCTCGCCCTGGGCGATGCCGGGCGGGAACTGGATGTAGACCTTCTCGCCGTCATCGAAAGCACGCAGCGGCTTCCACGGCGGATTGCTGCCGCTGATGGCATAGCGGAAACGGATCTTCTCCAGCGACAGGCCGCTATCGACCGGGGCGGCGGCGCTGGCCGCCTGCGCCTGGCGCTGCAAGGCCAGCATCTTGTCCTTCGGGTACTCCCAGGACACCGACGCCATCCACGTCTTTTCGGTCGAAGTCAGCTCCAGCAGATACGTCCGGCGGCTGGTGGTGATGACCAGATTGGTCTTCAAGCCCGAGCGGATCGGCTTGACCATCACGTTGACGCGCAGAGCCTCACCGCTGCCGCTCGACGTGTCCCCGACGATCCAGCGCACCGTGTCGCCGGCCGCGACCGTCACCAGTTCCTCGCCGGGCTGCAGCGAAACCACCGTCACGCGGCCCACGGCCGCATAGAGCTGGTAAAGCGCGCCATCGGTAAAGGGCCAGACCTGGATCGCGTTGACGTAGCCTTCGCGCGTGGGCGCGACACGGGCCTCGGCATTGGCGCGCGAGACGCGCACTTTCTCATCCGCGGGTTCCGGCGCGGGCTTGGCCTCCTCGGTCTCTGGCAGTGGTTTCAACTGCGACGGCAGCGCGAGCGGCTGCGGCACCGTGACCACCTCCACCGGTTTTGGTGGCTCCGGCAGCGGCTGGGCCTGCACCGGCTCATCGAGCGAAATGGTCGGTGGCGGCTTGCCCTGAGTAGCGCAGCCAGAGAACAGCACGGTCGAAGCCAGAAGCATCACCGGCAAGGCGGATTTACGGAAAAGATCATTCATGGTTTTGCTCCTTCGTTAGCTTCCAGTTCGCGGCTCCACGACAGCCCGTTGACGTAGATGCCCAGGGGGTTCTTGCGCAGACGCTGCTCGGTGCGCGGGGTTTGCAGCACCGTGGAAATCACCGCGTTCCAGCGTTCGGTGCGATCCAGCGCGCCATTGACGAAGCGCGTTTCCGTCCAGCGCACGTTGAAAGACGTGTCGCTGGCGCGGGTCACGCTGGTGATCTGCACCGTCACCGACTCCTTGCCGATGCGCGCGAACGGGTCATTCGTGCGGGCGTACTCGTTGAGCACGACCGCGCCTTTGTCGGTCGTGTAGTCGTAGGCATCGAGCCAGTTCTGCCGCACCACGATGGGGTCGATGGACAGCGAGCGCACCAGGCCGATGAAGCGGCCCAGGTGGTAGGCGATCTGCGCATCGCTGGGCTTGTAGGGCGTGGCGGCCTCGCCGACAGCGCGCACCTGGCCCGCGTTGTCCACCTCAATGACGTAGGGCGTGACGATGGACTGCGCCGAGCGCCAGACTAGGCCGCCCGCCATCAGCACGGCCAGCGTGAGGCAGCCAAAGGCCATGAAACGCCAGTTTCTGGCCTGCACGCGGGCCGAGCCGATGCGCTCGTCCCAAACCTGGGCGGCGGATTGATACGGAGTAGCAGGCTGTGGCGTATCGGCGTAGCGCACCTGCGGTCGTTTGAATCGCATGGGAGTTCTCCTTGAAGATCAGGAATCGGAATCGCGCAGGCTCGGGCCTTGGCTGGAGCTGCCGCCATCGCCGCCGCGCAGCGTGTGGGCGGCGGTCGTCGCGGCATGGGTGAGCTGCTGCCTGCGATGCAGGCGCTTGGCCCAGGCGGGTTGCGCGGTGGATGGGGTTGGCTCGTTTGCAGCCTGTGCGGCACCGCCCCCTGACGCCGATCCGGCGTCATCGGGCCGGAAGGCGGCGGCGACACGCTCCTTCATCGAGCGCGCGCCCTCAGCCACCTTCTGCCCGGTCGCCTGCGCGCCGGTCTTGGCGACATTGCCGACACCAGCGGCAGCGCCCTTGAGGCCGCCGCCGGCGGATGCAGAACCCGCCTGAAACGCCGACCGCGCGCTGCTGGCGGCCCCAGTGGCGGCACGCGCTCCGCTACCGGCCAGCTTGGCGGCTGCGGGCGCCATGCGCGCCCCGGCGGCGACTGCGCCGCCGACGCCCGTAGCCGCAGCGCCCACGGCAACAGCAGCGCCGGCCGCGCCCAGCGCCGCACCGGCCATCGCACCTGCGCCGAGCTGCGGGCCGCCGGACACCAGCCCGGTTGCAATGCCCGGCCCGAAGATGCCCAAGGCCAGCAGCGTCAGCGAGGCCAGCATCACGACCACGGAGTGGTCGATGGATGGTTCGGCGGGCTGTACCTGAAACTCGGCGAACAGGCCCGAGCCGATGCCCACGATCACCGCCAGCACCAGCACCTTGATGCCGGACGACACCACGTTGCCCAGCACCTTCTCGGCGAGAAATGCGGTCTTGTTCCAGAGCGCGAACGGCACCAGCACGAAGCCGGCAAGCGTGGTCAGCTTGAACTCGATCAGCGTGATGAAAAGCTGGATCGCCAGCACGAAGAAGCACAGCAGGACGATCAGCCAAGCGAGGAACATCACGACGATGGGCGTGATGTTCACGAAGACTTCGGGGAAGCCCGCCATGTCGCCGATCCGTTTCAGGATCGGCGCACCGGCGTCGATGCCGACCTTCGCCAGCCGGCCCGGTTGCAGGAAGTTCTCCATGCTCAGGGTCGAGCCGCTGGCCGTCAGGCCCAGCCCGGCGAAGGAGCGGAACACGATGCCAGCCAACCAGTTGAAGTTGCCGATGATGTAGGCGAAGGCGCCGACGTACAGCACCTTGCGGATCAGCTTGGCGATCACGTCCTCGCCCTGGCCGGTGGCATGGCTCATCGCCCAGAACAGCCCGGCGAGCGTCATGTCGATGACGATCAGCGTGGCGGTCAGAAACGCCACTTCGCCGTGCAACAGGCCAAAGCCCGAGTCGATGTAGCGCGAGAAGGTGTCGAGGAAGCGGTCGATGACCGTCACGTCGTTCATGGCGAGTCCTCCTGCCCAGGCAGAGCGATTGCCGCGCTGCCATCGGCGGGTTCATCGAAGCTGGGCGGGATCGGCGGCAGGTCGGCCAGCGTCTGGTACTCATTCGGCCCGGCCTGGCCGGAGAGAAAGCGCCGCAGGTCGGCCTGTGCCACCTGCGCGCAAAACGCGCCGTCGTGCGCGCCCGCGCGGCACTGCGCGCGCAGCGCGTGCAACCGGGCCGGGTCGGCGGCGAGCGCATTCACCGACACTTGCTGCGGCCGGTCACAGCCGGCCAGCACCAGCGCATGAATGGCGAAAGCAAACACGACGGGCGTGCGTTGCATGGCAGCCTCCGTCAGCGGTTGTAGAAATTGACGGGCTGCGGCGTGTACGGCGTGCCTTCGCCCAGGAAGCGGCGCGTCACTTCGCGCCCGCGCTCCGTGGCCGCCGCCTGCCGCGCCAGTTCCAGCGAGGCCGCGCGGTCTTGCGTGATCTGGAGCCGCTGCGTCTGGATCGACTGCTTGGCCTGCAAGGCCAGCAACTGGTTCATGGCCTGCATCGCTTGCAGCGCGCCCTCGGCCGACTGGCTCTTGCCCACGAGGTCGGCCAGCACGCTTTCGTCGTCGCTCAGGTTCTGCGACGCCTGGGCCTGCATCTGCATGGTCGTTTGCAGGCCGTTGAGCGTGTTCTTCCAACGCTCCTGCGCATCGAGGTACATCTGATTGCCGCTCACCGTGGCGGCGTACTTCTCGGGATACAGGCGCACGAATTCGCGGTCGATGCTTGTCACTTCGTAGGCCAAGCCCTTGGCCTGCGCGATCAGTCGCTGGGTGGTCGCCAGGTTCGCGCGCAACTGGCCGACCACGCTGGACGGCAGGCTGGCCAGGTTGCGCGCCTGGTTAATGAGCATCTGCGCTTCGTGCTGGAGTTGCTGGATCTGGTTATTGATCTGCTCCAGCGTGCGAACGGCGGTGAGCGTGTTCTGCACCAGATTGGTCGGGTCGAGCACGATGTCGCCGACGCCGAACAAGGCGTGGGCGGGTTGCGCGATGCCGAATGCGAGCACGCAGGCGGCGGTCAACGCGGCGAGCTTGGGGGTATGCAATTTCATAGTTGGTTCTCCTGGGGGTGGTCAGCGGTACGGAGGGAACCCGGCGCGTAGCCGGGGAACGAGGGCAGCAGGTCGGCCGCCCAATCGAGGCCGCGATGGCGCAGCCAGGCGCCCGCGAAGCCGGGCACGCCGGCGTCCTGCGGCACGCGGCCAAGAACCTCATCAATGGCGCGCTGGTCTTGCGGCGTGGAAGCACCCGCGAAGGCCAGCGTCGCCGGCCCCAGGTCGAGGTCGAACACGCGGTTGCCGAGGCGGGATTGGTAGTAGTAGTCGCGCTTGGGCTGCGCGGTGGCGACGATCTCGATCTGCCGGCTGTTGAGGCCGAAGCCCTCGTAGATCGCGCGAATCTGCGGTTCGGTCGCTTGCGGGTTCGGCAAGAAAATCCGGCTCGCGCAGCTTTCGATGATGGCCGGCGCGATGGCCGAATCCTTCACGTCCGCGAGCGACTGCGTGGCGAAGATGACACTGACGTTCTTCTTGCGCAGCGTCTTGAGCCACTGGCGGATGCGCGCCGCAAACACCGGGTCATCGAGGAACAGCCAGGCTTCATCGAGGATCAGCAGCGTGGGCGCACCATCCAGCCGCTCCTCGAAGCGCGCGAACAGGTAGCGCAGCACCGCGAGCACAGCAGCCTTGCTGTGCATCAGCTCCTCCATCTCGAACGCCTGCACGTCGGATGTGCCGAGGCGGTCGTGGTCGGCATCCAGCAGCCTGCCGTGCGCGCCGCCCAGGACGTAGGGCGCGAGTGCCTGGCGCAAGGTGTTCGATTGCAGCAAGGCCGTCAGGCCCGTGAGCGTGCGCTGCTCCACCGGCGCGCTGGCCAGGCTCCCCAGCGCAGACCAGATGGCCGCCTTCTCGTCCGGGCCGACGGCCGCGCCTTCGTGCAGCAGGCGGCCTTCCACCCATTCGCTGGCCCAGGTGCGGTAGCCCTCTCGGTCGATGCGCGCCAGCGGCTGGAAGGCGATCTCGTCGTCCGCGCCCAGGTCGTAGTGCTCGCCGCCCATGCCCAGGATGGCCGCGCGGATCGAGCGCCCCATGTCGAAGGCGAAGATGCGCGAGCCGCGATAGCGGCGGAACTGCATCGCCATCGTCGCCAGCAGCACCGACTTGCCCATGCCGATGGGGCCAACCACCAGCGTGTTGCCCACGTCGCCGATGTGCGTCACCAGCCGGAACGGCGTGGCGCCGTCTGTGCGCGTGACGATCAGCGGCGGCCCATCGAGATGCGCATTGCGTTCCTGGCCGGCCCATACCGCCGACACCGGCATCATGTGCGCCAGGTTCAGCGTCGAGACGATGGGCTGGCGGACATTGGCGTATGCGTTGCCCGGAATGGACGACAGCCACGCATCCACGGCGTTGAGCGTTTCGGGGATGGTGACGAAGCCGCGCCCCTGGATGACGCGCTCCACCATGCGCAGCTTCTCGTCGGCAACGGCGGCGTCCGCGTCCATGACGGTGACGGTCGCCGTCAGGTAGCCGAAGGCGACCTGATCGCTGCCCAGCTCCTGCAAGGCAGCATCGGCGTCGGCGGCCTTGTTGTTGGCGTCGGTATCGACCAGCGGGCTTTCCTGCTGGAAGATCGTCTCGCGCAGCAACGCGATGACGTTCTTCCTTTTCGCAAACCACTGGCGGCGCAGTCGGGCGAGTTCTTTTTCCGCCTCGGCTTTGTCGAGGCACAGAAAGCGCGTACTCCAGCGATACGCGAAGCCCAGGCGGTTGAGGTCGTCCAGAATCCCCGGCCAGGTCGAGGTCGGGAAACCGCGCACCGACACCACGCGCAGGTGCTGGTCGCCCAGCATCGGCGCCAGGCCACCGACCAGCGCGGAATCGGTCAGCAGCGCGTCGATGTGGAACGGCACTTCGGGAACGCCGACGCGGTAGCGGCGCGTCGAGACGGTCGAATGCAGGTAGGTCAACGTCTGGCTGTCATCAAGCCAGGCGATCTCCGGCATCACGCCATCGAGCAGGTCGAAGATGCGATCCGTTTCAGCGACGAAGGCGTGCAGCCGCTCGCGCCAATCCACGCCTTCGGTGGGCCGGTTTTCGTACAGCAGGCCCGCGGCCCGAGCACGGGATTCCTCGGACGGCAGGTAGGCCAGCGTCAGGTGATAGCCGCTCTCGAAGTGGTTGCCCGAATCCTCGAAGGCGGCGCGGCGTTCTTCATCGACCAGCCAGGACAGCGGTTCGGGGAAATCGGAGTGCGGGTAGTCGGCGGCAGACCGGCGCTCGGCTTCGATGAACAGCGCCCAGCCCGAACCCAGGCGGCGCAGCGCGTTGTTCAAGCGCGCCGATGTGGCGATCAGCTCGCCTTGCGTCGCGCTGTCGAGGTCGGGGCCACGAAAGCGCGCCGTGCGCTGGAAGCTGCCGTCCTTGTTCAAGACGACGCCCGGTGCCACCAGTCCGGCCCAGGGCAGCCAGTCGGCGAGCAAGGCCGGTCGCTGGCGGTATTCGGCGAGGTTCAGCATCGCGGCGTCCTCCCCTACACGTCCAGCAGCGGGCGGTGCTTGATGTGCCGCGCGAACACGGCCATGAACTGCGGATCGACGCGCGCGCCCCGCATCGCCAGCGAATGGCCGACGATCCAGAGCACGACACCGGGAATCCACAGTTGCAGGCCCAGCCCGACAGCGGCGGCCAAGGTGCCGTTGGCGATCGCCACGGTGCGCGGTGCGCCGCCCAGCAGGATCGGCTCGGTGAGCGAGCGATGCAGCGGCACCTCGAACCCGGCCGCGAAGGTGTCCGGGGCACTCATACGACGGCCCCGCCCGAGAAGCTGAAGAACGACAGGAAGAACGAGGACGCGGCGAAGGCGATGCTCAAGCCGAACACGATCTGGATCAGCTTGCGAAAGCCGCCCGACGTGTCGCCGAACGCGAGCGCGAGGCCCGTGGCGATGATGATGATGACCGCGACGATGCGCGCCACCGGCCCCTGGATGGATTCAAGGATGGATTGCAGCGGGCCTTCCCACGGCATCGAGGAACCGGCGGCCTGTGCAGTGCCCGCAAGCAGCAGCATGAAGGCAGCGAGCATCAAGCCTTGCATGGCCGGGCGGGCCAGGCCATCCAGCCGCGCGGGACTGGAGCGGCGGGAAAGCGGATTTACAGAAATACGGAAAGCATCAACGTGCGTCATGGCAGTTCTCCAGAAAGGTCGAGGGATGGGGAAGTCGCCGCAGCGGGTGCGGCATCGGGAAGTGGCGGCAGCTCGGGAAACGGCGCGTCCATCGCATCCGCCAGTCGGTAACCCACGCCGTCGAAGCCGACGACGCGGGCGATGCTCTCGATGCGGCGCTTGCGTCCGCGCCCGGCGATGTGGATCACCACGTTGACCGCCTCGGCGATCAGCGCGCGGGGCGGGTTCACCGCCACTTCGAGAATCAGTTGCTCCAGGCGCAGCAGCGCGCCGAGGGCGGAGCCGGCGTGGATCGTGGCAATGCCACCCGGATGGCCCGTGCCCCACACCTTGATGAGATCCAGCGCCTCGGCGCCGCGCACCTCGCCCACGACCACGCGGTCAGGCCGCAGGCGCATGGACGAGCGCACAAGCTCGGTCATCGACACCACGCCTGCGCGGGTGCGCAGCGGAACGTGGTCGCGGGCCGCGCATTGCAGTTCCACCGTGTCTTCGAGCACCAGCACGCGGTCGCCCGTGGCGGCGATCTCGGCCAGCAGCGCATTGGCGAGCGTGGTCTTGCCGCTGCTGGTGGCGCCGGCGATCAGGACGTTCTGCCGCTCGCGCACGGCACGAACGAGAAAGCCCGCCTGCGCGCTGGTCATCATCCCGTCGATGACGTACCGCTCCAGCGGAATCACACCGATGGCGCGCTTCCGCAGCGCGAAGGCCGGCCCTGGCGCGGCGGGCGGCAAGATACCCTCGAAGCGTTCGCCGGTTTCGGGCAGTTCGGCGGACAGTAGCGGCTGGCCGCGATGGACTTCTGCGCCAACGTGGGCGGCGACAAGGCGGATGATTCGCTCGCCGTCCGCCTCGGACAGCTCCACGCCCATCGGTGCGCGGCCCGATGAAAGCCGATCCACCCAAAGGGTGCGATCAGGATTGAGCATGACTTCCACCACGTCCGGGTCTTCGAGCGCGGCAGCGATCAGCGGCCCCATCGCCGTGCGCAGCATCTGAATGCGGCGGTCGAGCGAGGTGGCGAAGGACGAAGGTGCGACGCTCATGAGGCGCGCTCTTGCGCTTCGGCAACTGCCGCCGCGTCATCCATCCGCGCCGGGTCGGGGTGCAGTTCCTCCACCACATCGCGCACCAGGCTTCGACCGCGCAGCAGGTGGCGACCCAACTGTTCAACGAACTGCTCGAAGCGCGCTTTGCCCTGTGCGCGTGCCGCGTCTTGGTGCGCCTCGGGAACTGGCGTGCTGACCGTGAGGTAATAGCGGATGAACAGCGCCAGCGTTTCGATGGCGATGTTCTGGTCGCGCTCCATGCGCTCGGCCTGGCGCGAGAGGCGATCAAGCCGCTTGGCAATCGCTGCCTCGCGCTGGTCGGCAGCATCGGGCGACAGCCACGATGCGAGCGCCGCCGCGACGATGCTGGATTTCGATACGCCTTTCTTGGCGGCCAGCTCGTCCAGACGCTTGGCATGCTCCGGCTGGATGAACAGGTTGAGGCGGTAGTGGCTCATAGCTCGATTCCGTCGTTGGGGTCGAGGGAAGCCAGCCGGGCCGTGCGCTGCATGGCCGGGTCAAGCTGGCGAGGAAGGGGAAGCGGCAGGTCGTCATCGTCATCGAGCAACCCGAGGTCGGCTGCGGACGCGGCCAGCTCGGGGTCGTAGGCGACGGCTTCGGAAAGTTCGGGCTGACGGCGCGGTCCGCCGTCGTCGGCCGAACCCAAGTGCTCCAGGCCATCAGTAGGTGCAGTGGCCGGTGCGGCAGGCACGGCGGGAATCGCCAGCCCGCTCCAGTCGTCGGCTCGCGAGGGCGGAACGTCGGCATAGCGTCCGGCCGCAAGCACGGGCGGCGGCAGCACGCGCCGCTTGAAATTGGTGTCCGCGTAATAGCGCAGCTTTTTGGCCTTGATCGGCGCCACGCTGGACACCATCACCACGGCTTCATCCGGCGGTAACTGCATCACTTCGCCCGGCGTCAGCAGTGGGCGCGCGGTCTCCTGGCGCGACACCATCAGGTGGCCCAGCCACGGCGCGAGCCGGTGGCCTGCGTAGTTGCGCTGTGCGCGCAGCTCGGTTGCAGTGCCCAGCGTTTCGGAGATCCGCTTGGCCGTGCGTTCGTCGTTGGTGGCGAACGTCACGCGGACATGGCAGTTGTCCAGAATCGAATGGTTCTGCCCATACGCCTTGTCGATCTGATTGAGCGACTGCGCGATGAGAAAGCTGCGAATGCCATAGCCCGCCATGAAGGCCAGTGCCGTCTCGAAGAAGTCGAGCCGCCCGAGCGCCGGGAACTCGTCAAGCATCAGCAGCAGCTTGTGGCGGCGCTCGATGCCGTCGGAGCCATCGAGCGATTCCGTCAGCCGTCGCCCGATCTGATTGAGGATCAGGCGGATCAGCGGCTTCGTCCGCGAAATATCTGAAGGCGGCACCACAAGGTACAGCGATACCGGATGCTCGGCCGCGATCAGGTCGGCAATGCGCCAATCGCAACGCGACGTGACTTCGGCCACCGTAGGGTCGCGGTACAGGCCGAGGAACGACATGGCCGTGCTCAACACGCCGGAACGCTCGTTGTCCGACTTGTTGAGCACTTCGCGCGCCGCCGATGCGACGACCGGATGCGGGCCATAGCCGAGATGCGGCGTGGTCATCATCCGGTGCAGCGTCAGCTCGAATGGGCAAGCCGGATCGGAGAGGAAGTTGGCGACGCCGCGCAGCGTCTTGTCCTCGCCCGCATAGAGCACGTGCAGGATGGCGCCGACCAGCAGAGCATGGCTGGTCTTCTCCCAATGGTTGCGCCGCTCCAGCGCGCCTTCGGGATCGACCAGGATGTCCGCGATGTTCTGCACGTCGCGCACCTCATGGGCGCCGCGACGCACCTCCAGCAGCGGGTTGTAGGCCGCTGACTTCGCATCGGTCGGGTTGAACAGCAGGCAATGCGAGAAGCGCGAGCGCCAGCCTGCGGTGATCTGCCAGTTCTCGCCTTTGATGTCATGGGTGACGGCGGACGCGGGCCAGCTCAACAAGGTGGGCACCACCAGGCCCACGCCTTTGCCCGAGCGGGTTGGTGCGAAGGTCAGGACGTGTTCCGGACCTTCGTGGCGCAGGTACTGGCGTTCGTGCTGGCCGAGGAACACGCCGTCCGGCTGCGTGAGACCGGCCTCGCGAATGTCATCCGCGTTCGCCCAGCGCGCCGAGCCGTAGGTCGTGACCAGGCGCGATTGCCGCGAGCGCCAGATCGACATGCCGATGGCCACCAGCACGGCCACCAGGCCGCTGCCACCCGCAATGGCGCCGCCGATGTCAAAGACGCTGGGCGCGTAGGCATCGAAGAAGAACCACCACTCGAACAGCCGCCACGGGTGATAGACCGGCGTACCGAAGAAGTCGAACCAGGGCGAGCCAAGGCGTAGCTGATAGCCCAGGGCGGCGGCTGTCCATTGTGTGGCTGCCCACACGCCGGCGATCACGATGCCGAATACCACGGCGATCTGACCGAACAGCACGTTCGTCCCTTGCATGATCCCGCCTCCAATCACGGCACAACAACGTGCCGCGTGCATCAGGATCAAGGCGTGTGCATAGGTCGGTCAAAGACCGTTATGGCGGGGATTTAGGCCGAAAAAGCCTGATTTCTTGCAGGAGCGAAGGCAATAAAAACGCCGCAGACGGGAGCGCGTTGCGGCGTAGTGAGGTGTCAGCGAGAACTTTGTCGCTGCGAAGCGACTACAACAGAGCTATTTGGACTTCTGCTCAGGTCGGTCACCGAAGAAACGCCGATTGGCGGCTTCGGCAGCACGGCGGCAAAGTTCATCACCGACTTTTGTGCGATCTTCCTTGCATTGCCGTTGAATCTCCTTGATGCGCTCGGGATGCGCCGCGAGGAAATCCACGGTTTCCGAAGGTTGAGACGAGCCACATGCGGTCAGTGCGACGGTCAGCATCAGTAGCATCACTCTGTTCATGATTCCAGTCCTTTCGTCGGATGGTTCAGGCATCGTCGGCAGCGTCGATACCGTCTGCCGAATCAATGAAGGCCACACGCTCGATGAACCGAGCCAGCATCTCGGACGGCTCCGCATCGCGGCGTAGCAGATAGGTCGTAAGCATGTATGGCTTGCCTGCCAAGCGGCGGGCCACGACACCCGGCTCGCGGCTGGAGGCGATATGCGCCTCGCCCGCTAGGCCCAAAGCCAGGCCAGCGGAAACCAGCGTCATCATCACGTCGAAGGTTGCCACGCGCTGCGCAATCAGCGGCTCCTGATCGAGCTTGCGCAGAAAACGATCGATCTGCCGCGCGTGGCCTTCGCAGACCGCCGGGTCGCCCAGTGCCAACGGATAGCGCAGCACTTCTTTCAGCGGAACCTGTTTGAAGGCGAGCACGGGATGGCGGGCTGGCACCGCTACCATCAGTTCATCTTCCCAAGCAGGTGTGACCAAGATACCATCGCCTCCATCCTCTGCCATCGAAAAACCTACGTCATACAGATCTTCATGCAAACCCTTGATCTGCAGCCCGAGCGGCACCTCAAACAGACGCATCTCAACTTCAGGGTCCTCTTCACGGCATCGCGCCAGCAAAGTTGACAATCGTGTGGGTGTTACACCATCAGACAAGGCAATGCGTAACTGGCCTAAAAATCCGTTGGTGGCAGACTTGACGCCATCACGGGCCTGATCCAATGCGGTAAAAATGCGCGGGACATGCTCCAAAAGCTGTCGCCCGGCACGGGTTAGTTGAGTGCTTCGGGTAGTACGAATGAATAAACGAGCACCAAGTTCCTCTTCTAATTCTTTGATAGTGCGTGAAAGTGGAGATTGGTCGATATGTAGTCGTTCAGCGGCGCGAGCGAAATGAAGTTCCTCCGCAACGATGAGAAAGCAGCGAAGATGTCGAAGCTCCATTGTGCTCACTCCACTTTAATTCGTCTAATTTCATTTGCGCGGCTAATTAATCAGCCTTTGCCAGAGTGCTGACAGCCAAACCCCCCCGGTCAGCAAAGTGGCTAACAGCACGGCAGCGCTTCCCATGTCCTTTGCACGCTTTGATAGCTCATGCCATTGAGGGCCAATACGATCAATCGCCGATTCCACAGCAGTATTGAGTAGCTCCACAATCATCAAAATAAGGATACTTCCTGAGAGAAGAGCGACTTCGACCCATCCCTGCCCCAACCAGAAGGCCAATGGGACCAACACAAAGGAAAATACTGACTCAAGTCTAAAGGCCGGCTCATTCCATCCAGCGCGCAATCCCTGAATTGAGTAATGGGACGCATGCCAAATTCTCAATATTCCTCGGCGAGATTTTTGTTTATTTTCGAATGCGGACATGGAATCAGCTGCGATTGTGTGTTTTTTATCTTTCATGAGAACAACTCTTATATATTCTTATCATCACAGCCAAAGAAAAAATCGAAATTCCTATCGTACTCACTTGTTTTAACCTGCATTAGCCCCAAGACAGACGAAAACAATGCGTCGTGATCCGCATAAGAGCGGGCTCGCTCACTCAAACAGCCAATATTCAGCCCGCGACTTTGCGTAAACGTTGAAGAGAACCACATAACCAAAGGAACACGAGTCTGCTCTTGTGGAGCAATCGCATAAGGCATGCCGTGCAGAAAAAGACCCTTCTCGCCCAGGGATTCGCCGTGATCCGAGACGAATATCATAGCTGTGTCGTAGTCGGAAAGCCCCTGCAATTGTTTGATGGCTCGGCTTAGGAAATGATCTGTGTAGAGAATAGCGTTGTCGTAGCTATTCACGATCTGTTCGCGGGTGCATTTCCCCATTTCCGGTGTGTCGCATGTTGGGATGAATTTGCGATACGCTGCTGGGTATCGTTGAAAGTAGCTGGGGCCATGATTTCCAATCTGGTGCAAAAAAATCACACGATCACCGGGAATTTTGCGAGCCTGAGCTGGTAAGTCTTCAAGCAAAATCTCATCGAAACACCGACCATCAACGCATAAAGAGGGACTTTGTGCGTTCCCTAGACGTTGATTTTCGAGACCATCGCACACCCCTTTGCAACCTGACTGGTTATCCCTCCATAAGGTGGTAATACCAGCACGCTCCAGAACATGCAGTAAGGATTGGTGTGAACGAATCTTGTCCTCATCGTAGTTTCGGCGACCAAAGGACGAGAACATGCAAGGCACAGAAACCTCGGTGTTAGTTCCACAGGAGTGCATGTCGGAGAAATTGATCACACCTATCTGAGCCAATTGAGGCGTTGTTTCGCGTGCATAGCCGTTCAATCCCCAGTTTTGGGCGCGAGCCGTCTCGCCTACGACAAAGACTAATAAACGTGGCCGACTGCCTTCGGGCCTGACTGTTGCAACGGCATCAGCTCCAATGGTTTTCTTTTCGGCGGACTGCGTGATAGAGGAACCTTTTAGTGCCTTCGGTAAGCCCACCAGATAGTTTCCCGGTGTAATCAAGTATCGAACTTCGCGATGATTTCTCATCAGTGCGGACATGTCCTGAAATGACAGCATGACACCGACCGAAATCATCAGTGCCGAAAACAGCATTAATCCCATACGCCACACGGTTGCTTTCAGCCAAGTACGCCCGACCAATCGGATTCGCCAAAGCAAAATAATCGGCACTACTGCCAGTTGGCTTAGTGGAGCAATCAATGCAGGCGTCAGTAGCTCGCGACTTTCCTTGAAGTCTGTGGCTAGAACATTGCGCAACATGCTCGAATCGAGGTAGATATGAAAGCTGCGCATGTAGTGTGTTGCGAGGGCAGAGGCAACAAACAGCACCGCAAGTAAAACCCTGGCATTCCAGCGCCATACAACCAAACTCAACAGCAGACTGTGAATTCCCACCAGAAACAGCAGTACGGATGTGCCCATGCGTAGACTGGACTGGACGCCTAAGGCGCTACTCCAAAATAGACCATTGCAGGCCAGTGCAAAGAAAATACTGGTCATCAAGATCAGCCACTCGACGCTGCATTGTGGTCGCCAATGGCTTAGGTTCTTGAGGTTTGCAGTTCTGAATCGCGGCACCAGACCGAGAGCCTGTTTGAAAGTTCTCATGCTTGGAACCCCGATGAATGGACATCGCCTGAGCCACCAACAAACCAGCGTTGCCAGACCATGAAAAGACCCAAGGCAACGACCCAACAAATCAGGAGTGTCCACAAGTCATGAGAAAGGAAATGGGCTCCGCGCACCTGCTGGGTCCATCCAAAGATGGCACCTATCATCAAACCTGCGGCCAAGGCCATCCAACGCCAGGCAGGACGAACCATCAAGGTAAAGAAATAGAGGCTGACCCATGCATATCCGGCACTTGCATGCCCTGCGGGAAAGCACACACCGCGGGGCATACCGAGCGGGCGTGTTTCAAACAGGCCCACAAACACTCGCGCTCCGCCATAGCGCACCAAGTTCCAAGGGCAATCCATGTTAGTGAACGATTTCAGTGCCGAAACCGTCAGTGCCCCTATCAAGTACGCACAAAAAAGATACAGTAGCGGCCAGCGTAGGTATGCCGCGCATTTGTTGCTACGTTTTTTTCTCCAAGCCCAGATGCACGTTGCTGCAACCGCAATTGCCAGCAAGGTGGAAAGATTCTTTCCTCCCCGATGCAGCAGATTGTTGGTTAGCCAGGCATCTCGCAAAGCCCATCGGCTGCCCTGCAAGCGATAGAGATGATCGGCGACCCAGAAGTCCCCACCGCCATCCATCAATAGACTGCTTATGATCAGCGCCGCACCCGCTGGTAGCGCTAGATGAGTGATTAAGAATCGAGGTGCGAATGGTGCGTTGGATGGTGGGGCGTTGCCCAGTAGTCGAAATTCATTGGGGGGCATCGACATGTGCCTCCTTCGAATGCCACAGCGCATGCGCATCGATACGCACCAGTGCTGACGCTTGCAGCGCATCGACGCGAGCCTGTGCCTCGGCGAGTCGTGTCTGGCGCAGGTTGCGCAACGTCAAGAGGTATTCGGCCAAGGCGGCCTCTCCCAGTTCCCAAGCCCGCCGCGTGTGGTTGCTGGCCGTGGTCTGCGCGGCCAGCGCCTGCGCGAATGACTGCCACTGCGTGCGCTTGCTGTCAACAGCCTGCGCGGCGACCCACGCACTTTGCTCCACCGCGCGCCGCACGCCGAGCGCCTCCGCCTCTGCGGCCGCCGCGTTGGCGCTTTCCGTGGCAGCCATTGCACTGCGATAGTCTGTGCCAAATGGCACCGTCAGGACAACGCCAATGACACGTTCCGCCCCGCCGCGTTCAGACATCATGCGTACCCCGACTGTGGGGTCGGGCGTGCGGTTGGCGTGGGCGCGCTCAGCCACCTTGGCAAGACGGGCCGCCTCTCCATCTGCAATGCCGATTTCGACGCTCTGCCGCACGATACGCGCCAGCCAGTCCTGTGAGCCTCCTGGTAAGGGAGCGGGATCTGGCAGCGTGGATGGCCGGGCGGGAATCTCAATGCCGGGGAATTCGATCACCACCGTTTGACGCGCTGCCCGTTCTGCGTCGCGCGCAGCGCTGACCTGGGCTGCAAGCATTGCAAGCTCGGCTTGCAGAACGTCGCTGTCCCGCCGCGCGGCATCGCCCAGGGCCACGCGCCGGGCCATTGCTTCCTGCTCACGAATAAGCAACTTTTCCTGCGCTTGCATCTCGTCGGCTACGACGAAACTGCGCAGCCATCCGGCCCAGACTTCCAACAGTCGCCTTGCCATTTGGTGCTCGGCATCTTCAAGGCGCATGTCGGCCACCCTGCGGGTGCTGCTGCCGATGTCCCGATCCAGACGCGCCTTGTTCGGCAGGCGAACAGCACGGCTGAGCTGGATTTCCCATTCGTTGTAGCGGCGCGCTTCGTTGGTCACGTTGCGGCGTTGTAGGCCGCTGCTGAGTTCAAATTCGTGACTACCGGCTTCAAGGGCGCTTTGCGTGGCAGCCGCCGCGTTCAAGCGAGCGGCTGCGGCATTCACGACCGGCTGGGTTTTCATCGCCGTTTCGACTTGCGCCTGCGCAGGCAGCCAGGAGAGATCATCGGCACGCGCTTGCGCGGGATGGAATGTCAAAGCCGCGATGGCCACCATGACGGCACCAGTCGGTAGTACCAGGCTGCATCCTTTGTTTTTATTCGTCATACCAGTCTTCCACTTGCCAACACCGGCTCCACCCACCAGCGCACGTCGCTCGATGCGATGCGCTGGCGCAGATGCGCCAGAACCTGTTCCAGCCGTTCGGGTTCGATCAACACCCAGATGACACGCCGATCCACACGGCCGCGAACCTTCTCGCGAATGGACGCGCGCGCGAAGTCGCCGGTATGCCCTTCTGCGTGCAACAGGGTGAACCCTGGCAGCACCGGGTCGGCCATCAGGGCATCGGTGACGGCGTCTTCGAGCGTGGGTGGAAACACCAGATTCAGGCGCACCAGTTGCGCTTCTTTCAATCCGTTCATGCGCGGACTCCTTGTTGTGAGGAGATGGCCTGGCCGAATCGCCGGTACAGCACCGGCAGCAGGACCAGGGTCAGCGCCGTGGAGCTGACCAGTCCGCCAATCACCACGATGGCGAGTGGGCGCTGGATCTCAGAGCCAGGGCCACTGGCCAGCAGCAGGGGCACCAGGCCAAAGGCGGTGATGGAAGCCGTCATCAGCACTGGGCGCAGCCGTCGCAACGAACCTTCGCGCACCACCTGTTCCATGGGCAGGCCTAGCGCGTGCAAGTGGTTGAAGTGCGTCACCAGCACCAATCCGTTGAGCACGGCGATGCCCAGCAGCGCGATGAAGCCGACCGAAGCAGGCACCGACAGGTACTGCCCCGACAGCCACAGCGCCGCCACGCCGCCGACCATGGCAAACGGCACGTTGCCGAGGATGAGCGCGGCCTGCCGCACCGAGCCGAAGGTCATGAACAACACGAAGAAGATCAACGCTAGGGCCACCGGCACCACCATGCCAAGGCGGGCCGCCGCGCGCTGCTGGTTCTCGAACTGGCCGCCCCATTCGACGCGGTAGCCGGGCGGCAGCGGCACGTCGCGCGCCACGGCGGCACGCGCTTCATCCACGAAGCCGACCAGATCGCGCCCGCTCACGCTGGACTGGATCAGCGCGAAGCGCGAGCCGTTCTCGCGCCGCACCAGCACGGGGCCATCGGTGGTGGCGATGCGCGCCAGCGAGGCCAGGGGGATTTCGCCCTGATCGCCACGGGCGAGTTGCAAGTCCTTGAACCGCTCGGCCGATCCGCGCAGCCGGGCATCCCCGCGCACCACGATGGGCGTGCGCCTGTCCGGCTCGATCACCAGCCCGGCCGGCACGCCTTCGAGCTGCGCGCGCAACTCGTCCTGAACCTGTGTCACGGCCAGACCGGCGCGGCCTGCGGCCTGCGCATCCACCTTCACCTGCAGGTATTCCACGCTGTCGCTGGCCTGGGTGAGCACGTCGCGCGCACCGGGCACTTTCTCGATGCGAGCGGCCATGCGCTGCGCCAGATCGCCCAGTGTTTGCAGATCAGGGCCGAACAGCTTGACGGCCACGTCGCCCCGGCTGCCGGTGAGCATTTCCGAGATGCGCATCTCGATGGGCTGGGTAAAGCCGAATTCCAGGCCGGGGAAGGCATCCATCACCTTGCGTATCTCGGCACTCAACGCGTCCTTGTTAGCTGCATGCCAATCCTTGCGCGGTGCGAGCTGCATGAACAGGTCGGTTTCGTTCAGGCCCATCGGGTCGAGCCCCAGCTCGTCGGAGCCCACCCGCCCGATGCTGTGCCGCACCTCGGGCACCGCCGTACCGATGGCCTTCTGCACCGCCAGGTCAATCTCTAGCGAGCGCTGCAGCCCAATGGACGGCGGTTTTTGCAGTTGCAGCAGGATATCGCCCTCGTCCATCGTCGGCATGAACGCCTTGCCCGTGCCGAGGTAGGCCACCACACCCAATGCCAGGGCCGCGATGGCGACCGCCGATGCGCGTAGCGGGTGGTGAAGCGCAGCCTCCAGCAGCGGTTGGTACAGGCGCGTGGCCCAGCGCATCACCCACGGCTCGGTGTGCGCGTGTTCCTTGAGCAGCAGGGAGGCAAGCACCGGCACCAACGTGAGCGACAGCAGCAGCGAGACGCCCAGGGCGAACACGATGGTCAGCGCCACCGGCACGAACAGTTTGCCTTCCAACCCTTGCAGCGTGAGCAGGGGCATGAAGGTCAGACAGATGATGAGGATGCCGGAGGCCACGGGCACGGCGACCTCGCGCGCCGACGCGAATATGCGGTGCAGGCGCGGCTGGTGCGCACTGGGTGCGTGCGGGTCGAGCCGACTGACGGCGTTTTCCACCACCACTACGGCAGCGTCCACCAGCATGCCGATGGCGATTGCGAGGCCCCCTAAGCTCATCAAGTTGGCGCTCATGCCGACAAGGCGCATCAGCAAGAAGGTACCCAGCGCCGCCAGCGGCAGCATCACCGCCACCACCAGCGCGGCGCGCAGCTCGCCGAGGAACAGAAGCAGCAGGATGACAACCAGTACCGTCGCTTCCAGCAAGGCGCTTTCCACCGTGCCCACAGCGCGCTCGATCAACGTACTGCGGTCATAAAACGGCACCACCTTGACGCCGGGCGGCAAGCTGGGAGTCACCTCGTCCAGCCGCGCTCGAATAGCTTTGACCAGCGCCGAGGCATCGGCCCCGCGCAGCGCCACCACGATGCCTTCCACCGCTTCGCCCGCGCCGTCCCGGGTGACGGCGCCATAGCGCGTCACGCCTTCGATGCGCACCTGGGCCACGTCGCCCAGGCGAACTGGGGCCGTGCCATTGGCCCCCGCGCGCAGGATCAGACGGGACAAATCGTCCAAAGTGTGGATCGCGCCTTCAGCGCGCACGATCAGCGTGTCTTCGCCTGCATCCAGGCGGCCCGCACCGTCATTGCGGTTGTTGCGGCCGATCGCCGTGATGACATCAGAGAAGCTGAGGCCCGCAGCGGAAAGCCGTGCGCGATCCGGCACCACGGCAAAGCTCTTGGCTTCTCCACCCAGCACGTTGACATCAGCAACACCGGGCAGCGTGCGCAGGGCCGGGCGCAGCGTCCAGTCCAGCAGGGCGCGGCGCTCGCTCAACGTGAGGCCACCGCCTTCGATGGTGAACATGAACACGTCCGACAGCGGTGTCGAAATCGGCGCCAACCCGCCGCTGACGCCTTCGGGCAGGCTGCCCGAAACGCCGGCATAGCGTTCGGCCACTTGCTGACGCGCCCAGTAGATGTCGCTGCCTTCGGCGAAGTCCAGCGTGATGTCCGCGATGGCGTACTTGGCGGTGGAGCGCAGCATCACGCCTCGCGGCACGCCGAGCAACTCCATCTCCAGCGGCGTGATCACGCGTGACTCCACCTCCTCGGGCGTCATGCCAGGGGCCTTGATAATCATCTTGACCTGCGTTGGAGAAATGTCCGGATAGGCGTCGATCGGCAATTGCAGGAAGGCCGCCAGGCCCGCGCCCGCCAAAGCCAGCACGCCGAGCAGCACCAGCGCGCGTTGGCGCAGGGAAAACTCAATCAGACGGGACAACATGCGTGGTCGCCCCTCATTGCAATGGAATCATGGATTTGAGCAGTGCCGTACCGCGCACGACGACCTGCATGCCTGCCGCAAGCGGCGCAGTGTCTGGCGAGACGGCACGCACGGCGCTTGACGCCTCTGATTCGTCTTGCCCCAGCAGTTGCACTGGAACGGCGCGGACGCGCAGGTCGCCTTGCTTGTCTTGCGATGTCGGTTCCGCAACGTAGAGCACGTGGCCGCTGCCCGCTGGCAGCAGTGCGGACGTTGGCACGCTCAAGGTGCCCTGCGATGCTGGCAGCAACAGCGCGACACTGATCTGCTGCCCGGCCGCATAGCGGTCTGCCCCTGCCTGATCGGCATCGACGCGGGCACGTACCCGCAGGCTCTGGCTACTGAGGTCAGTGTCGCCACCAACAGCCGTCACGCGAGCGGTCGTGCCATCGGGAAGACGTACTTCCAAGCCGGGGTGGAGATCCGAGCGCCAGCGCAGCGGAACCGCGACGCTGACATCCAGCGGGCCAGGCTGAGCCACTATGAAGGCGATGTCGAGCGGCGCGACCGCCTGCCCGAGGCTCAGGTGACGACGCATCACCCGCCCGGACAAAGGCGCCAGCAATTCATACTCGCCGGCCTGCCCGCCGCTAACGGGTCGAAGCCGCGCAAGAGCGCCATTGGCCTCTTGCAACGTACTTTGCGCAGCCGCCGCGCGCGCCTGGGTTTGCTCGTTGCGCGTGGCTGGGATGATGCCCTCGGCCAAGAGCGCGGCATCGCGCCGGGCCTGCGCCGCGGCTACCGCCGCTTCGGTGCGAGCACGCGCCAGATCAGCCTGTAACGTCAGAACGTCCTTGCTCTGGATGCGCGCCAGCGCCTGTCCTTGGCGCACTGAGGCGCCTTCATCGACCAGAACGCGCGTCACCACACCGCCATAGGGCGCCACGACCTGCGCGCTGGCCGAGAGTGGTGCCACCGTCTGCGCGGGTAAGCCATCCAGCGGTATCACTGCGGCATCCTTGACGAGTGCGGTTTCCACACCCTGCGCGCGAAGCTGAGCGGCGTTGAGGTGAACGCCGCCAGCGTTCGGTTGGGCGACAGCCTCGCTCGCGTCTCTATCGGCCACGGTTGTCTGCTGCGTTGTCCAAGCCCACCAGCCGTACCCTACGGCAGCCAGAACTGCCACACTGACGGCGGACAGGGCCAAGGTCTTGGTTCGGCTGGCGGTGCCCGCCGCTTTCAAGGTCGGGAAGCTCATGCTTGTGCCGCCCCAAACGACGTAGAGCAGAGTAGAAAGCACACAGCGCGGATTGAAAATCCGTCGCATATGAAGCGGTGCGCGAGGTTAATGAGGCGAAACATGCTGTCGATCTCTTACTTAAAGATCGACTCATCTTCCTCGGTGAAGCTTTGAGAAAGCTTTGGAGAAAACGAAATTTGCTCAGTACGATGTATTTCGGCGAAACGCCTGCTTTGAGCAGCAAGCAATCGATAAACTGACTTTTCAGTAACTTGCTCTGATATGCCAGCGGTGCGCCTTTGCTACCTCAAACATCGGAGCTATACACCATGAATGTCAGGAATTCCGAATACCGTTTCAGTCCTTTGGTCATAGGACTGCATTGGCTGACTGTGCTTCTCATCATCGCGGTCTATGCGAGCATGGAGCTGCGCGGACTGGCACCCAAGGGCGCCTTGAGAGACGCCATGAAGTCCTTGCACTACCTGCTGGGCCTCAGCGTTCTGGTGATCGTCGTGATCCGTATCGGGGTGCGCATCCAGGCGGGCGTGAAGCCCGCGATCCAACCACCCATGCCACGCTGGCAGGCCACGCTCGCCGATGTCATGCACTATGCGCTCTACAGCTTCATGCTCGCCATGCCGCTGCTCGGATGGCTCACCTTGAGTGCGGCGGGCAAGCCGATTGTTCTGTTTGGCTTGCCCATTCCCTCTCTGATCGGCACCGACGTTGCTTTGTCGCGCCAACTCAAGGATGTCCATGAGGCGCTGGCGACATTGGGCTATGTCTTGATCGGATTGCATGCGATGGCGGCGCTGTTGCACCACTACGTCATGCGTGACAACACACTGGTTCGCATGCTTCCCGGTCGACGCCCCTGACCTACTGGCCTCAGGCTGCTTCATATGAATTCGAATCTCCAATGACCAAATTTCACCACCGCGCCCACCCTGAAAGTCACCGCACTGAACATATCGGATGGCTGCGCGCCGCTGTTCTGGGTGCCAATGACGGCATCATTTCCACGGCCAGCCTGGTTGCAGGCGTGGCTGCTGCCCATGCAAGCCATGCCAGCATCATGACCACGGCCATCGCGGGGTTGGTAGCCGGTGCCATGTCCATGGCTGCAGGCGAGTTCGTGTCGGTCTATTCACAAGCTGATACGGAGAAGGCGGATCTGGCGCGGGAACGTGATGAACTGAAGAACAGTCCGGAAGCCGAACATCGCGAACTCACGGCCATCTATGTTCGGCGCGGCCTGGATCATCGACTCGCGGATCAGGTCGCCACGCAATTGATGGCGCATGATGCGTTGGGCGCGCACGCGCGCGATGAATTGGGCATTTCTGAAACCTTGAGCGCTCGCCCGCTGCAAGCCGCTATGGCGTCCGCTGGAAGCTTCGCCGTGGGTGCGGCCATGCCGCTGGCCGTGGTTCTGTTGGCGCCGGAACAGAGCCTGCTCTATTGGATCGTCGCGACGGCGATTGTCTTCCTGGCCCTGCTCGGCGCTGCGGCTGCTGCCGTGGGTGGTACGCCGCTCTTCAAAAGTGCGCTGCGCGTCGCGTTCTGGGGCACATTTGCCATGGCGGTGACAGCGGGCGTGGGAGCCATGTTCGGCACTGCGGTGTAGATCTTCGTCAATCTCAGAGCAGCGGTGGCCAAGGGCCAAGCCGTGCGGACAGCCGACCGTTGTCCAGTGAGAACGCCAGCGGCAGGTCTATGGCATGCGCGAGCGCCAGAGCCAGTGCAAGTCCCAGCCCGGCGTGGTGCGCCGTGCCACCTTCGGAATCCTTGCGCCAGAAGCGAAGTCCGAATTGATCCAGATCGGATGCCTGCAAATTGGGAGCTGTGTTGACGATGGTCAACATCCAGCCGGAAGCCGCGCGCTCCAGCCTACATTGAATGTCGTCGCCTTCGGGCGCGTATTCAATGGCATTGCGCAAGAGGTTGGAGACGATGCGTTCGATCACGCCCTGATCGCTTTGCACCCATGCCGATTCAGGCAAAGTCACACGGATAGGTGACTTGGGTGCCATTTGCTGGACGTTGAATCCCGCCAGCAACTCTTGCAGCAAAGCTGTTAGATCCAGAGGATCAAGCGCAAGTGTGTGTTGGCCGGATTCAAGCCGCGCCAACAACAGCAGAGTGTCCACACTGCGCTGCATGCGTGAACTGGCCTGGATCGTTGCATTCAGGGCGCGCTGGATTCGGGTCGGGTCGGCATCGATCAAAGCGCTTTCTGCGCTGATGCGGATTTCTGCCAAGGGCGTGCGCAACTCGTGGGCCACGTCGCGGGAGAAGCGGCGCTCGCGGGCAATGGCCGCATACAGGTGATGCAAGCCCTGATTGAAGGCTTCGGCAAACGGCCGCAGTTCGCGTGGAAAGTCCGCTCCGATCCGCGCAATCGGCCGATCCGAACGCAGGTCGGCCAGTTGCACGCCGACGCGCTCCAGCATGACCACGATGCGCCGAACCATGAGCAGCGCCAGGCCTGTGGCCAGGAGCGTCGCCAGTGCGATACCGCCCAGGAGCGTGAAGTGGATGCGCCGCTCGGTTTGATCCCAATCCCGACGTTCTGTTGCCACAACCAGCAATCGAGATTCCTCACCTCTTACCGGCACGCGCGTCGCCAGCGCGCGGCCCGCGTGGCCGTCCGGGAGTATCACGTCGTAGTAGCGTGGGGTGCCTTGCTCCACCGGTCCAAGCGCCAGCTCGGCCCCAGCACTGCTGGGCGAACGCAGCAAGGCCCGGTGGGTCTGCGGATCGAAGATCGTGAAGAACTCGGTATGCCCGCCAGGCTCGTATTCCGGCATGAGGCTTTCGAGCTTTCTCGCATCCAACTCCTGCAGCACGCGCCCCACCGCCGCTGATCGTTGCATCAGGGTGGTATCCATCCGTCGGTAGATTTCGTGGTCGATCCAGTGGTCGAGGACGGGAAACAGGATCGCGAAGGTTCCTCCAATGCAGATCACGAGGCTGGCAGCCAGCCGCCGCTGCAAGGACCAGGATCTGCCTTGACTCGTATCAGAGAGGGCTTCGGAATCGGGACGTACCATCGTTCAGGGCAGTATGTAGCCGAAGCCACGTCGTGTCACGATCAGTTCATCCAGGCCGCACTGGGCGAGCTTGGTTCGCAAGGTGCTGACAATCACCTCCACCACCTTGTCCGATGCATCGCTGCGGCTGTCGTACAAATGTTCAAAAATCTGCGGGCGCGACAGCGTGGCGCCGCGCCGACGCAGCAGCAAGTCGAGTAGTCCATATTCCTTCGGCGTGAGCCCAAGATCAATGCCCTTGAACCTCGCGGTGCGCGAGCGCGGATCGACTTCCAGATCGCCGTGGCGCAGAACTGGAACGTCCCGTTGCGGCGGACGCCGCACCAGCGCCCGCAGGCGAGCCAGCAGTTCGGCCAGCTCGAAGGGTTTTGTCAGGTAGTCATCGGCACCCGCATCCAAGGCCCGCACCCGGTCGTCGAGCAACTCGCGCGCGGAGAGCACCAACACCGGTGCGGCATGGGCCTCCCGGCTCAATGCGCGCAACACGCCAAAGCCGTCCAGCCGGGGCAGCATCAAGTCCAGAATAATGGCGTCGTACCGGTAGCTGGCAAGAAACTTCAGCGCGGACACGCCATCGGCTGCTGTATCGCAGGCATAGCCTTCCGACTGAAGGCTCTGGCTCAGGGCTTCGGCCAGCGTTTGCGAGTCTTCCACGATCAATACGCGCATATGCTTTCTTCCATTCAGCGCATCTCGAAAAGCTCCTGGTGGAACGCCTCCGGCTCCAGCCCCTGGGCCAGCAGGTCGGCGCGCAACGCGCGGCCGAAGGCCGTGGGGCCGCAGAACCAGACGCTGGCGTCTTTCCAACCCGGCACCATGGCACGCAGGCGCTCACCTGTCAGGCGACCGTCCTTTTTGTCGATGAACAGGTGTAGCGCAACGCCGGCCGCCTGGCTGTCGGCGCGCAGTTTCTCGATGGCCTTCGGATCAACGTCGCTCGTCGGATGAAACAAATCGATGGGACGTGCGTCCTGGCCCTCGTGCTGCGCCAGGAACTTCATGCGCGCGATGAACGGCGTGATGCCGATGCCAGCACCGATCCAGATCTGGCGGGCACGCCCGTCGTCGAAAGTGAAGCAGCCGTAAGGCCCCTCGACCGTTACCCGGTCGCCGACCCGTAGGCGCTCAGGCAGCCGGCGGGTGTGGTCGCCCAGCGCCTTGGTGATGAAGGTAATGCGCCGGTCTTCCGGCACCCAGGCTGAGGCCAGCGTGTAGGGGTGCGGGCCTTCTTTCGGGTTGGACATAGCGAAGGCAAACTGCCCGGGCCGGTGGCCGGGCCAACCCGGATCCATCCGCAGGGTGGTTTCCAGCACATTCAGCGCCGGGTAGGCTTGCAGCGACTCGATAACGCCGCGCGCGGTGCGCTGCGCGCCGATCCGGCCCAGCAGCACCCACACCGCCGATACCGTGCCGCTCGCCAGCAGCATAGCCAAAGCCCAGCCCACGGGCTGCGCCCAGTAGGTGAACTGCACCAGCACCAAGGTGTGGAAGGCCAGCACCAGGTAGATCGCTGCCATCCAGTGGTGCGTCTTGGCGAACAGCCGGTATGGAAAGCGCTTGAGCAACGCCAGTACCAGTAGCACCGCGACGGCGTAGAAGGCCCATTCGCCCAAGTCTTCGGCCAGCCCGCGCCAGCCGCGCAACGCCGATTCAATGGAGCCCATTGAATCAGCCTCTGCGCGGGGCTTGCGCGCCGGGCGCGTCAGCCAGCCCCAGCCCACGGCCCACTTGGTGCCCTGCGCCCACAGCCAGTGCACTGTTGCGGCGGCCAGAGCGGCTATGCCGAGCCACTTGTGCAGGCGGTACATCTTGTCCAGTCCGTTCAAGCGGGGCTCCAGCCACGCAGGGCGCGTGGCCAGCACCATCGCCACGGACATCGTGCCGATGGCCAGTACGCCGCTGTATTGAATCCATACCGTCCGCAGGGCGAAGTAGTTGGACTGTGCAGGCCACAGCGTATCGGCAAAAAACCATAGAGCGCTCAATGCCAGCGCAAAAACCCAGAACGTCCAAATTATTCTCTTCATCGTGGATTTGCCCCAAATTCTGCGGAAGGCGCATGCGGTACTGGTCGGAAACCATCAATCCAGATAAGCGATAGCGTGCCTTTGAATGTGACCATGTATCCGCAATTACAGAAAATTTTAATTCTGACATCCCAACCTTTGGAAACGCTTTGGATTGATCAATCATCAATGAATAGGATCTAATTTTTTCCGCCGGCTTGTGGCATTACCTTGACTCAAGAAATGGTTGGCCCCAGATGCCGCCCAATCTCCCATGACACCCCGCCGCCGCGCACCGTCGCGGCCAGTTGCTTCCCCAGCCGCTGCTCGATCACCGGCTTCCACGGCACCAGCGAAAACCCCATGCCGTCGTCGAGCATCGCATAACGCCCACTGGCAAGCATGATGCTTCGCCGGTAGATGCCGGCCACGCGTTGCCCGTCGGCCACCGGGCGATGCTCTAGGCCGGTTTCGCCGGCAATGTCCTTCGCGGCCTGCGCTAGTTCCCGGTTGCGCAGCGTGCCCAGCAGGTTGCGCGCCAGGATCACACGCTGCCCGCGCCGCACGGCTAGCCCCTGTTCGGCCAGGAAGTCGGCGCGCTGCTGCATCGCCTGCTTGGCCTCGCCACCAAAGCCCAGGTCGCCCAAGCCCGAGCCGCCGTCGATCAACTGCTGGTCGAGCCAGGTGGCCCCGATCACGCGCGCCTGCCGCTCGATGGGCAGGTGCGATTTCAGCTCCACGGCCACGCCGCCCAGCCGTTGCGCGTCGTAGCGGCGGCCTTGCTCTGGCAGGTCGCCCGGCACCTTCCATAGCCCTTCGGCCACGCGCTCCACGATGCCAGCCCGGCGCAGGGCTTCCAGCCTGCGCACATGGGTGGCCACGACCTCCTGCGGGTCACGGCCCGGTGCGGCCTGCCCCTGCGCCACGGCCAGGTGATGATCGGTGCGGTACAGGCCATCGCTCGCCAGCGCGGCGATGTTCCTGTCGGCCGCGCGCACGTCGGTCGATCCCTTCACCTCCACCACGGCCCCGGTCGGGTAGTTCGCCAGCTCGTCGCGGGCGTTCAGGGCGACGTAGTGGGCCTTGCCGTCCACGCCGTCGATGACCAGATAGCCCCGGTCGCGCAGTTCGTCGGCCAGCCCCTTCGCGGCCACGCGCCCGAGGATGGTTCTGCCATTGTCTCCAGGCTCGAATACCGCCAGTTCGCGCGGCTTCCCACTCATTGCCCGCTGCATGGTGCGGATGATGTCGCCACGCTCGCCCAGGGCGCGCAGGGTCTTCTCCGCATCGGCATGGACGGCCCAGGCGCCCGGCTGCGTCTCGTCGGCCAAGCCCAGGCGCTGCAAGCGTTGCAGGCGGCCAATCAGCAGCAGGCGCTGGCGTTGCAAGTTCGGCTCGTTGAAGCGTTCGATCTGCACGCGGCCATCCTCGCCGGCCTCGCGCTTCAAGGTGCGATCCAGGCTCGTCCACCGCTCTTGCCCCACCTCGCGCTGCAAGGTCTGCTGGATCTCCAGCTCGGTGCGCGGCCCCAGCCACTCGGTCGCCAGATCGGCGGCCCGGTGGCGGAAGCCGTCGGCGATGTAATCGCCCGCGATGATGAGGTCTTTGCCGGTGTCATCGCGCCCGCGCACGATCAGGTGGGTATGGGGGTTGTCGGTGTTCCAATGGTTTACGGCCACCCAGTCGAGGCCCGTGCCCAGGTCGGCCTCCATGCGGCCCATGAGGTGCCGCGTGTAGGTGCGCAGGTCTTCCAGTTCCGCGCCATCTTCGGGCGAGAGGATGAAGCGGAAATGGTGCCTGTCGTCGGCGCAGCGTTCCTTGAAGGCGTCGAGGTCGGCGGTATCGGTCTGCGGCCCGTAGGCTTGGCCCGGCTCGCCGTCGCGGCCCACGCCATCGCGCTCGATGTAGCGCAGGTGCTTGGCGAGCGACTGCGGGCTGGCCCGCTGGTGATTCACCAGCAAGGTCTTGATGGTCACGCGCCGGGACATGGGCGTCAGCCTCGCCCCGGCGAATCGAGCTGCCGTGTGGCCGCGCCCCAGGCGCGAGCCGGGACGCTGGCCGGTGCCATGAGCCGACGCCGGACGGCGCACCGTGGACTTGCCGCCGCTGGCCTTGCCTGCCTGCTGGAGCACCTTGGATACGAAGCCCTGGCCCCGGTTCTTCGGTGCGCTGGGGCGGATGCGGAAATCATCGTCGCGGCGGTTGGTCATGCCTGCGCTCCCTGCAAACTCTGGCGTGTCCGGGCGTGCGAAGCACGCGGACATGCCTGCATTGGCGCGGGCTTCGCGCCACAAGCAGCACGGCGGCAAAGCCGCTGCGTGCCTCGCCCCCCCACGTGCAGACTGGCTTTGCGGGCCGACAGGTGCCGCCCCCTTTTGTCTTGCCTTCCGCCTTTGCCCCTCGCTGTCGCTCGGAGCAGCGGCGGCCCGGCGGCGCTGCTGCGCGAGCAGCCAGCGCGCCGGCGAACGCGGACACGGCCGCAGGCCGGGCGCGTTCGAGGCAAGACGCCTGCACGTTGGACGGCTGCGCCGAAGGCAGCGCGAAGTGCGGTGCCCAATGCGCAGGATTGGCACCCGCACTGCACGCGCGACGACACGGCGACGACCAGCAGGACGACACGCCCGATGGCACGATGAGATGCACGGCAACGTGCAGCGAATCGACGGCCATCATGGGCGGGATTCCAGCCAGACCGGATGCGCGACGCCGATCACGGCGGATGCGCTGACCGGCCCGAAATACCGGCTGTCGAACGACGCCGGATTGGTGACACTGAGCAGGAACAGCTCGCCAGGCCGAAGGCGGCGGCACTGCTGCCAGGATGGCAGCGGGCGGCCCCAGCGGTCGGCAGGCAGCACGGCGGCCGAAGGCACGCCGTTGATGCGGACGCTGCCGTCAGCGATGCACACCTCTTGCGGCGCCACCGCACCTACGCGCTTGAGCAGCGAGATGCGCGTTGGTAGGTAGCCGCGCTGCGCAGCGAGCGCGGCAGCCTCGGCGGGCAGCGGCACCAGCACGATGCTGCCCACGGACAACGGACGTGGCGGCGAGCTGGCGCGAGGGTCGAGCGGATCGACGCGATACCAGCCGACCGCCACGCTGTCGGACGGGTTGTAGGTCAGGCGCGGCAGTGGATGCACGAAGGACGCCCAGGCCAGCGCAGCGAGGCCGCAGGCGGACAGGCCCGCCAACACGAGGCGAGCGCGCAAACGTGCGCGGTGCGAGCGAGGATGCGGCGTGGTGCCGGAAGTGGAAACGGCGGTCATGGCAGTGCCCTCCCGGCGAGCCAAGCGGAGTGCCGCTCGGCGGTGTATTCGGGCAGCGGCAGGCGCGCAGCGAGCCGGTTGGCGAGCGTGCGCCAGTACGCGGGCGAAGCGGCAGCGGGCGTGATGCCCAGCGCCTCGATGGCGTCGATGCGTTCCAGCACGGCGCGCACCTGGTTCTCGCCCTCGGCGTGCAGCACCAGGCGCGCGCCCGGCTGCACGCCGGGGATGCGCTGCGCTGCATCGAGCGGCGTGCACGCCTGCATGACCATGAGCTGCCAGCGCACGGTGCCGTAGTCGTTGGCCTGCCAGCGAATGCGGCAGAACACGGCGTTGGGCATGAACACGGCGAGACTGCGCCAGCGATCGAGCCGCAGCGTGCGCGCCGGTTCGCCAAAGCGCAGATAGAGCTTGAAACGGTGCTCCAGGAAGGCCAGCGAAACGCGCGTCAGCGGCGTTGAGATAGGCCGCGCCGCACGTGCTGGGAGTGATGGCGACGTTGCAGCCGTGGCCGCGTCAGCGGCAGGCAAAGCGGATGCGATCATGGTGTGTTCTCCCTGCGGTGTTCTGGAAACTCCCGCTCCAGCAGCGCGCGCAGCAAGTCGGCCACTGTCACGCCTTGCGTGAAGGCCGATACCTTGATGCGCGCCCGCATCGCGGGCGTGATGTCGAGGGTCAGGCGGGCCGTGTAGAGGTCGCCCTTACCCAGCGCATCGGCATCGCCTTGGCGAATCCACGCCTCGGCGTGCGGATTCGCAGGCGGACGCGCGCCGATGCAGACATGCTTGGCCGTGCGTTTGCTGCTGGGTGGCGGCTTCGCAGTCATGTCGGCCACCGCAGAAGTTCGTCCACCAGCGCGGTGATTTCTCGCGCGGCGGTACTGTCGGGCGCCGTCTCGCGGGCAAGCCGACCAGCGGCCACGCTGTCGGCGAACACGATGCGCTGATGCACTTCCGAGCGCAGCGCAGGAAGCGGCTGGTCGGCGAGCGCCTGGCGCGCTTCGCGTCCGATCACGGTGGTGCTCACGCGCCGGTTGATGACGAAGGCCGCGCGTAGCGCAGGCCGGAACACCTGCGCTTCGCGGATCAGCGCCACCATCTCGGCGCTGGCCCACAGGTCGTAGGGGCTGGGCTGCACGGGGATCAGCACGCGCTCGGCCGCCAGCAGCGCGGAGCGCGCCAGCGCCGCGATGCGTGGCGGGCCGTCGATGACGACGTGATCGGCGCGACGGGCCAGTTCTGGCGCTTCCTGGTGCAGCGTTTCGCGTGCGAGGCCCACGGTGCTGAACAGCCGTGGCAAGCCTTGCTGGCTTCTGCGCTGTGTCCAGTCCAGCGATGAACCCTGCGGGTCGGCGTCCAGCAGAACGACGTGCTGGTCGCGCATCGCCAGCTCACCGGCGATGTGGGTGGCGAGCGTGGTCTTGCCCACGCCGCCTTTCTGGTTGAGCAGCGCGACGATCATGGCCTGGCCCTCCGTGTTGGAAAGCCCGGCTGTTGCTGCTGTGCGTGGTGCCGCTCAGCGGTTTTCCACCGGCGCGCGGCGCTTCTACTACCAGTTAGAGGTTTTAAGTTAGGGAAGTTAGAAGGGCCGCAAACCCGCGCCGTTATTGGGTTTGCGGGCGATTCGTACTCCTGATAGCACGAGAGTCGTACTCCCGATAGCACGATACCCCGTACTCCTGATAGCACGAGTCTGTCCACAGGCAACGCACCGTTTATCCCCGTGCCATGAACGGCACGGGCCGAAAGGTCAGCAGCTCGGCGCCGTTGTCCGGCATTCGCTCGATGCCCAGGACGTAGCCGGGCATCGACTGCCGCGCGACCAGCGCGCGCAGGTCGTAGGCGAAATCCGAGAAGCGCGTGGCGCTGCCCGATTTCCGATACAGGTGCCGGAAATCGAATTGCCAGCCGCCCGGCTGGCGCCCGCCGTGTTTGCGCACCAGCCGGTACAGCCAGCGCTCGATCCCGCCCGTGAGCCGGAAATACGCTGGGTCGATGGACAGCACCAGTGCGGCATCCATGACGCCCGCGTAAAACCAGTCCGGCAGGATCAGCTCCAGCCCCAAGGGCGTGCCCTTGGCATCGGCTAGTTCCTTCCACTCGTTGATCCACGAGAAGCGGTGCAGCCGTCTTCCCGTGGTCTCCCGGATGGACGTGGCCACCGTGGTGGATTGGAGGCGATCCAAGGCCGCCTTGAGGCGTTGGTAGTCGCGCAGCGACGTACCGCGCCCGATGAAGCGCAGGATCTCGTAGGGCGTGGCCTGCATCAGCCGCGACGGGCGCAAGCCCGCGTCGCGTGCTTCCACGATCTGCGAAGCTGCCCAAATGAGCACGTCCGCATCCCAAATGGTGGCGATGCCGTGCTCCTGCGTGCCCTCCACGCGGATCGTGATGCCGCTGGCGCGGAAGTCGATCGGCGCCACGCGCCGCGACTTCGCTAGCGAGAAGAACGGAAAGGCCATCAAGTCCTGGCTGTCGCGCGGCGCCATGTCGCCCGGCAAGGCGCGGAACAGGTCGAGCTGTTCGCGCTCTGGCACGGGCCGCTGCCGGGACGGCAGCGCAGGGCTGGACATGGCGAAGGCCATCCGCGCGCAAGCGATCAGCGCGCACGGCTGTCCGCCGAATGCTGCTCGGCGTATTCGGGATCGGATGTGCTCTCGAAACTGCGCTCTGAAGCCCAGGCATCGAGGTCGGCCACGGCGTACATGACGCGGCGGCCGAATTTGCGGAACTTGGGGCCACCACCCAGCACGCGCTGTTTCTCCAGCGTTCGCGGCGACAGGCGCAGGTAGTCGGCGGCTTCGTCGTTGGTGAGGTAACGCTGCGGCTGCGCAGCGGTGGTCGAGGCAGTGGCGGAAGCGGCGGCAGGCCGCAAGGGAGCGGGACGCATGGTGTGTACCTCCATAGCTTTCAAAGCTCCGGCCACACAGCGCAACCGGATGGAGGCAGTCTCAGAAAACGAGGCCCTTCTGCTCAGGGTCGTTTTGCATCCTCATCAAAACGACCCTTCTCAAGCGGCGCAAGCTGTGCTAAGCGGTGATAGCCGCCGCGCATCAGCGCATCGCCGCGCCGCGCCAGGCGGCGCACCTTGGAGCGCAAGCCGCCATCGCTGTACCAACCGGCTGCGGCGTCCACGCCGAACAAGCCTTCGGCCACGTCGCGCAAGGATGCGCCCGCCAGGGTCGCGTCGAGCGCCTGCAAGGTGTGCAGCTCCAGCAGCGCGGAAGGTGCTGGTCTGGGTGTGGTAGCGGCGAAGGTCGCGCCGCGTGCATGAGCGCGCACAGGCACGGCAGTGCCGCTCCGCTGGGCATAGGCCACGGCCATGCCATCTTCGAGGCCAGCCGCGAGCGCGAAGCGCAGGCACTGGCCGGGGCTGCACGCGATCAGCGCCAGTCCCTTGCCATCGTGGAGAAGTTGCTTGTGGCCGGGGATACGCCAGAACGTGAAGGGCTCGGCATCCACAGGCGGATCGGCATCGGGGTAGAGCTGCACCACATCAGCTTGGCGGGGCTGCCATGCCGGATGCGCGTCGCGCGCATCCAGCGCCGGGTCTTCCAGCACGCGCAAGCCCCAGCGATGCGCCGCATCGGGGCGGCGTGCACGGCGCAGCCAGTCGAGCCGGTATTCGGGGTGCCTGCGCAGGTACTCCCAAGCCAGCGCAAGCGCATCCAGCCAGAGGACATAGAGGTAAGCCGCAGTGGGATACCAGTGCGCGACATGATGAGGATTGACCATGACCAAAGCTCCCGTCGAACAGCAGGAACGTCGCCACGGCGTCAAACATGCGGGAGCATTAAATCAAGGTGAAAATCCGGTTAAGCTGTAACGGTTGGTGTCAAGACTGGTTGGCTCCGGCATATTGCGTAATCCGTCCGAATGCGACGGCCGCATGGCACCAAAAACGTCATGCGGTACTGACACCGTGCCGCAAGCCGCATGAGAGATCGTGGCTGATTCCGCCACGCACGCACAGGTTTGGTGCAAGAGTGCTGATTCAGACTGGAAAGGTCTGGAGCAAGACCGAAATAGTCTGAATGCGCCCGGCTTGGTCGTAGCGCGAGCGGTTCAATCGACGACGGAACCGTTTTCCTGCGCCAGGCGCAGATATTCCGACAGCGGGCGCATCGCCTGGAAATGCAAATCTCGCGTCACGGGCAGCTTGTTCGGCCCGACGATGGAAGCCAGGTCGGAAAGTTTCACCGTCCCCAGCTCGGGCATGCTGATTCCCAGGTCGATCAGGCCGTAGGCCGTGTCACCATCGACGGGATCGAGCGAGGTCAGCAGCCAGGTGGCGTGCGCGTCGGGAGTGAACAGCCGCACAACCGGCAACGGGTCGTACGGTTCACCGGCGGCGGCCCGCCGCCCGTTCTCCAGCAGCGCGGCACGCTGCGCATCGGTGTCGAGGGGAGCATTCATCGTGGTGCTCCTGTTCCAACGCGGAAAGTCGGTTTTGCACATCCACGCCAAAGCGTGGAAACACGAAAGCGCAAAGGCTCAATTGTAGAAATCTGCAAAGGAACGTTGGCGGTTTTCCGGTTCTGCCGGAATCCGCAGAAGCGGATTTCCGTAAAAGCACGAATAAGGGCCAAAAGCATGAATGAGTTAAAGATAACGTGGTTTTAATTGTGCTGCGAATTGACGCTTCTGTCTATGCAGAGGCGATCCATCCAGCGCGGCCGACCAGCGGGCGCCACCACCTACGATGCCGAGCTGGCGCAAGCCTTCGGCGCGGCGGTGCGCGCGCTGCGGACGGAGCGCGGCATCGCGCAGGAATCGCTGGCGCACCTCGCCGGCATCGAGCGCTCCCACATGGGCAAGGTCGAGCGCGGCGAACACATGCCCACGCTGGCGATCATCTTCAAGATCGCCGGCGCGCTTGAATGCAGTACCGCGGTGCTGATGGCCGCGACGGAAGGCCAGCTCGCGGCTACGAGGACGTAGGGCGGGGCCTCGCGCTCCGCCACAACGGGCGGGGCGCTGCGGCGGTTACGCCGCCTGGGGCTTGCTGCGCGACCAGATCAGGTCGTGCGTGCCGTTCTCTCCTTCGATCAGGCGGGCATAGACCGTTGCCGCGAACGAAGGGTCGTCGAGGGCCACGGACAGGTATTCCCGCCCGGCCTCGCTGGTCTTCTTCCACGCTGCGCCGATGTCGTGGCTGGCGGCCTGGACGCGGAAGTCAGGGGCTTTCTCGTTGTCGCCCTTGTCGTTGGGAACCAGCTTGACCTTGACGTTGAGCGTCAGGGTGCGAAGCGTGCCGGTGAAGCCGTCTTTGTCTGCGGTGAAGGTGCCGATGTTGGCCATGATGTTTTCTCCGTTCGGTTGAACAAGGTTCGCGCCCATCGCGTCCTTGTTGTGATCCGGCCGGCGGGGGACGGGCTGGCTGCACCGCTTGCGGTCGCAACGCAGTGGAGAGTCGGGAGGCGAAAAGAATTTGCTGCGCGAGGAAGCCGCGCAGCGGCGGGGAAATTGTTTTCGCCGGACGGTTGCAGCCATGAAGCCCGAGGCGCAGCCGCGCCACCGCCAGGATTCACAACAACACAAGGACGCCTTGGGCCGAACCGCTCCGAAAGGAGATAGGGCCGACTCGGCATCCCCGCCCGAAGGCTTCGCCGGTGCGCTTCCTGACGCGGACAAGGTCAACCGTCCGACGACAAGCGAGAACGCCCCTGCCGCACCTTGCGGCGCCGGTCTTGAGGCGTGGCGTGGAAACTTCATGGCGATGCCGGGCAGGTTGTCCGTGAACCGTCCTTCGTGACGTGACGGGCAGGAACCGCCAGCGTGGAAGGCGGCACGCATCCGTGCAACCTGCCGCAGCAAGCGTCAGCGTATTCGCCAGCACCCCGTCCATTGCGGCGGGGTGCTTGCCGGGCCGATCCGGCATCGCCGGTTCGGCGGCATTGAGGGGCGCCAAGCCTGCGCGGCGGGGATGGGCCGTGTGCCGATCCCCCGGAGGCAAGCAAAGCGCGCAGCGCCGCAGGCGCGAAGGCGTGAGGGATTGAAGCCGAATGACCGTGACGGCGAAGACGGCACGGGGCGCAGCCCGCAAAGCCCGGCGGCGCTGTGCGCCGACACGCCCCGGCCGTTCTATATTTTGAGAAGGGAACGCAGAACACCATGACCATCCAGCTCCGACACGAAACCCCGGACGACATCGCGGCCATCGAGGCTCTGACCATTGTCGCTTTCGCCAATGCACCGCACACCAGCCACGCGGAGCAATTCATCGTGCGCACATTGCGCGACGCAAACGAACTGACGCTTTCCATCGTGGCCGAAGAACAGGGCCAGGTTGTCGGCCATGTGGCCCTGTCGCCGGTGAGCATCACCGATGGCCACGGCCACAGGGCCGCAGGCTGGTACGGCTTGGGGCCGATCTCCGTCCTGCCGCAACGACAGGGGCAAGGCATCGGCTCGCGCCTGATGGAACAGGCGCTGGCCGAACTGCGGGCCATGCAGGCCGCAGGCTGCGTGCTGTTGGGCGAACCCGCGTACTACGCGCGTTTTGGTTTTCAGGCCCATGCGGGCCTGCAACTGCCGGGCGTGCCGCCCGGCTACTTCATGGCACTGGCCTTCGATGGGCCTGTGCCCGAGGGCATCGCGCACTACAGCGGTGCCTTCAACGCCGCCGCCTGAGTGCCAGCGAAGGCGGCGGCGTGATGTTCGGCTTCAACACCGGGCGCGGCCACTGCCGCGCCCGGATTTGCATTTCACCGCGCCCAGGTCGGAAGGGCCTGGGCGCGGTGCTGATCGCGGTTATTCTTTCGTCTCGATGAGCCACCACACGGCACGCGGCAAGGCGCGGCCCGTGATGGGATGAATGTCGGTGAGGTCAGCGCGGGCCGACCAGCCCGAGGGCGGGCGGTAGCCGCGCACGTCACCATCGCAGTGCCAGCGGCGGGCGCGTACCGTGCCGGAGGCGTAGATCGCCGCCATGCGCGAGCGGCTGGTGGTGGTGCGGTTCATGTGGGCTTCTCCTTCCAGCGAAGCGCCCCCGTCGAGGCTGGGGGCGCTTGCCATCGGTGCGGGTCAAGCGGCCAGCGCCTCGGCGGGTTCATCCGCCATTGCTTCGGCATCCTCCGGGGCGTCCTGCTCCGGGCCAACCTCCTGCGCGGCATCCTGCGGGCCTTGGGCCTTGAAGATGGCAGGCATCCAGCCCGTGCCATCGGCCAGCCGCTCGGCTTCGCTGGCAATGTCGGTCTTCTTCAGCTTCGCCAGCCGGGAAACCTGATCGGGAGCGTACTCGCCCACGGCTTGCAGAACTGCCGCCTTCGGGACGTGCTTGAAATACCCCTCGGCGGTCGGCTGCCACCATGCGGCCATGTCGAGGCTAACGGCCTGCGCCAGTTCCTCGCCGGGCTGGTGCGGCGTGGCGCGGGGCGTCACCACGTCCACCGTGGAAGCCACGCACACGGCCAGCAGCTTGACCAGTTCGCCTTGCTCCATCGCCAGCAGCGCGGCGAACAGTTCGGCGCTGTCCTCCGGCAAGGCTTCGCCCGCCACCTGTTGCAGTTCGCGCAGCGCCACGGCGGCGGCGGAGTGAGGCCAATCCGGGGCCATGCCTTCCAGCCGGTCTTGCGGTTTCAGGCTCACGCCCAGCGGCAAGGAACTACGCTTGAAGCCATAGCGGCTTTCCTGCAAGACGGCCTGCACCATGCCATGCACCACGGCAGCCAGCGCAGCTTGCGGATGTCGTGCGACTTCGATTTGCAGCGCGGCGGTACGGTGGGCGCTCAAGCGTTGTGCCAGCCGGTCGGACATGGCTGGGGCTTGCGTCTCATCCTCCGTGTCGCCTTCGTCGTCGTTCTCGGCGCTCTCGCCGCTGAACCCTTGGCGCAGCCGTTCCAGCGTGCGCAGCGCCTTGGCCTCGGCCTCGCGCATCAGGCCGCGATAAATAACGGCCTCGCCGTTGCGGTCGATGGTGACGATGGCACCGGCTGCGGCCTTCACGTTCGCGCCGTAGTCCTGCAAGCCATCTTCCAGTGCCTGCAGCTGCTCGCCCAGGGCTTCGCCTTCCTCCTGCAAAACGTCGGCCTTGTCCTCATCGTCGGCGTCCATCGCAGCATCCACCGCTTCGGCAACCTCCTGCATCTTGGCTTGCAGCTTCTCGATGCGTGCGGCTTGCCGCTTATTCGGCTCGCGCCGTTCCCTCGGAGCACGCTGGAAGGCGTGCAGATCGGCATGGGTCACGCCCGGCGTGGCATCCACCCACGCCCAACCCTCGGCGCGGACAGCGGCGGCGATGCGTGCCAGCTTGTCTTGCGCCAGCCGTTCCAGCAGCGCGGCGTCGTTGAGGTACACGCCCGCATCGCCTTCCGCGAACAGGTCGCGGCGGATGCCGCCGCCTGCGGCTTCGTAGCCGTCCAGCCCGACGAAGCGCACCAGCGGATGCCGGTAAGCGTCGATTTCGCGCTCGGTGAGGCGTTCGCGCAGCGCGGACGGTTGGCGCTGCCACTGCGGGGCATCGTAGAACGCGGTTTCCTGCGCGGCGTGGTCGTCGGTAATGGACAAGGCCATCAACTGATCGAGCGTGACGGCATCGGCCCGATAGTCCGCCATCAGGCGCGGCGAGACATTCGCCAGCTTCAAGCGACGCTGCACCACCAGCGGCGTAACGCTGAAATCCGCCGCAATGTCCTCGATGGGTCGGCCTTCGGCCACCAGCGCCGCGAAGGCTTCAAACTGGTCTGCCGGGTGCATGGCTTCGCGCTGCACGTTCTCGGTGAGGCTGGCGGTGCGGGCCGTGCCATCGGCTACCAGCAGGCAAGGCACCTCCCATTCCTTGCCGATGCGGTGCTTTTTCGCCAGCAGCTTGAGGGCCGCGAGGCGACGGCCACCGGCCACGACTTCGTAATGCTCGCCATCGGCGGATGCAATCACGATGAGGTTTTGCAGCAGGCCCACGCGCTGGATGCTCGCGGCCAGTTCAGGGATGGACATGCGCGGGATCTTGCGCACGTTGCGGCCCGTGGGGCGCAGCACCAGCCGCGACAGCGGAACCAGAATCAGGTTCTTGGTCGGGTCGGCAGCTTCCAGCGCGGGGGCTTGGATGGCGCGGGCTGCGGTTTGGGTGATGGCGTTCATGGTGATAGCTCCTTGCGGTTAGGAAATGCAGCAGCGAAGAACGCGGCAAAGGCTGCTGCCTGCCTCTGCCGCATGGGGATTCAGGCTTTCAACAGGCGCAGGCCATCGGCCAGAATCCAGAGGGCGCGATTGAGGCGCACATCGGAATCAATGCCCTGCACGGGTCGGGTTTGCTGGCGGCGTCCGTTGACGCTGCGGCCATGCAATCCGCCTTTGGTCAAGTTCTCCTGCGTGCGGTTGAACACGCTCCACAGGTCGGGGCGGCGGTCATCGAACCGGCGCGGCATCAGGATTTGCGATTCAGTGATGGGCGCGGGCTTGTCGGGGTCGTCGTACTTCAACGCCAGCGCAGCACGGGCGAACACTTCGGATTCGCCATCGTCCAAGGTGATGCCACGCATCAGGTCGCGCGATTCCTTCACCCGCTCAAAGCCGCTCAACACCTCGAAAGCGCCTTCGATGACGGAACCGGCCACGTCGCCTTTGTGGGGCACGCGCACATCGGCCACGGTGTCACCACACACAAGGCCATTGCTGCAAACGAAGCGGAACATTCCGGCCAGCATCTGATAGCTGCTCGTGCCGTCGTGCGAGTTCAGTAGCACGATTTCGTTGGCCTCCGCGCCGTTGATCTGGCTGGCATGGCGCAGGCGTAGCATGTGTTTGGTGTGCTCGCGCTTGCCTTCATCGCGCACGCGGGTTTGCGTCACCATGAAAGGCTGGAAGCCTTCTTTGCGAAGCTCGGTCAGGACGGCGGCGGTGGGGATGTAGCTGTACCGTTCGGAACGGCTCTCGTGCGGGGCGTCCGCGAAGATGGACGGGGCCACGCTGCGAATCTGGTCATCGGACAGCGGGTAGTCGCTGCGCAGCGAAGGGGAACGGGAAGCGAAGCGGGATGCGAGTTGCATGGTCTTTCTCCTGATAAAAGAGGTTTGCTGTTCACACCGCACACCGGATTCCAAGATTCGGAGCCCAGCCTTTCGGCTGTTCGGTGCGGTCGGCACGAGGAACCCGGTTGGCCCTGTTGCCACCGTCTTTCCTGAGTTCATCGCCCGCGACGAAAGGGAGCCCGTGGACGGGGGCCGTCAAGGAGACAAGCGCAGGGTTGGTGCGGCCCGCAGCGCAGCGAGGACACGGCCCTGCGCGCCTTGACGGCACACGGCCGCGGGCTACAGTCGCGGACAAGGTGATGGAGTCAGGGAAGACGGCTGGACATGGCAACGGCCTTCCCTGTGTGCCGACCGCACGGCAAGCGCAAGCGCGCAGGCCCGGATCTGGAAATCCGGGCCGGAGGCGTCAGCCGACCGGAGGGAGGGGACGATGGAAGCCCGACGGGGGCGAGACGCCGCAGGCGGCTCGATGCGCCACGCGCACGACAGCGCGACCGGCCATCTCCCAGGGGCCGGGGACGCCCAATGGCAGCTCATGGGGCTTGCATCGACAGACATGGCAGCCGAACGCGCCAATGCCGAAAGCTCCACCAGATAGATAGCGCACATTTCGGATGGCTCGATTGCAGCCAGATGCCTACCGTGGGATCTCTAACTTCTGGAGAAACAGCATGTCAGATCACACGCACACCGAAGCCGTAACGCCCATGCCGCCACCGCGAGGCATCTTCCTGCCCACGATGACCTGGACGACCGACCGCCAGCAAGTCGGCGATGAAATGCAGCGATTGCTGAGGTGGCGCGCGCAGCTCAACGCCGTGGTGAACAAGGCCGCCGGATCGGACGGATGCGCGACCTGGTACTTGATGGCCGAAACCTCGCGCAATCAACTGGACGGTGACATCGACACCCTCATGGAATGGCTGGCAACTTCACAGCCCGAAACGCTGGAAGCCCATCCGACCGAGAGCCACCGTTGACCGAGGCGATTCGGCACAGGCCGGGTCGCCGCATTCAGGGGCGCGAAGGCATCACGCCAAGCCGTCGGGCACTGACCCAGCACCTTCTTGACCAGTTCGCACGGATACACCGATGCAATGTCGATGAAGCCCAGGAACATCTCGGCGTAATTGATGCCGATAAAAGCGGCAAAGGCCGCCCGGAGGGCGGCCTTTGTATTGAGGCACTGGTCGGCTTACTTGCTTTTCTTCAATGGGCAGGTGTTCAAGCCCAACAGCCGATAGGCCGGGCAAGCGCCCATCAACCCGGTCAGCAGTGGCACCACCCCAAGCCAACCCCACCAGCCCACGGTATTGGTTGCAGCCAAGGCAATAAGCACGACGCCCACCACAATGCGCAGTACGCGGTCAATTCCGCCAACATTCGATTTCATGAGTTCTCCTATGAAAGATAAAAGGGAAACGAATCAACTGGACAACGCCCTCCGATTCCAAGGCGCCTTCATCAGCAAGCGCGCCAGGCCACAGAATCCGCTCACGCCCGCGAATACCAGGCCGGCACCGATGAAACCGGACAGTGCGTAAAACCACGGCGACAGCGTGGCGCCCAGTGCCGTCCCCGCGAACACCGCTGCGCCAGCGGCGATCTGCACCTGCCGCTGCAACTCCAGCGGCTGGCGAGCGTCGGTGACGATGGGCAGGTCGGCGCGCTTCCACGCATCGAGCCCGCCTTCGAGCAGGTAGGTATCGCAGGCCGCACAGCCGTCCAGCAACTGCGCATTCATCAGCGTGCGAGCACCCGAGCGGCAATGGAAGATGACGGCGCTCGCCCCCTCGAAGCGCATGGCGCCTTGCGCCAATTTCGCCAAAGGGATG
The DNA here is from genome assembly GCF_014076415.1 of Comamonas testosteroni. NCBI lineage: Bacteria > Pseudomonadati > Pseudomonadota > Betaproteobacteria > Burkholderiales > Comamonadaceae > Comamonas > Comamonas testosteroni. The sequence goes on from NZ_CP043568.1 coordinate 2,042,395, forward strand.
TGGCGAGCCTGCGCAATGCGCACACGCGCATGTTCGTTGGCGGAGCGAATGTCCACCAGGACAGCACCCTGCGCGAGGAGCGCGCCAGCAGCGTCGGGAGAAAGCGTCTTCAAGGTCATCGTGTGGGTTCCAGAATGAAAGGAATCAAGGACAGAAGATGTCCTTCAGCGTGGCGATGAGCTTGGCCACGTTCGGGTCTTCGATGCGGTAGTACAGCGTCTGCGCCTCACGCCGGTAAGTCACCAGACCTTCCTCGCGCATCCGGGCCAGATGCTGCGAGAGCGCCGATGGACTCAGAGGCACCTGCTCGTTGAGGGCTCCCACGGTCATCTCACCGTGGACGATCAGCAGACACAACATCACCAACCGGCTGGGGTTTCCCACCGCCTGTAGCAATGCCGCTGCCTGCTCGGCGCTGTCCTGCAACAGCTCAATGTCGGATTTGCGCTGGGTCATGTCTTCAGGGGAAGTTGACGCATATAGTTTAGCATTGTCTAATTTAGCTAGCACTAAATTATATCTTTCAGGAAAGCCCCTGTCCGCGCGGCAGGACAGGGGGCGCCCATCCACTTCATCAACCCGAAACCAGGAGCTATCCCATGACCGTCCCGCACTACAAATCACTCACTCAGACCATCTCGACCAACCTGGCCCAACTGCACAAGACCCAGGCGAGCGTGATGAAAGGCTTTGGCGACATGGGCAAGGCCGCCATGGCGGGAGGTGTCATCGACCCCAAAACCAAGGAGCTGATCGCCTTGGCCGTGGGGGTGGCTGCGCGCTGCGATGGCTGCATCGGGTTTCACACCAAGGCGCTGGCGCGCCTGGGTGCCAGCACCGAGGAAGTCCACGAGGCCCTGGGCGTTGCCATCTACATGGGTGGTGGCCCAGTGGCCATGTACGCGGCCAATGCAGTGGCCGCATTCAATGAATTTTCCGCACCGGCCCAAGCTTGAGCGAAGGAGAAAACGCATGCTTCAGACAGCAGCCTTTGTTTCAACCTTGTTCCACGGCCCTGGCAACGCCGACAAGATGACCGTCGCGCTGACTATGGCGCTTAACGCGCGGCTCAAGGGCCATTCGGCTTGCCTGATCCTCATGGCCGAGGGCGTTGCACTGGGCGTTCCGGGCACGGCCGACGGCATCAATATTGGTCAGCCCTTCGAGCCCGCGGCCGACCTGCTGAGCAAATACCTGGCCGAAGGTGGCCGGGTGGCCATTTGCAAGTCGTGCATGCTGCACAATGGCCTTTCTGCCGAACAGATGGACGCGCGCTTCGAGATCATCACTGCTCCCGATGTGGTCGATATGCTGATGGGCGCCGTAGGCTCTTTGCAGGTGGCCTGAGCCGCAGGCTGACGCCTAGAGCAAGAGGCTGCTCAATGCAGCCCAAATGCGGGATCAGACAGCGATTCGCCCGGCCAGCCGCGCATCGCACGCATAGACGCTCATCCGCTTCTCGGCGTGGAAAGACAGGTCGCGCTCGATCGGCAAGCCCAGCCGCCCGCGCACCGTCGCCAGTTCGCCCAGGCTGACCCAGCCGATTTCCGGCGCCCCCAGGCCCAGGTCGCAAAGACCAAAGGCGTGGTCGTGGTCATCGGGATCAATCTCGGTCAGCAGCCAGGTCGCGCCGGCGTCCGGCGTGAACAGCTTGACCACGGGGGCCGGATCGAAGTCGGGGTTCTCCAAGGATTCGCGGCCGTTGGCCAGCAGCACGATGCGCTGCTCGTTAGTGATGAGTGCGTTGTTCACGATGAACTCCTGACAGGATGCCGGGCGGAATTGCCCGACCCTTCCGGGGCACGGCGCAGCGCAAGCAGTCAGGGGTCAACGACGGCCGCAGGCCGCAAGCGTGCAAGTACGCGCAGCCCTTGACGGCGAGAACGCCGTGGCACGATGAAGGGAACAGCAAGACCGCCTCCCTCTCACCTCCACGCAACCCGGTTTTCGGCAAGTGCGCAGCACGCGCAGGCCCGCGCGGGCCAGAGTTGCACCGTCGGGCACAGCAAAAAGGGGGCCGAAGCCCCCTCGGTCAAATCAGACCGCATTCGGCGAATGACGTAGTGCTGCTTCCCGCGACGATGACGTGATCCAGCGTGCGAACGTCCACCAGCGCCAGCGCCTCCTTGAGCCGCTGGGTCAGCGCCCTGTCGGCCGCGCTTGGCTCCGGGTTCCCGCTCGGATGGTTGTGCGACACGATGACCGCCGCCGCATTGAGCCGCAGTGCCTCCTTGACCAGCTCGCGCGGGTACACCGATGCACTGTCGATGGTGCCGCGGAACATCTCGGCGTATTCGATCAGGCGATGCTGCGAATCGAGGAACAGCACCGCAAAGACTTCGTGCTCGTAGCCGGCCAGCTTGGCGCACAGGTACTCCTTGACCGCCGCCGGCGAACTGAACGCTTCACCGCGTTGCATCTTGTGCTCGATGGCCTGGCGCGCAGCCTCCAGAATCTGGTCAGTCGTCGCCAGCAGGTAGCCGCCCTGCGCATCACGCACCATCAGCGAGGCATCGAACGAGGAAAAGGACAGTTGCGACATGATCGTGCTCCGGTTGCTCGGGCGGAATTGCCCGGAACCGTCGGGAGCACGGCGCAGCGCAAGCAGTCAGGGGTCGCAGACGGCCGCCAGGACGCAAGCGCGCACCCGCGCGCGCCGCCCTTGACGGCGAGAACGCCGTGATACGGTGAAGGGAACAGCAAGACCGCCCACACCCGCCCACTGCACACAGTTGGCTTTGGGGGCAAGCGGAGCGCGCAGGCCCGAGAGGGCCGGAGGCGTCAGGGATCAAAGCCGAATGGCCGCGATTCGGCACGAAGCGCGGGGCGCAGCCCGCGAGCCCGACGGCGGCACGCCGGGACGCCCGGTTATTGCCGGAGCTTCTTGGGCTGCTTCACCACACGCGACTCCAGCAAGCGCCGCGTGGTTTCCAGCTCTTTCTGCAACAGCTCGGCATCGGGCAACACAGTACGGTAGTTCGCCGCCATCACCTTCGTCGGCAAACCTTCCAAGGCATACCGCGCCAGCGCGTGGCCCTTGTCGGCGCAGAGGATCAACCCCACGGGCGGGTTCTCATCGGGATAGGCCCAATGCTCCTTGGCATAGTTGCAATACATGTGCATCTGGCCCACGTCCGCATGGGTCAGGCTGCCCAGCTTCAAGTCGATGATGACCAAGCAACGCAACTTGCGATGGAAAAACAGCAGATCGACCCGATACCAAGTCTGGTCAATGCGCAAGCGCCGCTGCCGGCCGACGAAGGTGAAGCCTTCGCCCAGCTCCAGCAGAAAATCCTCCAGCCGCTGGATTAACGCGGCCTCCAGATCGGATTCCGAATACTCGTCCTTGAGGTTCAGGAACTCCAGTACATACGGGTCTTTGATCGCGTCGTCGGGCGTGACGGCATCCTCGGGCCTCGCCACAGCTCCCTTGACCAGCATCGCCGCCTTATCCTTGGACAAGGCGGTGCGCTCGTAGAACTGGCTGCCAATCTGCCGGTCAAGCTGGCGCACGCTCCAGCCGCCGCGTAGTGCCTCGGTTTCGTAGAAGCGCCGGGCATGGGTATCCTTGACCACCAGCAGCCGGACATAGGCCGACCACGGCAGCGTGAACACTTGCGCCAGCTCGGCGAGGCTCAATTTCCCAGACACCGTCTGGGATTTCTCATCAGGCAGCTCGTTGTCCAATTTCCCAGACAGTGTCTGGGAAATCTCGGAGACTGGGTATGCGAGGAAGAACCGCCGCATGTTCTCCAGGTTGTTCACGCCAAAGCCCCGCCCAAACTGAGCGGTCAGGTCGGCGGACAGCCGGGCCATCAACTGTTCGCCATACCCCGCACGCCGCTTGCCCTGTTGCTCGGCCTCCACGATGCGGCGGCCGATCTCCCAGTAGCTGGCCGTCATCAGCGCATTGACGCTGCGCGCCGCCGCCTGGCGGGCAGCGTCGAGCATTTCCACGATACCGCCGTGGATGCCGGCGTAGCCGGCAGGCAAAGCGGCGGGTGCGGCTCCCGCCGCCGCAGGCGTCTTCTTGGTCATGCTGCCACCTCTGCGGGACGTTGCGCCTCGGTGATCGTCTTGCGCCGGTTCGCCACCAGTTCAGCCGCCTTGCGCACCGGATCGTCCTCGGTGTGGACGTAGCGCATGAACATCGCCACGGTCTTGTGCGCCGTCAGCGCCATGCCGACCTTGACCGGGATGCCCGAGTTAGCAATGTCGGTCGCAGAACGGTGGCGGATACCGTGCGTGCCGACGTGCGTGGCGCCCGCCGCCTTGAGGGCGCGGCTCCAGCCGTTGTAATACTCGCCCGTGGTCAGATGCTTGCCCGGATGGCTTGGAGACGGCAGCACGTAGGGAATGCCTTCCTGCCGTGGCGCCGTCGAGAGCAGCCGATAGGCTTCCTCGCTCATGGGCTTGGACATGCCACCCGTCTTGCTGTCCGGCCAGACCACGCGGCGGTTGTCCATGTCCACCCAATCCCATTGGAGCGTCACGATTTCGGAGCGGCGGCCAGCGAACTCGAATTGCAGACGGATCGCCAGCGGGATGACGTAGTTCTCCAGACCCTCGGCTTCGATGTGCTCCAGTCGCCGAAACAGCTTGCCCATGTCCTCGTCGCTGATGAGGTGGGTAGCCTTGCCGTTGGGGTACATCGGGACGTGGCGGCAGGGGTTGGTGCCATCAGGCCGGTGGCCCCACACCTCGGCCAGGTTGAACATCTTGCGCATCACGCTGAAAGCACGGTTGGCCTCGGCGGGCTTGTGGGCCATCTTCTTCATCGCCGTGGCCACGTCCGGCCGCTTCACGTCCTGAACCTTCAAACGGCCCAGCATCGGAACGATGCAGCGGTCGATGACGGCCTGATACCCGCGCTGGGTGCTGGGCTTGTTGCGCTGTTTGGAGTAGTCCTCCATGAACTTGGTGCACAGCTCCTTGACCGTGGGGGCTGAACGGGCGGCGGCCTTGGCCGCGCTGGGGTCGCCGCCTCGGCGAACCTCGGCCAGCCATTCCTGGGCCAGCGAGCGGGCCTGTTCGACCGTCAGTTCCCCATACAGGCCCAGGGCTGGCTTGCGCCGCTCGCCAGCGTTCGTGCGGTACTGGAGCATGAACACCTTGCGGCCCGCTGGTGTAACCTTGCACAGGAAGCCGGGCACCAGCGTGTCCCGGAGTTCGACGGCCTGCGCTTGGGGTTGTGCCGCATCGACTGCGGACTTGGTGAGCTTGATTTTCGCCATGATGACTCCTCGGAAAGACCCGATTCCCAGGAGCCTTGTAGGGGCCAGCAGAGGGGAAGCCAGGTCAGGTTTCGGAAAGCACCGGCATATGTTGAACTCGCCTAAGTTATTGATAAACCTGCTGTATCGGGCTTCGGCGTAGTCCAGCGAAGTTCGGTGCTGGAGTCATGGTGAAATGAAAAAAGGCTTCCTGAAGGAAGCCTTTTTGCAGGGGAGCAGCTGCGGCAGCTGCCGCCACATTACACGCGCTTGCGGTATTCGCCGGTACGGGTGTCGATTTCGATCTTGTCTTCTTGAGACACGAACAGGGGCACGGCCACTTCGAAGCCGGTGGCGATCTTGGCGGGCTTCAGAACCTTGCCGGAGGTATCGCCCTTGACGGCGGGCTCGGTCCAGGTGATTTCGCGCACGATGGTGGTGGGCAGTTCGACCGAGATGGCCTTGCCGTCGTAGAACACCACTTCGGCAGTCATGCCGTCTTCCAGGTAGTTCAGTGCGTCAGCCATGTTTTCGGCTTCGACTTCGTACTGGTTGAACTCTTCGTCCATCCACACGTACATGGGGTCGGCGAAGTAGGAGTAGGTGCAATCCTTCTTGTCCAGGATCACGTTGTCGATCTTGTCGTCGGCCTTGAACACGTTTTCCGTGCCGAAGTTGCCGATCAGGCTCTTGAGCTTCATGCGCACGGTAGCAGCGCCACGGCCGCCACGAGCGTATTCGGTCTTCAGAACGATCATGGGGTCCTTGCCGAACATGATCACATTGCCTGCGCGGATTTCTTGAGCGATTTTCATGGCTTGCTTGCGTTTGAAAGGTTGGAGCCGCTCTACACGGCAGGCAAGCTGTTCGCAATGGTCGCTGGAGAAAGCAACGCATCAAAGGTGCGGCGGCGGGGCCTGCCGCATGTACCGCGGCGGGGCGCGACCCCGAAAGCAAGATCGCTCGGCATACCGGCTGCGACTGCCCTCAGAGAGGCAAAACGTGGATTTTAGCTTTTTTCGGCGACAAAAGCTTGAAGCTGTGCAATCAGTTCGGTTTGCTCCATCAATCTGGCGCGTGCAGCCCTGATGCAGCAGGCCCATTCGTCCAGCATTTGCCGGTTGAGCAAAGGCAATGCTTGCGGTGCGGTCATGCCATTCCAGGTGTGGTGGAAGCGCCTGAGGCTGTCCGGAGCCTGGAGCCAGTCCAGAAAAGCGTTCAGCTTGTCGTGGTGGGCGTTGTCATGCTGAGGGTAGATCTGCCAGACCATGGGCTGGCCGGCCCAGAGTGCACGGACCAGAGAGTCCTCGCCGCGCACCAGATTCAGGTCGCAGGCCCAGAGCATTTCGTCGAACCGGGCTTGAGGGCGGGCTGGCAGATAGACCGGCTGCATCTGCTGCGCTTCGGGTAGCGCCTGCACGGCAGTCGTGGCCCGTCCCGGGGTCACCAGCAGCCTGGCGTTGAGCGTCTGCTTGTCCGAGAGCTGCGCGAGCAACTGGGGCAGGGCGGCTGGCTCGTAGCAAAACAGCGAGACGGCACATTCGCCATGTTGAATGCCCTCTGTGTGGCGCCACGAGTCGCGCTGCGCCATGAAGGCCTGCTGGCGTTGTGCCAGATTCTGCTCGCGTACCAGCGAGCCGGTTGCCGCCGTAAAGCCAGGGTAGAAGAACCAGCGTGTCAGCCCTGAGGCGGGGCCGCTCATGATGGGTGAGGGCAGGCGATGGCAGCGCTCCACATAGTCTTCGGCCGAGAGATATTCGAGGTTGATCCAGACCGCAGGCTTGCTCTTCGACGCCTTGTCAGCAATGGCGTTCACAAATGCTGCAGGAATCTCGCAGCCGAATGCCTCGATGACCACATCGCCGATCGATGCAGGAGCGTCTGCGGCTTGCGCGGGCCAGGCATGCACGCTCAAGCCTGGCGGCCAGGGCCGGGGCGCCATCCATTGCAGTGAACTGGCATCGTCCATCCACAGGCGTACCTGCTGGCCGCGTGTAGCCAGTTCCGCAGCCGTGCGCCAGCACACGCCCACGTCGCCATAGTTGTCTATGACCTGGCAGAAGATGTCCCAGCTCAGTGATGGATGCTGTGGCGTGCTGGCGGATACGGCCAATGGTGCGAAATCGGGCATGGGTTCAGTCTTGATCGGTTGAGGCGCTCTGGCACAGGTGCTCGACCAGCAGTTGTGCGACGGGCGAGAGTGCATCCTGGGAACGTACGCAGAGCATGAGCTGGCGCTCGGCCCAGACTTCGTCCAGGCGGATGCAGCGCAAGGGCAGGGCGCCCATGTAGATATGGGCGCTGCCTTCGGGAAGAATGCCAATGCCCAGGCCGGCGGCCACCATCAGGCACAGCGCGTCATAGCCTGTCACCTTCATGCGCAGGCGCGGCTGCAGGCCCTGGTCGGCGGCAGAGCGGGTGATCAGATGGTTGAGCGCACTGTCGGCATGCATGCCGATCAGATCATGCTCGAGGACCTGCTCCAGGCGCAGCCTGTGCTCGCCGGCCAGCGGATGGGATTGGGGCATGACCACGGCCAGCCGGTCCCGGCGATAGGGGCGCAGGCTGATCTTGCTGCCGTAGCTGCCGTTGTTGAGCAGGCCGATATCGGCCTCGTTGTCGGCCACGGCGCGCGCGATATCGGTGCTCACGCGCTCCTGCAGCCGCACGTCCACCAATGGGTGCCGGCTCAGAAAGCTCTGCAGCTGGGCCGGCAGAAACTGGGTGATGCTGGAAATATTGGCCATCACGCGCACGTGGCCGCGCAGGCCTTGCTCGCCGCCCTGGGCGTAGTCCTTCATCTGCGTGGCGATGCCGTCCAGCTCGTTGAGCACGCCGCGCGCCATGTTCAGCAGTGCGTAGGCGGCGGCCGTGGGCTGGCTGCCCCGGTTGCTGCGTGTGAACAGCTCAAGCTGCAACTGGTCCTCCAGCTCGGCCAGGCGGCGGCTGGCGGCCGAGGGGGCAATGTGCTCACGTGCAGCGGCACGTGCGATGGCGCTTTCTTCCATCACGGCCACAAACAGGCGCAGGGTGATCGGGTCCAGTTTCATGAGGACTGCATTATCCCGCCTGGCTATGCCCAAATGCGATGGCAACTTCGCATTTCAGCGTTTTGCAGGACGGCTCTTCAAGGGCAAGATGATTGAAAAGCCGCTTTGCATGGCGTTGGTCAACGCAAAGCGGCACAGCAAGACAGCCATCAAGAGACAAACGGATGACGACGATGAATATCCAAGACCCCGCCACGCAGATCGCCACGCCGCGCGCGCTGGAAGGGGTGAAAGTGGTGGAAATGGGCCAGCTGATTGCCGGTCCCTTCTGTGGCAAGACCCTGGGCGAGTTTGGTGCCGATGTCATCAAGATCGAGGCGCCCGGTGCCGGCGACCCGCTGCGCAACTGGCGCCTGATCAAGGAAGGCACCTCCGTTTGGTGGCAGGTGCAGTCGCGCAACAAGCGCTCGGTGGCACTGGATCTGCGCCAGCAGGAGGCGCAGGCCGTGGCGCGCCAGCTGATCGCCGAAGCCGACGTGCTGGTCGAGAACTTCCGCCCCGGCACGCTGGAGGGCTGGGGTATGTCGCCCGAGGAGTTGCATGCCATCAACCCCGGGCTGGTGATCCTGCGCATCTCGGGCTACGGTCAGACAGGCCCCTATCGCGATCTGCCGGGCTTTGGTGTGATCGGCGAAGCCATGGGCGGGCTGCGCCATCTGACGGCCGAGCCGGGCCGGGTGCCGGTGCGCGTGGGCGTGTCGATAGGCGATACGCTGGCAGCCCTGCATGGCGTGATCGGCGTGATGATGGCTCTGTATCACCGCAAGGTGAACGGCGGTCCCGGCCAGGTGATCGACGTGGCCCTGCATGAGGCCGTGTTCAACATCATGGAAAGTCTGATCCCCGAGTACAGCGCCTTTGGTGCCGTGCGCGAGGCCGCAGGCAGTGCGCTGCCGGGCATTGCGCCCTCGAATGCCTATCCCTGCCAGGATGGCTGGGTGCTGGTGGCGGGCAATGGCGACTCCATCTTCAAGCGGCTCATGACGGCCATCGGCCGCCAGGATCTGGCGGATGCGCCCGATCTGGGCGACAACGCCGGCCGCGTCCAGCGCGTGGCCGAGATCGATGCCGCGATTGGCACATGGACGCAGGCACGCAGCGTGCAGACGGTGATGGACGAGCTGGGCGCGGCACGCGTGCCGGCCGGCAAGGTCTACACGGCCAAGGATATTGCCGAGGATCCGCATTACCGGGCGCGCGAGATGATTCTGACCCAGCGCACCCGCGATGGTTTCGAGCTTCAGGTGCCCGGCGTGGTGCCCAAGCTCTCGCTGACGCCGGGCACGGTGCGCAGCAGCGCCCCCCATGTGGGCGACGACACCGATGCCGTGCTGGCCGAGATCGGTCTGAGCGCCGAGCAGATCGCGCAGCTGCGCGCCAAGGGGATTGTCCAATGATGGCCGCCGACCTGAATACGACGGTGTGGACCGGTGCGGGTCGCCGCATCCACATGAACGAAGTCGGCACGCGCGACGGTCTGCAGATGGAGCAGGCCTTTGTGTCCACCGAGGACAAGATTGTGCTGGTCAACGCACTGTCCGAGGCCGGCCTGTCCAAGATCGAAGTCACGGCCTTTGTCTCGCCCAAGGCCATTCCGGCCCTGCGCGACGGCGAGATCGTGATGCGCGAGATCGTGCGTCGGCCGGGCACGGTCTATACGGCGCTGGTGCCCAATGTGCGCGGCGCGGAGCGTGCCATCGATGCGCAGACCGACGAGCTCAATCTGGTGATGTCGGTCAGCGAGACGCACAACCTCTGCAATCTGCGCATGCAGCGCAGCCAGTCCTTCGAGGCACTCAGGCAGGTGGTTGCCACGGCGCAGCAGGCGGCAACGCCCGTCAACGTATCGCTTTCCTGCTGCTTCGGCTGCCCCATGGAAGGCGATGTGGCCGAGGCCGAAGTGCTGGCCTGGGTGCAGCGCTTTGCCGATCTGGGTGTGCAGGGCATCACGCTGTGCGACACCACGGGCATGGCCTATCCCAACCAGGTGCACTCCATGGTCCTGGCCTTCAAGGCGCGCTGGCCGCAACTGGGCCTGACCCTGCACTTCCACAACACGCGCGGCATGGCGCTGGCCAATGTGCTGGCCTCCATAGCTGCGGGTGCGGATCGCTTTGACGCCTCGATTGGCGGTCTGGGCGGCTGTCCCTATGCGCCGGGTGCCTCGGGCAATGCCTGCACCGAAGAGATCGTGCATGCGCTGCAGCTCATGGGCTATGACACGGGCACGGACCTGGCCCGCATCGTCGCGGCCGCCCGCAGCCTGCCGGCACTGATCGGCCACGAGACGCCGAGCCAGATCGTCAAGGCCGGTGCGCGCTGGGACCTGCACCAGCCGCCAGCGGATTTTGCCGAGATCAAGGAACGCGCCCAGGCCAGGGCCTGAGGCTGATTTCGCCCCGCTGCATCGGCTCTTTCGGGGGAAGGAGCTGGTGCGGCTCCACATTCCAACAAGGAGACAAACATGACTGTTCAACGTCAACGCCTTCATTTCCTGCTTGCGGCGGCCGCTGCCGCCACCGGCCTTGCCGGTGCCCCGGCCATGGCCCAGGGCAGCTATCCCAGCAAAACCGTGCTGATGATCGTGCCCGCCGCTGCGGGCGGTACCACCGATCTGGCCGGCCGCATGGCCGCACAGGCGCTGGCGCCGGTGATCGGGCAATCGGTGGTGGTGGACAACAAGGGCGGCGGCAACGGCGCCATCGCCGCCAATCTGGTCAAGCGTGCCGATCCCGACGGCTATACGCTGCTGATGCAGTACTCGGGCTACCACGTCATCTCCCCGCACCTGACCAAGGCCAGAAGCTGGGAGCAAAGCGACTTTGCCCCTGTGGCCAATGTGCTGTCGGCACCGCAGATCATCGTCGTGCGCTCCGAGCTGCCGGTGAAGACGCTGGCCGAGCTGGTGAGCTACACCAAGGCCAACCCCGGCAAGCTCAACTACGCCTCGTCGGGCAACGGCTCGCTGCAGCATGTGACGGGCGCCATGCTGGAGCAGCAGGCCGGCGTGAAGATGGTGCACGTGCCCTACAAGGGCTCGGGCCCGGCGCTGCAGGACTTGCTGGGCGGCCAGGTGGATCTGACCTTCGGCACCGCGCCTCCCTTCATGCCCCATGTGCAAAGCGGCAAGCTGCGCGTGCTGGCCGTGACGGGCAAGCAGCGCCTGCCCAGTCTGCCCAATGTGCCCACCACCGCGGAAGCTGGCTACCCGGGGGTGAACGCCACTTCCTGGTTTGCCGTGTTTGCGCCCAAGGCCACGCCACAGCCCGTGATCGACAAGCTGGCTGCCGATATCAAGAAGGTGGTGCAGGACCCCGCCTTCAGGAAAAAGGCCGAAGAGCAGGGCGCCACGGCAGACTATATGAACCCTCAGCAACTGGCGGCCATGGTCAAGACCGAATACGGCAACTGGGCGCAGGTGGTGAAGTCGTCCAAAATCGAAGCCGAGTAAGCTGCAGGGCGCAGGGATTGCCCTGAATCCCTTGCATCTAAAAATGGAGCTGCTACTGCTTGATTGATAAGGATCTCAGATTGAAAACTATCTGAGATTCAATCTCATCAAGCGCTGGCTGCTCCTTTTATCGATAGGCAGAACGCTGGCCTGGCGTTTGAGCCGCTTGCTGCAGGATTCGTCCACATGCGCAGACAATAGCGCCCATGTCTTCCACGCATTCCGCCGAACTGCTGGCCCAGGTGGCCGCGCTGCCGCCATTGCCGGGCGTCTATCGCTATTTCGATGCTGCCGGTGCCCTGCTCTACGTGGGCAAGGCCATCAACCTCAAGCGTCGCGTTTCCAGCTATTTTCAGAAGGAGCATGGCGGCACGCGCATAGGCCATATGGTCAGCAAGATCGCGCGGCTGGAGACCACGGTGGTGCGCTCCGAAGCCGAGGCGCTGCTGCTGGAAAACAACCTCATCAAGACGCTGTCCCCCAAGTACAACATCCTGTTCAGGGACGACAAAAGCTATCCCTATCTCAAGATCACCGGTGTGGCCCACCGCGACGGCAAGGAGGGTGAACCCGCGTTTCAGGAATTTCCTCGCATCGCCTACTACCGTGGCGCGGTGGACAAGAAGCACCGCTACTTCGGCCCCTATCCCAGTGCCTGGGCGGTCAAGGAAAGCATTCAGCTGCTGCAGAAAGTCTTCCGGCTGCGCACCTGCGAGGACACGGTGTTTGCCAACCGCAGCCGCCCCTGTCTGCTCTATCAGATCAAGCGTTGCACCGGCCCCTGCGTGGATCTGATATCTCCCGAGGCCTATGCGCTGGATGTGCGCAATGCCGAGGCCATGCTGCGCGGCGAAACCAGCGAGCTGCTGCAGCAGCTCGAAGCGCGCATGATGGCGCATTCCGACAAGCTGGAGTTCGAGCAGGCGGCCGAGGTGCGCAACCAGCTCACGGCACTGTCGCGCGTGCTGCACCAGCAGGCGATCGAAACCACCGACGATAAGGATGTGGACATCCTGGCCGTGCGCGTGCAGGGCGGCCGCGCCTGCGTGAACCTGGCCATGGTGCGCGGCGGCCGCCACCTGGGCGACCGGCCTTACTTCCCGGCGAATCTGGGCGATGCCGCATCGGTCTACTCCAGCGAGGAAGAGGTGGATGCCGCAGCCGAGGCGCGGCCCGTGGAGGAGCTGGTGCTGGAGGCCTTTATCGCCCAGCACTATGTGGGCGTTGCCGTGCCGCCCACGCTCATCGTCAGCCATCCCGTGGAGAAGCGGCTGGTGGAGCTGCTGACCGAGCAGACCGGCGTGCGCATCACCGTGGTCCAGCAACCGCGCGAGCAGCGCCGCATCTGGCTGGAGATGGCGCAGAAAAATGCCGACATCCAGCTGGCCCGGCTGCTGGCCGAGGAAGGCTCGCAACAGGCGCGCACCCGTGCCCTGGCCGAGGCGCTGGACCTGCCGGTCGAGAATCTCGACGAGCTGACCATCGAATGCTTCGATATCTCGCACACCAGCGGCGAAAGCACCAAGGCGTCCTGCGTGGTGTTCCATCACCACAAGATGCAGAGCAGCGACTACCGCCGCTTCAATATCGAAGGCATCACTGGCGGCGACGACTATGCGGCCATGCGCCAGGTGCTCACGCGCCGCTACAAACCCGTGGCCGAGGCGCAGCGCGAGGCGGGCGGCGCCGAGCTGACCGGCAAGCAGCCGCATCTGCCCGATCTGGTGCTGGTCGACGGCGGCAAGGGCCAGGTCAGCATGGCGCGTGAGGTATTCACGGAGCTGGGGCTCGATCTGTCGCGCATCGTGGGTGTGGAGAAAGGCGAGGGCCGCAAGGTCGGCCTAGAGGAGCTGGTGTTTGCCGACGGGCGTGACAAGGTCTACCTGGGCCATGACTCGGCGGCACTGATGCTGGTGGCGCAGATTCGCGACGAGGCGCACCGCTTCGCCATCACCGGCATGCGTGCGGCCCGCGCCAAGGTGCGCACGGGCAGCAGCAGCCTGGAAGACATTGCCGGCGTGGGGCCCAAGAAACGGGCGCGATTGTTGCAGCGTTTTGGCGGCGTGCGCGGCGTGGCCGATGCCAGCGTGGACGATCTGATGACCGTGGAGGGCATTTCCGCAACGCTGGCCGAAGAAATCTACAAGGCGCTGCATTGATGCAGGCTGCGCGAGCGCTAATCCGCGCTGGCGCAGCCTGCTCGTGACACAATGACACCCATGTTTTTCACCATCCCTACTGTGCTGACCCTTACGCGGATCGTGGCGATTCCGCTCATCGTGGGGGTGTTTTACGCGCCGCTGGATCAGGCGACCCGCAACCTCATCGCCACCGTGATGTTCGTCGTGTTTGCCGCCACCGACTGGTTCGATGGTTATCTTGCGCGCAAGCTCAATCAGACATCGGCATTCGGTGCTTTTCTGGATCCCGTTGCCGACAAATTTCTGGTCTGTGCATCGCTGCTGGTGCTGGTTCATCTGCAACGCGCCGATGTGTTCGTGGCGCTGATCATCATCGGACGTGAGATCGCAATCTCGGCGCTGCGTGAATGGATGGCTCAGATCGGTGCCAGCAAGAGCGTGGCCGTGCACATGATCGGCAAGGCCAAGACCATGGCACAGATGGTGGCCATTCCCTTTCTGCTCTATGACGGAGTGGCGTTCGGCGTGATCGATACCGGCGTCTGGGGGCAGTGGCTGATCTGGATTGCAGCGGTGCTGACCGTCTGGTCCATGGTCTACTACCTGCAAAAGGCATTGCCCGAAATTCGTGCCAGGCTCTGAAATCCGGGGTGGGCCTCTCTGAAAGCGCTTGCTCATCAAGCGCTTTTTGCTATCTGGCGGGCTGCTTTCGGAGCAGCAAAAAGATTTTGCGGCTACGCATTGCATGACTTGATCGGACTGCAGATTTTGTCAATTGTTGTCAATCGGTGAAGCCGACACGGAAGAAGCTTGAAAAAAGCCGCTGTGGATGGCCGAACCCGCTCAAAAACCGCATAGAATCTGGTTCTGTCGCTGGAATGCGCAGCGCGAGTTGGCGTCAAAAATGTCAGCGGCTTCAGGTAAAAATGGGCTTGCCCATACACAGAAACTGATAGGCTGGCTTCCGTCTTTATCGCGACTGGTTTCTTGCTGCGCAAGGTTTGCGTTTGCAGAGACATTCCATTCACTTATTTCTCGAGAGGCATCTTGTGAATAAAACCGAACTGATTGAGCACATCGCTAACAACGCCGATATTTCCAAGGCCGCAGCTGCGCGTGCACTGGACTCCACGATCGACGCAGTGAAGAAAACACTGAAAAAAGGTGGTACAGTATCGCTTGTTGGTTTTGGCACATTTGCTGTTGGCAAGCGTGCAGCTCGCACTGGTCGTAACCCCCGTACCGGCGATTCCATCAAGATCAAGGCGGCCAAAGTGCCTAAATTCCGTCCGGGCAAAGCATTGAAAGATGCTCTGAACTGACACCCAGTTTCAGTGGGTCCTTAGCTCAGTTGGTAGAGCGGCTCCTTTACACGGAGTAGGTCGGCGGTTCGAGACCGTCAGGACCCACCACTAAAAAACTAAAGAAATCAAGGGCTTGGAGCGATCTAAGCCCTTTTTCTTTGCCCTCTCTACCAGCTCGAATAGCCGCCACAAGCCGCCTCTACCAACTGAAAATCGTTGTCTACCAACTCTGCAGGGATTAGTATGGCGCTCCTTTTTGGGAGGTCAGATGGCAGGCAAGAAGCAGTTTCCAAATGGATCGTGGCAGTACGTCTTCAAGAAGAAGGGCGTTCTGGATAAGCCGCTGTATCTCACGTTTTCCACAGAGGCAGAAGGCGATGAATATGCGGCCAAGTTGGAGGCGCTGCTAGCGCGCGGCATTGTTCCTCTTGAGCACAAAAAGACCGAACAGGTTTTGACCATCTCCGACCTCGTTGCCGACTACGAGCGCGAGGCCCATCCTTCGCCCAAGGATGTTGCATCGCTGAGAACCATAGTGCCGATCCATGGCACGGTGCGTTTGACTGAAATCAATGCCGCCTGGGTGGACCACTGGATCGCGCAGATGAAGCGCATTGATAAGGTTGCGCCCACTACGATTCACGCGAAAGTCGGCGCTCTGGCTCGAGCCACGGACTGGGGTATGCGCAAAGGCTTCCTCACCATGCCTGACCACGCACTTCGCTCGCTGCCAAGTGGGTATGCCCAATACACCAAGGCTGACGCGGCCGTAGCCGGCGTGCAGCGAAAAGACAATGAACGGGACCGGCGGCTTGAGCCGGGAGAGTGGGAAAAGATCTTGGGAGTTATCGCTACGGGTGTGCTGCCCCGCACACAGCGGCCCCTCGTGCTTGAGGGGCGGCGGGACAAAGTGGCGTTGAAGTGCATCACAGTGCTGGCGGTTGAGACAGCGATGCGGATGCGTGAGATGTACACGCTGCGCTGGAGCCAGGTGGATCTGCCGCACAAGACAGTTTTCCTGGACAAGACCAAAAACGGGGACAAGCGGCAAGTCCCGCTGTCGTCCGTGGCACTGGCGGAACTGCGCGCGTTCCAGCCAAGTGATGCCGGCCCTGCTGATTTGGTGTTCCCCTTCCTGCAGGGGGAGGAGTCAGCGAAGAAGCTGAATGAAACGACAGATTTCTTGTCGCGCCTTTTCGTGGATATTTTTGAGCAAGCCGGGGCAGTCGGGCTGCTTTTCCATGACCTGCGCCACGAGGCGACGAGTCGCCTGTTTGAGAGAACCAAGCTCAGCGAGACGCAGATCATGAAAATTACTGGCCACAAGAGCCACAGAATGCTCATGCGATACGCAAACTTGCGCGGATCGACCTTGGCCGATGACCTTTGGTAAGCCGCTCTGAAGTCTGGTCAAGGATGACTTTTTCTGCATAGCGGTGCACATCACTGGTTCGCATCACGTAGGCGCGACCAATGCGGCCGGCCGGCAGCACGCCGCTGGCAATGAGTTTTTCAATGGTGGAACTATGCACCTGAAGAATCTCCGCCGCTTCTGTGACGGAGCAGGTGAAATTGTTTGTGGCTTTGGTCATAGTGCTATCAAAAGTTAAGCCCCTCTCGGGGCTTTCTGTTTTTCAGTGGATGCAAAGTAAGGTTCTGGGCTTGGAATGCCTGCAAGTACAGGTCCCATAAGCGCTGGCCATCGGGACAGCGCGTCTGCTTGCCGCCAGATCGGCCGGCAGCACAGCAGGTAGGGCAGTTAAAGTGGTGGGCTATGTAGGCCTTGTCTTCTGGCAGGCCCACGGTGCTGGCGCTGGTTGCCATGAGGACTCCCGAAAAGTAGAACCCCGCTCAGTGTGGCGGGGCTCGGGGTGGTTGATTGGTCCGCGCCATCTGTCGCGCTTGTCGCCTCGGTCGCGGGCTCGCTTGCTCATAGTTCGCGGTTCCTCACATCGATTACCGGCGCTACCTTGGCCTTGGCCGTTCTGATGCGCGTCTTCAGACGGGCTTCTTCCTTTTTCAAGGACTCGACACCATCCCTGAGGTCATTCAAGCTTTTCTGAACATGCTTGTGGTCTTCCCAGGCGCGCTGCAGGCGAGTGACTTCCTTTTGCAGGAAATCGAACGGATCGAATACCTGGTCGCAAGCGGCGCAGCGCACGGTGCGGCTGTGATCATCCAGGGAGATCTTTTTGTGCTCGCAGAAGTTGTTCCAGTTCTTATTGGCTGTGAGCGTCTGCTCCGGAAGCTCAGTCCCTGGGAACTTCCTGATGTTGGAGTCTGGGGTGCTCATGCTTGGCCTTTCTGCGCCTGGTCGCGCTGTGCGGCCTTGGCTTCTCGCCACCGCAGCTCTGTGACGATGGCAGTTGCGCGGTCGCTTGCGATCTCTGCATTGCCCACAACGTTGCGAAAGCAGTAGCCATCACTGGCGATGAGGTCGCCATCTGAGTCTTGATAGGCGCGCTGACCGCCGATCCAGGTTGACCAGTCCCTGATCAGTATTTCAATCAGTCGCATCGCCGCCCCCTTGTGTCTGCTGGGCTGCCCGCAGGCCACGCCAAGGCGCGTCCTGAATGTCAGATGCAAAGAACCCGTCGCGCGTCCATTCGCCATCTGTGAACCAACTCATGGCAATGCCTTCGTCAAATTCCCGCAGATAGCGGCCATCGGCTTCGGGCTTTGTGGCGCCGTCCTGCCATTCAGACAAGTCGGCTTCTGCTGCGGTGTTTCCCTGCAGCGGGAATACCTTGGCTTTTTTCATGCTGCACCTCCCTGCTGGGCTGCCTGGGCGGCGTCGAAGGCCTCCGCAACCTGCTCTCGGCTGTACAGCGGCACGCTGCGCTCACTACTGTTCCCCATGCGAACAGATGCCACGGTAGCGGTGTGCTCGCCGGTCTGGAACTTATTCAGGTCTGATGGATAGATATGTGCGGCGGCGTCGTCCAGCAGCCCATCCAAGTGCGCCAGCGCCGCATCTCGCGCGTCTGCCTGCGCCTGGGGCGCTGCTGGCGAGATAGCAAATACCGCTTTCCAGATCCTGCGCGGTGCGTCAGTCTGGATTTCGATCTGATCGCGGCGGTTCACATAAATGTCGATGCCGTCCATGAGTAGATCCATGAACTCTCGCTTCATTTCGGGCGTCAAATCCACTGGCACCAGCTTCCAGCCATCAGGCACTGCCACGGCTGCTGGCGCTGCTTGGGAGGTCGCGTTTGAAACGGAAGCTGGCTCCTGAATCTGGTGCAGGCAGGACTTGTGATCCATCGCTGCTTGCCAGCCGTAGCGCATTGCCAGTCGCTCGTTACGAAAATCGGGATGATCAAAGCTCACGTCATACTGGCGCTCAAAGGCGGCAATCAGGTCTTCGGGAATGTTGTCTTGCATATAGGTGGCTCCCAGAATGAGAAAAGCCTGCGGCTGCAGGCTGGGGTGTTGATCAATAGAGGCTGCGTATCGCTTCAGCAGCAGCCCAGGGGTCTATGGCGTTTCCGTAGGCATGCACTGCGCCCACTCTGGAGGAAAGCCCATCATCCACCGGGCGAGTTCTGCCGGCACTGGTGATGAAAACGTTTCCGGGAGGGGCTGACCGCGGGTCGCAAAACGGCGCGGGTGGTTCGGGTCGCCCGGGGCGCGGAAGTCCCTGGCCACCACGGTCGGCAACAATCCACACTCGCCGGCGTAGATGAGGCGCACCAACATCCGCAGACGATCGTTCGGGTCTGCGCACTCGGTAGCCAAGCTGTCCCAGACGGCTGGTGATCTCGGCAAGCCACGGGCTGATGCCCGGGACGTTCTCGAAGCAGATGCCCTGTGGCTGGCGCGCGGCGATGAGGTCGAGCCAAGTGTGAGCCAGTCCGCTTCGCGCACCTGAGAGGCCGGCACGTCCGCCATGGATTGCTGCGGCGACACTGTTGTCTTGGCAGGGAGGGCTTCCTGTCCAGATGCCTGGCGCGCTTGCAAGACGTGCGATGCGCAGAGCGAGGGGCCAACCAGCGAGGCCGGCGAAGAAATGGCATTGTCCATATCCGGCAAGATCATCTGCTCGAACATCCTCGATGCTCCTTTCGTCAACGTCGCCTGGAGCTATGTGTCCGGCGGCAATGAGGTTGCGCAGCCACCGGGCCGCGAACTTGTCGATTTCGTTGTAGTACGTCGGCTTCATGGCTCCAGAAAGCAAAAAGCCCGCTCTTCAGGACGGGCTGGTTGGTGGATGGTTGAATGAGGCTTTCAACCTCAGGAAACAACAATGCGTTTTTCGAGAAGCTCTCTAATTCGTACTGCTGCGTTGACCGTGGTGACGGCGGGAGTTGCTGCTTTGTATGGTTGTGCTGTCTCGGTGCCTAAAGGCATACAGCCAGTGACCGGTTTCGATGCAAAGCGCTACATGGGCACCTGGTACGAACTGGCCCGTATCGAGCACAGTTTTGAAAAGGGTTTGACTCAGGTCTCTGCGCAGTACAGCCTCAACGACGATGGCACAGTGGCCGTGGTCAATCGAGGCTATGACGCATCGAAGAAGGAATGGCGTCAAGCCAACGGCAAGGCGCGATTCCTGGGCGATCCCAGCATCGCGGCGCTCAAGGTGTCTTTCTTCGGTCCGTTCTACGGCGGCTACAACGTGGTGAGTCTGGATGACCAGTACCAGACGTCTTTGGTGATTGGCAACAGCCTCGACTATTTCTGGCTGCTCTCGCGCAGCAAGAGCATCCCTGAGCAGCAATTTCGGCGTTTGCTGGAGAAGGCCCAATCGCTCGGCGTGGACCTGAGCCAAGTCCAGGTCGTCCCACAGTAGGGTGACAAGTTTCCGCTCCAGAGAATGAGAGAGCCCGCGGCGGCGGGCTAGGCTGGGTCAAGTACTGAGTAGGATATAGCTTCTAAATCTGGAGAGGTCATGGAACTACAGATGACAGAGGTCGAATCTCACGTTTTCGAGATGAACGGGGCGATTTTCTTGATCAATACAGGGAAGGTTGAGGATGGTTGGTGGTGGGTGTTTGCTGGTTTACTGAGGTTGAGGTGAATTGCTCTCGATGTCCGGGCTTTCTAAATGGCAGGTCTGTTCCACTGCTGATGAATATCTACAGATATATCTGGATAGAAAACCCCTGATACATGAACCCGGTCACGCCCAGCATTTTTGGCTTGGTAAAGCAGTTGATCGGCCTCCTTCATGGCTTGCTCAAACTGTGATGGCTTGGTGATTGATGAAATCCCAAAGCTCATGGTCAGCTTTGGGCCCGTCGGAAGAACGGTGTTTTTTGACCCGAGGTCACGCTGGATTCTCTGTGCAATGAGTTCTGCTTCTCGCAGCGTTATGTCGGCTAATAGAAGCACAAACTCTTCTCCGCCGAGCCGAGCAACTAGGTCGTGCTCTCGCAAATTGTTCTTCAGAGTCGAGGAAACAAGTTGCAGCACCATATCGCCACGTTCGTGTCCCCAAGCGTCGTTGATGCGTTTGAAGTGGTCTATGTCGCAGGCCAGTACCGCCATTGGGTAGAGCCTTGGGTCGTCGAGGCGCTTCTGGGCGTGCTCTGGGAATGAACGACGATTCAGTATCTGCGTCAAAGCATCAAAGTCACGTTCCTTGCGTAGCTTGCCGACGGTTTCCTTCACAGCAATTGCGCTCATCAACACGGTGAATAGCAGCGCGAAATTCAAAATGCTCAGTAGCGTAAAAATCCAGTAGGGCGATCTTGGCAAGGCGCTGAGATCCGTGTATTCGAGCAACCAGATCAAAACGGGTCGAGTTAAGGTGTAGGCCGTAAAGATGCTGCTCAGCCAGAGCAACGCTTTGTCAAGCCAGTCAAACGAGTTTTTCTTTGAGCCGATCTGCAATATAGGCAGCAGTAAAACAAGGCCCGAGCCTATGCTGAAAGCACTTACCCGAGCCCAGATATTGGGGTCGATTCGGCTGAACTGATACAGTGCCGCCAAGGTGATGATGGCGATAAGTAGTGCAATTTGTGGTCGGGTCGATACACCCCATCTCTCTGCCCAACTTTTTGCAAGACACCATGCGCTTATGAGGTAAAAACTGCCTATCAGTAGTGCGTAGCGATTTAGCTCGACCAGAGGAAGCAGGGTCTGCGCGCCAAGAGTTAGGGCAGTGAGCGAGTATGCGCAGGCTTGCCAAATCAGAAAGCGCTGTGATCTTTGGAAAAGCCAAACAACGAGCAATATCGTTGCAAGCACCACTATTGCCAAAGAAGGCGTCAGAACAAAGAAATCTTTATTCGTGAACATCTGACCAGAGCCTCATCGATCAATGATCAAAACGGAGCAGCTTTGTCTGTTCTCCACTTACATCTCGACAACTTTCAGTTGTTATTCATACATCTTGTTGTGTGAGATCACAAGCTGTTGCAATGCCTGATGCTTGATCTATGTCATCCGGATTCGACGTTATCGAGGTAGGTGCTGTAGATACTCATTTCTAAAAATAAATAGAACTCGTTACGGCTGTGTTTTCTACATCAGGCAACTACTTTCTTGACCTCCTGCACCTGAACTTCGAGCCACCCCGCTTTAACTGCCAACTCTTTGCACTGCATGGCAGCCTCTTGAAGGATGTACGGCTTGCTGCGCACTGCGGTGCGCTTGGCGGTGCGTAGCCATGCAGTTTCATCAAACGGCTCTGGCGGCTTGCCGCCTGCCTTCTGTGCCATCTGGCAAAGCCGCTCGTGCGCCTGCTTTGCTTCATCCAGCATTCCGGGCTTGATGCCCGATACGCGCCAGCCTTTGTGCACGGACACCGCATCTGCTTTGGCGGCCAGGCGGCGCTGGCGCTCGAGCTCCATTCCTTGGGCTCGCATGGCGGCCATGCGGGAATCGGTGATGGGGTCGCCGTTGTGATTCACGAAAGTCAGACTCATGGGAGCCTCCAAAGAAAAGCCCGCTTGTCGGCGGGCAGATGATTCATTGATGTGGGCGCCTAGCCCTGGATATGCAGATCTATGAATAGATGATCAGTTGCTGGCGCTGGTAGCCGGCAAGGCGGGCAGGTCGCCCAGAGCGGTGCGGCCTTCGCCGCCAAGAGCCTCAATCAGGTCGGGGATCAGGCGCGACAGCTCGCCGGTGGCAATGGCTACATCGGTATCAAATCCGCTGTCATCCTTGCTGTTGCCGTCCATGACCGCATCCAGCAGCGTGATGTTCTTGATCTGCAGGCCTTCGGTCAGCACAAAGCTCACCCGATCGTCCCAGGTCATGGCCAGCTTGGTGGGCAGCTTTCCGTGCTCGATGTGTTGGCGGACTTCATCAATATCCAGCGGGTGGCGGGCGTAGCGCACCACGGCTTTGGATTCGTCGGCGGCTTTTAGCTCCGTCTCGCGGTCGGCCGAGAAGCCGGCGGGCGGCTCCTGCGTCATCAGCCAATGCGCCATGGCAGCCTGTGGGCTGGTCTGGGTGTCCAGCAGGGCCAGGGCAAAGCCGGGCAGGCCCTCGACTAGCAGCGTCACCACCTCATCGGCGCGGCCCTGGGCGCTGGTATCGAGCACCAGAGTGCGCGCCTGCGGATCGATCCAGACCCACATGCTGCCCTGCTTGGTGAAGGCCATGGGCAGCAGATCCAGCTTGGCCTCGTCCTTGAGCTCGCGCTTTTCCTTCTTGCCGGGCTTGCGGCCCTCGGTCTTTTCGATGTGCTCGGCCTTCTCGTTGACCTTGCGATTGAGCACGCTGGCCGGCAGTACCTTGGACTCGCTCATGAAACGCATGACCCACTGCCCGGCCACGGATTCGACCAGCGGGCCGTGTTGCTCGCCGCGCGGCGGCACCCAGCCCACGGAGCGCTCCTGGGTCGCGCCGCACTCTTCAAACACTGTCTTTTGCAGGGCATCCTCCAGCACCTGCAGATCGCCCTGCCAGCTCTTGGCAATGCGGTAAATGATCATGCTCTTGAACATTGAGACTCCAGAAATAGAAAAAGCCCGCTGATTGGCGGGCTCTGATGTGGGGGAAGTTGTGGCTGTTAGTGGCCGCAAGGAAGTGGTTGACCCTGCTCTTCTTTGAAGTCTTTAGGAAGAGGGGCGCCGCAGCTTCCGCAACGCTTGTCAGTGGTGGTGTTTGTCATGCTGGTGATACTCATAAAAAAGCCCGCTCAATGGCGGGCAAAGGCAATTCTGTGGAGGCTCTCTAAATCTTGCTGCGGCCTCGGTAGTCGAGGTCGGTGGCGGAGTAGTTTTCTCGCTTGCGCCATTCCATTTGCACCGGGCCGGCATGTTCAGGAGGGTAGGTGATGCGCTCTTTTTCGCGGCTGAGCTCCCATCGCTTGGCCTCCACGACATGGTGAACGGTTGATTTTTTAGTTCTGGTCATTGGTGAGGCTCTCTATAAATATGCGAACGCTAGGCCCACAGTACATGGTTAATCCTTAGTGGTCTATCAATTTATTTTTGAAGTCTTTGATGTGAGGGGCGTCAGGTCGGGGTAACGGAAGATTTCCAACCAAAGGTCTTTCAGTTCACCTATACTGGGTTCACTCGCTGTTAAGGCTGTTCGCCCCAACAGCGCCTGTCTGACACCAATGCCGCCCCTTGGCCGCAGGTAGCCGCTCTTCTAGCAAAGCACGCGGTGGTCACACCCCTCTAGGCGAACTTCCCAGATCCTGAACATCCTCGCGGATCTGCGTTGCCCCTGCACTTGGCACGGGCCTTCCCTAACTTATTTGACGGTCTGCGCAATCGTGCGTGCGATCGTTCGCTTTCATGCTGCACAAAAACACTACAGAGCAGATTGGCCGCTACGTGGTCACACCTCTCACCCAGACTGACGCAAGTGGTCAATTCACTGCTGCTGTCTCTATTCGTCGTGGTACTTATGACCGAATCTTTCGGTTTATCCCGCATTTTTCTGATGAGTCGCTTGCCTCTAAATATGCTTTGGCTGAAGGTCGGAGCATGGTGCTTGGTCACCAGCTGAATTGAGCTGCATCATTTTTCATCCCTCAGTAGAAGCTTTGGCTACTGACTAATCTTCACCAAAGCACTCTCGTGGTTCTCTTGGGAATCATCTTTCGCTCCGAAAAATAAGCAGCGAAATCCACTTAGAAGGTAATCTATGCAAAGCAATCTCTACGTCTCCAATCTTGGCTATGGCATCGACCGCGAAACGCTGAAATCACATTTTTCAAGCTGCGGGGATGTGCTGTCCTCCGAAGTAATAACGGACCGAAATACAGGTCAATCGCGCGGCTTCGGCTTTGTTGAAATGGGCACGGCTGCCCAAGCAAAAGCAGCGATCGACTCCCTGAATGATCAGTCGTTGGGTGGTCGAGTGATCTCTGTATCTCTAGCCAACACACGCAAGTAATTTCTTACTCGGCGTAAAAAAGCCCACATCTGTACAGGTGTGGGCTTTTTGCATTCTTAAATTTTCGACGTCAATGCTCTTCTCTGACGCACTTCACAATATTCTCGCTAACCCAAATTGCTGTCATTCCTGGGCAATGCCAAGCGCTAAGCGCCGAAATTTTGAGTGCAACAGCAGCTTGCTCAATGTTCTTGCCTGATTCGGATTTGCAGCCTCCCATGAGCAGGCAAGTCAGCAAAACCGCCGAGGTGCACAAGAAGAATGCCGCCCTCCAAAGGAAGTGTTTGCTCCTGCCTCGCCTCTTGGGTAGGTGCTCAAGCTGGATTGGTGGCCTTGCCATACGCCTTAGTCAATGTTGATGGATGCGAACGCATAAGCCGCTGTTGCACCCTTTGGCACTCTAGAGCTCGCATGTTGATGACCTGGAATGGACGTCTGCGCAGCGAAGGTAAAAGTACTGTCTAAAGACAAGCTATTACAGTGAATTCTGCAATGCCTATTCTCTATCCTTCTGTGCAAAAAGAGCGAAAAGACTTCCTGCAAAAAGGTCATGTCTTGGTCAATCTAAGGTTGCTCTTTCAGGCATTGCACGGTCTTCTCGTCCAGCCACTCGGCGTGCATGCCCGGACAGGCGAATTCATCGCGCAGACTTTTGGTGATGGTTTGGGGTTCATCGGCTTGGGCATCAGGCGCGGACAGCCAGGCTGCGAGAAGCAGGGCGCTAACGATGACCAGCAGGGAGTCAACAATCGTCTTCAGCATGAGGATCTCCTGTCAGTTTTCAAAGCTGAATGCTCAAAGGGGCCAGGCTTCTGGCGTGAGTGCGATCACCACGACCGCACCGACCAAGCAGAAGAGGCCGAAGCCGGTGAGCGCCCATTGCGCGGCGAGCAGCAGCTTTGTTGCCCTTGTGGCGGGTGATGAATGCATGGAATCTCCTGAAGAAAAAGCCCGCGAGCTGCTGCTGCGGGCTTTGAATAGAGGGCCGATGACCTTTCGAGTCATGCCTAGGGAAAGTGTAGAAGTTCCGATCTGATCTGACAGTTGCTCCCGTTTCGGACGGTACGGCTGTCAGATTAATTCAGCTCTTTTACCTTGTCGTCCCACACCTCCTTTGCATCCATCAGCGTTTGCATCGGCGTCCTGCCGCAGCACATCTTGCCCTGATGCGTGCGCTGGCTGTTGTAGTAATTGATCCAGTCGTCCAGATCCGTTTGCAGCTCGTCGATGGACCGGTAGATCTTGCGCCTGAACGTCACCTGGTAGAACTCCTGCAGGATGGTCTTGTGGAATCGCTCGCAGATGCCATTAGTCTGCGGGTGACGCACCTTGGTCTTGGTGTGTTCAATGTCATTGACGGCTAGGTACAGTTGGTAGTCATGCGTTTCGGCCTTGCCGCAATACTCCGTGCCCCTGTCGGTCAAGATTCGCAACAGCCCCATGCCTTGCTCGGCCAGGAACGGCAGCACCCGGTCATTGAGCAGATCAGCACCTGTGATCGGCGTTTTTGTGGTGTAGAGCTTGGCAGCGGCCCATTTGGAATAGGTGTCCACAAAGGTCTGCTGGTAGATGCGCCCGACTCCCTTGATCGAGCCCACATAGAAGGTGTCCTGGCTACCCAGATAACCGGGATGGGCGGTTTCGATTTCTCCGCAGGCCAGCTCATCTTCACGCTTTTTCTCCAAGGCTGCCACCTGGGCTTCGGTGAGCACAGCGCCAGTCTTGGCGACCTCGGCCTCCAGGTTTGACAGACGCTGTTTGAAGCTGGCCAGTTGATGGCGCATCCAGATGGAGCGTACACCGGATGGCGACACAAAGATGCCCCGCTGGCGTAATTCATTGCTGGCACGCAACTGTCCATGCGCTGGCTGCTCCAGGGCATAGGTAATAACGGTCGCTTCGATGGCGTCATCAACCCGGTTCTTGAGATTGGGCTTGCGCCTTGAAGTCTGGATCAGGGCCTCGACGCCGCCTTCTTCGTGGGCATGCTGATAGCGGTAGAAAGTGTCACGGGAGACGCCCA
Source organism: Comamonas testosteroni (assembly GCF_014076415.1). Lineage (NCBI taxonomy): Bacteria > Pseudomonadati > Pseudomonadota > Betaproteobacteria > Burkholderiales > Comamonadaceae > Comamonas > Comamonas testosteroni. The sequence continues at coordinate 2,068,883 of NZ_CP043568.1, forward strand.
TGACTTTGCACGCCTTGGAGATGTTGCCCAGCTCGCTGGCCAGGTTGAGCAGGCCGACCTTGTGCCGGATGATGGTTTGGTTGAAACTATTCATGAGGTTTCTCCGTTGGGCGCTTGCGCGCCCGGATTGATAAAGATTCGTACCCTTATCAAAACGGGAAACCTCACCTGTTGGCAAGGCACACTGTCAGATCAAGTCTGAACTTCTACAGGTGATGTGCCATCTGGTGTGACCACTCTCGCTAAGCTCGTAATTGACGCCAGCCCAGGCGAATTCCTGTGCTGCCGTACCTGCTCGAGCAGTCACGCCAGATAGCTGCCGCTTACGCCGGCAAGTCGTGATGGCTATCGCTGTGTTCGCCCCAGCTTGCCAACATCTCAACAACAAGAGCGAAGCTTCGTTGCAGGACTCAGACTTTCACTGCTTGCAGGCGGGCAACTGCCTGTCACAAACCATCAAAAAAAAGAGCGGATCACCCGGCTTTCGGTCTGTCGGTAGCGGCATCTCGGATTGCCCAACTCCACGCCCGGTTTCTGTTTTCATTGCCGCGCTCTTTCTTGATGGCCCCGCTATAGCCTCTGCGGGAGAGGGCGCATGTATGGCACATGTTGGCTGAATGCTCACATCTCAAGATCTCCGGGCACAAAAAAGCCACCTTAGAAGGTGGCTGTTGAAAATGAAGCTACGTAATCGTGGGAGCTGTCGAACACTCTTGCTACCAGTAACGATAGCTATGGCGCATGCGCGATTGCTTCTCTTTTTGCCTCCGCTTGTTTTTTTCAGGAGGTCCGCACTGCTCGATGTTGGGTGGACTGGGGAGTGGCTCGCCTCTGGCGAAGACTCGTCTGACTGTTCTCCAAACCTTCAGGAATGAAGATGGGATGCGGCTTACTGACATATAGACCTCCAGACTGACACGCGTGAGCTACGGGCTCGCTGCGTCTCCGTGTGGTGCTGTCACGCCTTGTCGTTGACAGCAGGTGTTTCGGAGCTGGGCTGTGGGGATTTTGGCGTCGGTGCGAGTGGTGGATCGAGACTGGGTTCGATGGGTTGAATCTTTGAAATCGGCTCGAGGAGCATCACCCACATATCACGCCAGAACTCGGACTGACGTTTGTAGCCAAGTAGTGAAAACATATAGACCTCCGGTCAGATGCTTGCTCAAGCGGCAGAGATTTTGTTGAGGACCGCTTGCAGCAAAAGGCGGTTCGTTTTTTTGCGCAGCATCTGCTCAGGTGACTCCTCCTGCAACTGTGCATCCGTTTGAAATGGCGTGTGAAAGATTCGGTCGTCATCCGCCACGCTCCGGGAATCGACTCCCTGTTTCACGGCGGGAAGCCGGGAGCGGATGTTGAAGATAGTTTTGTCGATGAAAGACATATAGACCTCCGGTCTATGGCAGCGGTCCAAGATAGGCCACATGAGTCCACGGTACTCTTTTTAATGACCTTAAACAGCGGTCTCAAAGTCCATGTCAGCAATGCTCGAATAGGCCTTAAACCGCAGCAGTTTCCTCAAAGAAAAGCCACCTGAAAAGGTGGCTGAGGATCATGACTTTCTGCTTAGTCTGGGGCGTGAGCGTGTCAATCAGGGCTTGTCGTTGGCTGCATCTGAGCCGAGCGTGGATGGTGGCGTTTCTGGCTTTGCTGAAGGCTCTTGATCGAAGCTTGAAGGGCTTGGTGGGAGCTCAGAGATGGGCTCAAGGATGATCGACCACATGTCATGCCAAAACGCGACATATCTTTGGTACACAAGAAGCGGGAACATATAGACCTCCGGTCTAAAGCTGCAAATCAGGAGGACTTGCATGCACCCACATTACGCTTTTAAAAGACCTTAAACGGCGCAAGCAAAAGCCACCCGGAGGTGGCTGGTGTGCTCGCGTTGAGGCGGTTGCTCAAGGCATCTGGGACAAGCCTGAGTGAGAAAAGTATCTCTCTTTTTCGCTACTGCTTGCGTTGCTGCTGCTGCTCTTCCTCATTCTTTTCTTTCGGGACGCGAGGTTTGCCTTGTTGCTGCGGAGCTGGGAGCCCGTCGGTAATAAAAAACATCAGCTTCAAGGTGTCCAAAAAGGATGGGGTGGAGATGGGGATGGGGTTACCTGACAAATAGACCTCCGGTCTAAGGCGGCTGGTCAAGATTGACTGCCTTGTCCCACAGTACTCTTTTAAATGACCTTAAACGGTGCCCTCGAAAAATAGACGCTAGCCAAGTTGTCGCAGCTGTGGTCGCGCTCACTCGATGAAGCCAAGGTCGCGCAGTGCTTCAGTCTCCTGGGTGTACTCAGCGTCCTCGATCAGCAGCACACCGTCAGGGCCATAGATATTGCGCTGTGGTGCGCCCATGACCTGCTCAATGCGCTCGACTCTGTAGCCGTGTCGCTCCCAAATTTCGGTGGTGTTTATGCGTGTCATTGGTTCACTGTATCCAAACCGGAGCCCTGCAAGCAAGGCTTTGGTTTGAACCCCGGATGCGCTCCGGGGGCGGCGCATATCTCCCACTGTCACTGGCTTGCGCTTCGCTCTGGCAGCTTTATGCAGATCACTATCTGCGCCGGTTAGCACCATCCACCGCTTCGGTGCGGCAGAGTCGCGGCGCGTTCCGGAAAGTCATCGGGGCGCAGCGTGTCTCACGACGTGCATTGAATCTCTGGCTTTTTAAGGACCTGAGGTGCTGGCTCGATCACTTGGCACCCACCGCGTTGCTGCGATGGGTGTAATGTAGCGTTGCTAAATTAATTGTGCAATAGCTTTGCTAAATATTTTTTTTGTAGCGTTGCTGTGTCTTGATAGTGCGCATTGGTTCAAAGACAAAAAAGCCCGCACAAGGCGAGCTGTCTCAGGTTGCGTGCTGTCTATTGAAGGAGGAGCATTTAGGTATCACGCACTTCAAGGAGAGCGGCGATGTCTGCCCTCATGACACAAATGGTTGGTCTGTGGATCCTGGCCGTGTTGGTGGCCTGGGTGATCAACGAGATCAGGGACGATTGGCATAAAAAAGCCCGCACATGACGGGCTTTAGGCTGAATGATTTCAAGGCCAATCAGGAGTTTGCCTGCTACAGCCTTTTTCCGTTCCAAGCCCATACCACTCGCCCGACGACATCCACTTGATGATCGCCATTGAGCGTTTGCACAGTCTTGGCACTGGGGTTGTCGCTTGTCACTTGCAGCTTGCCGTCAAAGGTCGGGGTGACACGCTTGATGAAATTACGATCGTTTGCGCGCAGCACGTAGACGCCTTCGCGCGAACTTGGATCGCGTGCGCTGAGTCCGGTGTCGACAAGCAGTACATCTCCATCAGTAAAGGTAGGAGCCATGCTGTCCCCGTAGGCGTGAATGAAGCGCAGCTCTTGCGGGTTCTGGGGTCTGATCTGCTGATTGATCCAGTGAGGCGACAGGGCCAGGTCACCCACGATGACATCTGACTCCAACAACTCAGAGCCGGGCCCCATGCTGCCGCAGTTGGACAACACTGGAACAATGACTGCATCCGGCGCGTGATACATCGGAACAGCGCTATATGCAGACAGGTCAATTTCTTGTGCCTTTGGATGAGGCGCAGGCTGAGCAAGCTCCGAAACATCTGAGACCAGCTTTGCAAAGCGGGGGGCAATTTCTCCGATTCCGATTCCCAACCCTTTTGCATACGCCTTGGCCGCGTCTAGGCTGATGGGGCGATGTCCGCTTTGGTGCTGTGAAAGCATGGACGCTCCGCCTGGAACTCCATAGTCCTTGGCGAACTGTGCTTTGTTTTTAACGCCGGTAAGAAGGCGACGCAAGTTCGCAGCCTCTTCCTCAGTAGTCCATTCTTTCATGTTAGCGATGCTAATAAGTATTGCATTTAGCGTGGCTTGATGTTGTTAGTTAGCTATGCTAAATTTGCTGTATGAAACATGCAGCATTCGCAAAGCGAGCCAGCACCGAGGCAGGTGGCCCTACTGCTCTGGCGCGAGCCCTGGGCAAATCCCCTTCCGAGATATCTCAGTGGATCAGCGGACGACGCCCGATCCCTGCTGCTTGCGCTGCAAGCCTTGAGAAGCTCACTACTGTGACTAGGCAGGATCTGTTTCCCGAGCAGTACACGCAGATCTGGCCCGAGCTGGCTCAGCCATCCACCCCAGAAAAGGAGGTGGGCAATGACTGAGCCGTCCCTTAGCGCTCTCTGCTGGCAGCAAGCAACGTACGCCTCGCGATCAGGTCTGTTTGAGCCGCGCGAGCGCGCAGTTCGACAAGCATCTCCTGATCCACGTCCTTCGGTGCTTCTCTCACCATCGACTCGATGGCTTGTTGGAATCGGCTCAGTAGCAGTTCTGGGTCTGGTGATTGCGCGATCAATTCGGCAAGGAGGATGCGAGTGATTTGGCTCTCGCATTCGAGCGCTACTAGCGCCTTGTGTATCTGCTCTTCTTTCATGTCTGCACCTCCCGGGAATGGTTGTGTAGGAGCTTCCATTCTGCCCCGGGAGGCGGTGGGCACCCAGGCGCAGCGCGCCGCACAAAACCGAATCTCTCTGACTTTGGCCAATCGCTACCCGGTGGGTTCTCCGCTGTGGCACCTGTTCAACAACTTCTATCGCCATACCGTGCACAAAGCGGATTGCGCGGCAAACCTGCACGAGGAGGTTATGCATGACTAACTCCACCAAGCGCATCGCGCAACTCCCGCACCTGTCCAAGGCTCAGAACACGGCGCTTGCTGCTGTTCTGGACGCGCTCAAGGGTCTGCCTCCCGAAGACGCCCAGGAGGTCTTGGATCACGCCGCCGAGCAACTGGCCGGCGACGATTTGCTCCCGATGTTTGCCCGCGGCATCGCAGGCCCCCTGGGAAAACTGATCTGCGCCGTCAAAACCAAGATCGATGACGTCACCTATGGCCTGTGGTTGCAGTACTGCGCTGCGCGCGGCCTGGATACCGCATGCGTGCTGCGCGACTGCATCTACGCCTTGGTGCATGGCAAGACGTATCGGCAAATGGTGATGGAGAAGATGAACCATGAAGCCAATCGTATTGATGCAATGGCTCGGCTCATAGGTCCATTTGGGGGCCCCGAACTCATGGGGGACCGCAAGCAATGAATCAGATCCAAACCATGACACCGGCGGCCGTGCCGCTGACCATGAGCAGCCGCGACATTGCAGAGCTGACCGGCAAGGATCACTTTCATGTGATGCGTGACCTGCGCGCCTTGCATGGACAGCTGGGTGCTTTGTTTGGTGGGTCCATCCAACCTTGGATACACCCCCAGAACGGCCAGACCTACGACGAGTACCTGCTGGACAAGGACACCAGCCTGACGCTGCTGCTGGGCTACGACCCGGTGGCACGCATGAAGGTGGTCAAGCGCTGGCAGGAGCTGGAGGCTCAGCAGGCCCCCAAGCTGCCCCAGACCATGGCCCAGGCGCTGCGCCTGGCCGCAGAGCAGGCCGAACAGATCGAAGCTCAGCAGGAGCAGCTGGCGCTGGCTGCGCCCAAGGTGGAGTACGTCGACCGCTACGTGGCCGCCAATGGCTCCATGGGTTTCAGGCAGGTGGCCAAGCTGCTGCAGGCCAATGAGCATGAGTTTCGCGCCTGGCTGCAGGACGCGAAGATCATGTACCGCCTCGGCAATGAGTGGACTGCCTACCAGAACCACATTGAAGCAGGCCGCTTTGTTGTGCGTGCTGGTGTGGCAACAGCCAACGAGCACGCATTCAACACTACCAAGTTCACCCCTAAGGGCGTGGAGTGGGTTGCAGGCCTGTGGGGCAAGCACAAGGCCCGACAGGCCCAGGAAGCTGGGGTGCAGGCATGAGCACCATCATCATGGCGGCCTGCTGGCCCTTGCAGGGCATGAGCCCCAGCCAGAAGGCTGTCCTCATTTCTCTGGCTGACCAAGCGAACGACGACGGCGTGTGCTGGCCTGCAGTTGGGACCATCGCCGCACGCACCTGCTTGTCTGAGCGCGCCGTGCGCGATGCCTTGGCCTGGCTGCAAGCTGCTGGCGCTGTGTTCCGTGAGTACCGCCACAACACCAGCACCAGCTACACCGTCTGCCCCAAGCGTTTTGATCCGGCCAAGGCTCCGGCGGAGAGCAAGCGCACCACCAAGCGCAAAACCAATGTGGCGGCAAATGCCGCCCCCCCTGCGGCTGCCGCCCCCGGTGCAGATGCCGCCCCACCGGCAAATGCCGCAGTACCCCCGGCAAATGCCGCCCCAGCCCCGGCAGATGCCGCAGGTCTGGAGGGGCAAATGCCGCCCCCAAATCATCAGTTGAACCGTCACTTAACCGCCAATGAACCATCCCCGGCCGCTTCGCAGCCGGGCCGCGATGGAGCAGGTGAGCAGGAAGGCGAAGGGGAGACGGCTCTGCAGGCAGCCTGCCGGGAGACTTGGGCGGCTTACTGCGATGCCTACGTGGAGCGCTACGGGGTCAAGCCTGTTCGCAATGCTGCGGTGAACGCGAACGTGAAGACGCTGGTCAAACGTCTGGGCTACGAGGAAGCGCCGCTGGTGGCTGCGTGGTACGTGCGCTGCGTGAACGAGACTTTTGTGACGAAGAACACTCACGGCGTGGGTGTGTTGGTCAACCAAGCCGAGAGCTATCGCACCCAGTGGGCGCGTGGCCAGGCCGTGACAGCAACGGCAGCGCAGGCTGCGGACAAGAGCAGCGCCAACTTTGACGCCATCGAGGAAGCCAAGCGCCTGACGCGCCAGCGCAAGGAGGGTGGCAATGCTTAACGAGCACGACACCGACTGGCTGCTTGAGGAGCTGGGCGCAACCATGGAGCTGTCTGGGCAGCAGATCCGCCCGGCCGCGCTGGCGTTGCTGGCCTCTGACCTCTCTCACATCGACAAGCCACTACTGCGCATGGCTCTGGCCCGTATCCGCGCCGAGCACAAGGGGCAGATCATGACGGGCACGGTGCTGCAGTACGTGGACCATGCCATGGGCCGGCTGCTGCCAGCGGAGGCCTATGCCTTGGCACTGTCCAGCTCGGACGACAGTGCCACCATCGTGTGGACGAACGAGATTGCCGATGCCTGGGCCGTGGCCGCGCCGCTGCTGCGTGCTGGCGACAAATTCGGCGCCCGTCAGGCTTTCATTGAGGCATACGGCCGCATCACCGGTGAGGCCCGCGCGCTGCGCCAGCATCCTGTGGTGCAGGTCAGCCTGGGTCATGACCCTGAGGGCCGCACCCGCGCTCTGCAGGAGGCCATGACTGCCGGCCGTCTGCCGGGCGGTTTGGAAGCGTTGACCGAGGATGTGCGTCACCAGCTGCAGCTGCCCGCCCCTCGATCTGCGCTGGCGCTGCCAGCCCCTGAGAGCGCACCAACAGGAGCAGAGCGCACCGCGCTGCAGCAGTTGGCCAAGCTGCGCGACCACTTCGCCCGCAAGGCAGGTCGATTCACCCATGCCCAGGTCCTGGCCAGGGCAGACCGCATGCGCCTGAACCAAGAGAAGCGCAAGACCGCCGCCGCTGTGCTGGCCTACCAGCAGGGAGAGGTGGCATGAGTGAAAAGCGATTTATCAAAGCACTACCTCGCAACCAGAGACCATCTGGTGCAACTGGCAATGACGCCGGGATGGTGGCACTACTCAAGGCGCAGGGCTACGGAGTTGGAAGAGGAATCCGTGACACATGGTCACGGGCTGTGGCCGGGAATGCGGGAAGCGGTGCGGGCCGAGCTCAAGCGCCTGGGGTTCAAGCCGCAACCAAGCGATCTGGAGCCGGCGGAGCCAAGTACGGCAACAAGAAGACCGTCACCCCCGATGGTGTGAAGTTCGACAGCCGGGCCGAGGCACGCCGCTGGGGACATCTGTGCATGCAGCTGCGCGCGGGAGAAATCAGCGAGCTGCGCCGCCAGGTGGCCTATGAGCTGGTGCCTGCCGTGAAGTTTGCTGATGCGAGCCGGGTCAAGCCGGCCATTCGCTACGTGGCCGATTTCGTCTACGTGGAAAAGGGCGTGGAGGTCATCGAGGACGTGAAGGGCATGCTGACTCCAGAATTCAAGCTCAAGCGTCACCTGATGAAGGCTCTGCTGGGCCTGGAAGTGAGGTTGGTCAAATGATCCAGCCTTTGAACCCCGCCTTCTTTGGCAAGGTCGTGCCGCTGGCTGGCGAGCGCAAGCTGCCCAGCGCCTCGCGCATCACCCGTCTGGTGTGGCCGGAATATGAGCGCCTGAGCGACGGCCGCTACCTGGTTGAGCGCTGGATGGAGAACCGCTGCTGCAACAGGGTGCAGGTGGGCGCTCGCACTGTGTACGTGTTTAACGACTACGGTTTTCTGGTGCCTGTGGAGGACTGGGGGCGCGCATGGTATTGATGCGCCGTAGCCCCCTCAAGCCCGGCAAGGGCTTCAAGTCTCGTGGCGGCTGGGCTGGCGCTGGGCTCCGTGACGAACAGGATGAGGGCCACTACTGCGAGCCGGGGCAGTCTGGTCGCCGTGAGCAGCGCCTTGCCGAGCGCGCCGCCCGTCAGATTGAGAGCGCCCTTGCAACGGCTGACTTGGTGCCTGAGAACGTCACTATGGCCCCCGGGGCTGGCACGACAGGCATAGCTGTGCTGAAAGAGAACGTCATCGGGAGCGAGCCCTACCGCCGCCTGGTGGCCGAGCTGCCTTGCTTTTGGTGCGGCATCAGCGGCTATAGCCAGCATGCCCACCTGAACTACGGCAAGGGCCTGGGCCTGAAGACGGACGACCGCACCGGTTTTCCGCTGTGCTGTAGCCGCCCAGGCGTTGAGGGCTGCCATGTGGCCTATGACAACTACCGGCTGCTTGAGAGCGGAGGGCGTGAGGCCCACCGCGAGTACGGCATTGAAGCCGGCCGCTTCACCCGCGAGCAAATCCTGAAGGCTGGGCTCTGGCCCAAGAGGCTGCCCCTGTGGGCCTGACAAGCGTATTGAACCATTCATCCTGGAGCATCAATGAATTCCACACAAGCAAAGCAAACCTCTGGAACATCGACACACCGCGCCCGTGATGGAGGCGTGGATCTTGGGACTACTGAGGAAACGCCGACGCTCATGCTGGTGTTTGAGGCAATCAGGCAGATTCACGATGCGGGCGGAGAGCCCACACGCGAGCGCATCGTGGCCATGACGGGGCTCAAGCCCACCACGGTGGACGACCGTATCAAGGTGCTGCGAGGTGAGGGCATGATCAGCCCGTTGAAGCAGTGCTACCGACCACTGCACCAGCATGTGGCCGCGCAGGCTGTCTCTTGTACCGTCATGCCCAATGGGGTCTACAAGATTGAAAAGGGCGATGAGGTGATGACGCTGGTGCCAGCCGAGGCGCGCCAGCTGGCGCCTATGCTGGCAGGCAAGGCGCTGGAGGCTTCGGCGCTGGAGCGCGTACAGGAGATGGAGGCCCGCTTGGTGGAGATGGCGCAACAGGTCAGGGATGTGGAGCGCCGGTACAAAGCGCTCAAGGCATCTCAGTCGGGGAATCTGGCCCAGCAGAGTCTTGAGCTGATCCAGTAGGGCCGTGTCGTAACAGATCATCTGAAGCGACTCCCAGCGCCTCATCGCTGGCAGTGAATCAGCAGTAACTGCTTATGAGCGACAAAAAAGGGCCTGGGGCCCTTTTTTGCGATGCCGCTGCCATGTTATGACTTCGCAGAAGCTTGCTCAACAGAGGCCAAGAAGCGCTTTAGCGCATGAAATGCCTTGCTGTCCTGCTCTCCATCGATGACGGCATTTTCATAGCTTCCCTCGGTCGTCTGCACTCTCAACCAGGTGCGCTTTGAACTCGTGATGCCTTTGACCAAGCTCATGGGAACAACAAAGGTCTGGGTCGATTGACGAATTCCTCCAGCCGCATCCATTGCAGTCGCGGTCATGGTTTTCTTCAGCGTGACAACCTGCCCATCTATGTTCAGCTGGGCACCCATGATGCCTCTGTATTCGTTGGTGATGGTCACCATCAAAAGCGCAGTTTCCGGGGTCTTGGCTGACCACTGTGCGCCAAGACCGGTGCAGACCATTTCAGCGCAAGCATTTCCATGCGGCCGAATGGTGACAACGTTTGCATTGTCGAAGCCGCTATGACTGGTGGTTGGTTCGAGGCCCACCGTGTTCGCACAGCCAGCCAAGAGCAACAAGAAAGCAGTCGAAAGTGATGCAGTGATTTGTCTCATATCTAGCCCCCAAAGTACAAGGTTACATGACGCACCGCCTTTTTATATTGCGATTGGGGAACCTGTCGAGGCTTGCAAAGCGTGAGTTTGTAATGCATAGAGCCTGTTACAGAGCGAATGGGCGCTTTGCAAAAGGTCCTGTGGCCGGCCAAAGTGAACCCGGCTAGGGTTCGACGCCAGAAGCCATGTCCCGCAGCATTCCGGGCATGGCACCCATTCCAGCGGGTAAGAGGCCCGGAGAACCCCCAAAAAAATCGAAGTCCCCCAAGCAGCCTGCAGGCAAGAGGAAGCCAGCAGGCAAAGCCGCGCCTATGCGGGACGCGCACCACAGCCGTCTGACGGTCAAACAGCAGCGCTTTGTCGATGAGTACCTGGTCGATTGCAATGCGACACAGGCAGCCATTCGTGCGGGCTACAGCAAGGCAACCGCCAATGAGCAAGCGGGCCGCCTGTTGGTAAATGTTAGTGTTCAAGCTGCAATATCGATAGCAAGACAAGAGCAGCAGAAGCGAACCCAGATCAGCGCAGACCGAGTGGTAACCGAAGCCTGGCACATCGCCACGGCAGATGCACGTGAGCTGGTGGAGGTCAAGATCGGCTGCTGCCGCCACTGTCATGGCGAGGGCCACAAGTGGCAGCGCACTGTGGCAGAGATGAACTATGACGTTGAGCAGTGGGTCTCTTCTGGCAATAACCTAGAGGCCTTCGAGCACCAAGGCGGCATTGGCTACACCCCTCTCAAGCCACCGCATCCAACCTGCCCAGAGTGCTTTGGCGACGGTCAAAGCCGTGTGGTGCTCAAGGACACCAGAACGCTTTCGCCGGCGGCGCTGTCCCTGTATGCGGGCGCAAAGCACGGCAAGCATGGCATCGAGATACAGGTCCATGACAAGGCTGCGGCCATGGAAAAGCTGTTCAAGCACTTGGGCCTGTACGAGCGCGACAACGAGCAGAAGACGGATCCGCTCAAGGCCTTGCTGATGCGTGTGGCATCAAACAGCAATAACGGCTTCACACCGATTGCAGAGGATCCGGAGCGCCCAGCGCAGCCCCCAGCGTCTTCGACCTTGCCAGTCAATCCCAATGCGTCTCAACAGGACGACGAGGACGATTGACCATGGCCGGCATGGTGCATACCACCCCCCTGAATCAGATCCCGGGCAATCCAGAGGAGCTGGAGCGCTGTCTGGCTGATCCTGAGTGGCGCATCTTCTCTGGGTGCCTCTACAAGATCATGATCAAGGGCGATGGGGACGATGATGCGTACTCGGTCCCCTTCAAGCCCAATCGCGCCCAGAAGCGGTTTCTGAAACGCCTTTGGCATCGCAATATCATTCTCAAGGCGCGCCAGCTGGGCTTCACGACCCTGATCGCCATCCTCTGGCTAGACCATGCGCTTTTCAACGCTGACCAGCGCTGCGGCATCATCGCCCAGGACCGCGAAGCCGCTGAGGTGATCTTTCGGGATAAGGTGCGCTATGCGTACAACAACCTGCCCGATGAGATCCGCGAGCGCTTCCCCCTGAAGCGCGACAGCGCGACGGAGCTGCTGTTTGCGCACAACAATAGCTCGGTGCGTGTGGCTACATCCATGCGCTCGGGCACCATCCACCGCCTGCACATCTCAGAGTTCGGCAAGATTTGCGCGAAGTATCCCGAGAAGGCCAAGGAAGTGATGACGGGCTCAATCCCGGCAGTGCCTACTAACGGCATTCTGGTGATCGAGAGCACTGCAGAGGGTGCCAACGGCGAGTTCTACGAGTTGTCGAGCCGCGCCGAAACGCTGCATTACACGCATGTCAAGTTGACCGTGCGCGACTACCGTTTCCACTTCTATGCCTGGTGGCAGGAGCCCAACTACCGCATGGACAGCACTCTGGTGGAAATCACGCCAGAGCAGCATGAATACTTTGAGCGCATCGAACAAGAGGCCGGCTGCACCATCGACCTGGACCAGCGCGCCTGGTATGTAGCCACCCAGGCCGCCGACTTCGCGGGGCGTGAAGAACGCATGTGGCAGGAGTACCCCAGCACTCCGGCCGAAGCCTTCCAGCAGTCCACCGAAGGGCACTATCTCACCAAGGTGCTGCAGGTGGTCACGAAGCGCGGCGGCATCTGCAAGGTCCCCGTGCTGGATCTGCCCGTTTACACCTTCTGGGACATTGGCGCAAGCGATGGCTGCGCTATCTGGTTTGCTCAGTCGCTGCGCGGCGAAGACCGGTTTATCGATTACTACGAAGAGCACGACGAGGACCTGCGCCACTACGTTCGCCACTTGCAGAGCCTTGGCTATGTGTTCGGCAAGCACTTCCTGCCACACGATGCGGCGCACAAGCGGCTGGGCGACTACAACAAGTCCACCCAGGAGCAACTGCAGGACCTGATGCCAGGACAGAGCTTTGTCATCGTGCCACGCATCACCGAGCTGCAGACCGGTATCAGCACCCTGCGCAAGCACATGAAGGGCGCTTGGTACGACAAGGAGCGCTGCGCCTTTGGGGTCGAGCGCCTGCGCGGCTACAAGAAGAAATACAGCACAGCCTTGGCCAAGTTCATCAACGAGCCAGACAAGGCCAATGGATGCACCGAAGGCGCGGACGCGCACCGTCAGTGGGCCCAAGCGAAGGAAATCGGGCTGTACACCCCGAGCGATGACAGCTACGGCTCCAACCATTCCAGCTACGAAGAACCTGAAGCGCCCGATTGGCGCGCGTGAGAGCAACCATGCAATACATCAAACCCCCTCAAAACGCGGATCTGGGCGAGCCCATGACCGTGCTGGAATACGCCAAGATCGTGCAGGAATGCATTGACCAGCCACCATGGCGCGCGGCAGCCGACAAGGAGGCTGACTATGCAGACGGCAACCAGCTGAGCACCGAACTGCTCAAGCGCCTGCAGGCCACGGGTGTGCCGCCGGCAAAAGAGAACGTGATTGGCCCGGCCATCGCGGCCATCTGCGGCTTTGAGGCCAAGACGCGCACAGACTGGCGTGTGACACCGGACGGCGACCCCACAGGCAAGGATGTGGCCGACGCGCTGAACTACCGGCTCAACCAGGCTGAGCGCTTTTCCAAGGCAGACGCGGCCATGAGCGAGGCATTCAAGCCCCAGGCGGCCGTGGGCCTGGGCTGGGTCGAGGTGGCGCGCAGCAGCAACCCGCTGGAGTACAAGACGCGATGCCACTACATCCACCGCAATGAAATCCATTGGGATATGCGCGCCTCTGAGAAGGATCTGTCCGATGCGCGCTGGCTGCTGCGCGAGCGCTTCATTAGCAAGGAGCGCACGGCACGGGCCTTTGAAGACAAGGCGGAGCTGATCACTCAGGCGCGAACCGTCAGCGGCCTGGGCGGCTATGGCGGCTATGTGACCGAGGGCGGCGTATCGACGGGGTTGCTGTCTGCAGCCGATACCAACCGGGCCTGGACCACGCGCGAGCAGGCCTGGTACAGGCACGAGTCGGACGAGGTATGCCTGGGCGAACTCTGGTACCGGCGCTGGGTGAATGTGGTGCTGCTCAAGATGCGCGGCGGTCGGGTGGTCGAGTTTGATGCTGCGAATCCCGCCCATCAGGCTGCCGTGGCGGGGGGCCAAGGCAAGCTGGAGCGCGCCACCGTGGCTCGCATGCGCCGCTCCTATTGGATGGGCCCGCACATGCTGCATGACAGCGCCAGCCCCTATCCGCACCCGCATTTCCCGTATGTGCCGTTCTGGGGCTATCGTGAAGACATGACGCGCGTACCGTTCGGCCTGGTGCGCGATATGATCTTCCCGCAGGACAACCTCAATAGCTCCATTGCTAAGCTGCGCTGGGGCATGGCCAGCACCCCTACAGAGCGCACCAAGGGCGCGGTGGCAATGTCGGATGACCAGTTCCGCCGGCAGATTGCCCGGCCGGACGCGGACATTGTGTTGGACCCTCAGGCGATGGCCCAGCAAGGCGCGCGCTTTGAGGTCAAGCGCGACTTCCAGCTCAACAACCAGCAGCTGCAGATGATGGCCGACAGCCGCGCGGCCCTGCAGCGGGTCGGCTCCATCACCGCAGCCTTTCAGGGGCAGAAGGGCAACGCGACCAGCGGAGTGCAGGAGCAGACCCAGGTGGAGCAGTCGCAAATCAGCATTGCCGACCTGATGGATAACTTCAAGGAAGGGCGCGCCATGGTGGGCGAGCTGATCCTGGCGCTGGAGATTGAGGACCTGGGAGAGGAGCGCGAGGTGATCGTGATCGAGGGCGACACTATCAACCCGCCGCGCACCGTAGTGCTCAATGAAGCCGTGGAGGAGGGCGGTCTGCGCTATCTGTCCAATGATGTGCAGCGCACGCGCCTCAAGGTGGCCTTGTCGGATGTGCCGTCCTCCTCGAGCTTCCGCGCCCAGCAGCTCTCGGCCCTGTCAGAAGCCGTCAAGGCTTTGCCACCCGAGATGCAGCAGGTGGTGATGCCCTTCATGCTGGATCTGATGGACCTGCCGCGTAAGGAAGAAATCATCACGGTCATCAAGAACGCGACCCAGCAGACCGACCCTGAGCAGCTGCGCAAACAGATCGAGCAGGAGCTGCAGCGCGACCTCAAGGTGCGAGAGCTGGACCTGCGCGAGCGCGAAGTGGCGGCGCGCGAGAAGCTGCTGGGCGCCCAGCAAGTGCAGGTCGGCGTGCAAGCGGCGTACAGCGCAATGCAAGGCGGCGCCCAGGTGGCTCAGATGCCGATGATCGCGCCCATTGCGGACGAAATCATGAAGGGCGCAGGCTACCAGGCCCCCAACCCAGGTGGCGATGACCCGAATTTCCCCACGGCAGACCAGACAGCGGCCATGAACATCAAGAGCCCCTATATTCAAGGGCAAGGGCCGGAGGGCGCGGCTACATCTGGTGCTGCTGCCGAAGCAGGCGCGGCGCCAGAGGTGCGCGAGAACACCAGTCCGGCCTATCCACCGGTGCCGCAGGATGCGGGTACCGGGATGCAAGGAATCGAGACCCCGCGCACTGGCGACAACCTGGTTTAGCGGCTGTACCCCACTAGAGTTAGACCGCGCCGCGCAGCCCGGAGACACTTCATCCCATCGAAGCGCGAAAGCGCAGAGATACAGCCCACTCGTGATGAGTCGGCCCATTCCCACCGCTGGAGAGTGTGATGGTCAGGGCTTCGGCCCTGGCCTGATCCTCGAATCGGTGTGCCCCACCAACAGGCCCAGCCGGATAGCTGGGAACGGAGCACAGCAGAGTGAACGAAGCTCAAAAACTCTTGGCAGCAGCCTTTGCAGGCGAATTGGATCTGGATGCGGATGCTTCCGGGTCTTCTGGCGTTTCCGCAACCCAAGGCGCAGCCGCCCCGGCAAATGCCGAGAGCACCCAGGCCGCGACTGAAGCCGCTGCCGGCGCAGAAGCTGCCACCACTGCCACCACCGCAGGCACTGCAGAAACCGCATCGGCTCAGGAAGAGCACGAAGGCGCGCCCATTGCCAGCAAGTCCGGTGGCTACACCATCCCCTATGAAAAGCTGACAGAGGTACGCACCGCGCGCGATTCGGCCATTGCCGAAGCCGCCCAACTGCGCGCCCAACTGGAGCAGATGACGGCCGCACAGGCCGCCAATCTGCAGCAAGCCCAGGCCGATGCCCAAGCCCGCGCGGATGCCGGGAAGGCGCCGACCCAAGCAGACCAGAACCTGGCAGCTGCCACAAGCCTTGTGCAAGGTGGTACCGATGCTTCCCTGTTTGGGGATTTCTCCGAAGAGGGGATTGCTTCCGGCATTGAAAAGCTGGTTGCCGATCAAGTCGCCGCGCGAGTGGAGGCTGCATTGGCACCCCAACGCGAGGCGCAGGCCCGCGACCAGGCCGTGTCAGCAGAGCAGGCGCACACCCAGAAGATCCTGGATGCGCACAAGGATGCCTTTGAAGTCGCTGAATCCAAGGAGTTCGCCAGCTGGAAGTCTGGTCAGCCCGGATACATGCAGGCAGCCATTGAACGCACCCTGCAAGCGGGCACCGCCCAGGATGTGATTGACCTGCTGGGCCAGTTCAAGCAGGTTCATGCTAGCGCTGCAGGCGCGGCGACAACCGACCCCACTGCCGCAGCCGTGGCCAAGGCGCTGGCGAATGCCAAGACCGAACCCCCTGTGAGCCTGTCGAGTTTGCCCGGAGCGGCACCCGCAGGCGCGACGGAGGCTGACCGCGCAATGGAGTTGGCGAGCGACCCTGCTGCCCTGATGGCATACATGCAAAGCCTGCCGCCAGAGCGTCAGATGCGATTGATGAATAGCGTGGTGTAGCCGTCAGGCGCGCCACAAACCATTTCCCGGGCCATCTCGTGATGAGAGCGCCCTTGTCCCATAGCAGGAGGACTCGATATGTCCGGCAAAACCAATGTAAGCGCTGGCTCGTCCAATGCGCAGTTCGTACAAGCTGCGGGTCTGTTTGCGCAGTCCATACAGCGCAATTCCAAGCTCAACAAGATGGTGGGCACCATGCCCAAGGGCGAAGGTGAAGCAGCTGCCACCTTGCGTAACCAGACAACCACGGACATGCCTATCGTGCGTGTCACGGATCTGGGGCGCGGCAAGGGTGACGAGGTGGAGTTTCATTTCATCCAACCTGCTGGCGCCTACCCCATCATGGGCAGCCGCATGGCCGAGGGCAAGGGTACTGGTATTTCGCTGGACAAGGCCCGTGTGCGTGTTCAGCAAGCCCGCTTCCCAGTGGATGTGGGCGACACCATGACCGACATTCGCTCGCCTGTGGAATTCCGCAAGGTAGGCCGTCCCATCGCTCAGGGCCTGATGGACCGCTACCAGGATCAAGGCACCCTGATGCATATGGCGGGCGCGCGCGGCTTCCACAACAACATCGAGTGGGCCATCCCCACCGAAGGCCACCCGGACTTTGAAGCTATTGCGGTCAACCCAGTGCTGGCTCCCACCAAGAACCGCCACTACATTGCCGATGGCGATGCGATTCGCGGCTTCACCGTCAATGCGGGCGAGATGGATATTCAGTCCTCTGACGCGCTGACGATGACCATTGTGGATGCGTGCCGCACGCTGGTGGAGTCCATCGCGCTGCCACCACCCGCAATCCGCCTGCCTGGTGACTCTGCGGCAGATGATTCCCCTCTGCGCATGATGCTTGTCAGCCCCGCTCAGTACCACCAGTTCTCGCAAGACAAGGATTTCCGCCAGTTCCAGGCCAACGCACTGACCCGCGCCAGCCAGGCCGAGCGTCATCCTCTGTTCATGGGCGATGTGGGCCTGTGGAACGGCATTCTGATCTGCAAGCAGCCGCGTCCCATCCGCTTCTATGCCGGTGACACCATCAAATACTGCGCCAGCCACACCAGCGACCAGGAAAGCTCCTGCGTGGTGCCTGCCAGCTTCGGCATCACCCATGCGGTGGACCGCGCGATGCTGCTGGGCGGTCAGGCTCTGGCTCAAGCCTTCGCGGCGTCGAAGCACGGCGGTATGCCCTTCTTCTGGAAGGAGAAGGAATTCGACCACGGCGACAAGATGGAGCTGCTGATTGGCGCCATCCAGGGCACATCCAAAGTGCGCTGGGCCGTGGACCAAGGCAACGGTACCAAGCACTTCACCGACCACGGCGTGATCGCTATCGATACCGCTGTGCCGATCATCGGTGAGCGCCAGTAATCCATGAGCATCGGGCGCGGCCAGTGGGCGGCGCCCGATGGGCTTGGACCCGCGTTCCCTTTCATTCCCATCTAGGAGCCGATCATGGCAACCGTGACCAACACTCAAAAGCGCGGCAATTTGCTGGGCGCTACTCCGTGGGGCAATCTCAATGCCCTGCATTTCATTCTCAAGACCGGCGCCAACGGCGGCGCGCTGGAGGCCGACTCCAATGCGCCTCTGGCAGTGGGCGACAAGGTGCGCATGGGCGTCATCCCGGCTGGCTCCACGCTGGTGGATGCCATGGCTGTCGTATCCACAGGCCTGACCGCCACCGTCAAGGGTGATCTGGGCTTTGAATACGTCGATGGTGTGGATGTCGTCAAGACTCCCCAGGACTCGGCGTACTTCGGCGCGGCGCTGGATCTGGCCGTTGCCGCGCGCCTGCGCAACACATCCACCAAGGCACCGGTGACCTTGCCCAAGGATGCCTACCTGGTGCTGACCACTTCGGGCGCGGCCAATGCCAAGGCGGCCCGCGTCGATGTGGTGCTGCAGGTCATCTCCACCGGCGCCCTGTAAAGAGCGCTCCCAGGATGCGGGCCTGCCTTTGGGTAGCGCCCGCATTCGTCCATCTGAACACTCCCCAGCACCATGAACTTTGTACGCATTACCTATACCGGCCGCAAAATCTACCGTGACCGCGCCACCGGCCATATCTGGCAGCCCGAGGAGGAGCGCCTGGTGAGTGAGGCCATCGCCAAGCCGCTGCTCAAGTTTGTGGAGTTCAAGCGCACGGCGGACCTCAAGCCCGCGGTGCCCGAGCAGCAGCAACAGCAGCAACTGGACCCGGTGCCCGGCACCGAAGTCACGGAGCAGGGCGCGGCGCTGACCACAGAGCAGGGCAGCAACCAGGCCAATACGCAAAAGCCCGAGCTCACCGAGCAAGAGATTGCAGCGCTGGAGCAGCAGGCACTGGACGACAAGGCCAAGGAAGTGGACGACCAGCGCGAGGCCATGCTGATCACTGTGCAGGGCATGAACAAAGCAGCGCTGACGGAGTACGCCCAGAAGTACGACCACGCCTTTGATGCCAAGGCCAAGGTGGATGAAATGCGTATCACGGTCAACGGCCTGATTCACCAGTTCGGGGTGCGCTGATATGACCCTTGAGGAACTGATTGCCTCTTTCCGCGAGGACTCCACCGACAAGCTGGAGCCCTATCTGTGGGAGGGCGAGACCGTAACCCGCTGGCTCAATGAAGCCCAGGACGAGGCAGCCGTGCGCGGCCGTCTGCTGCTCGATGACAGCACGCCAGCGGTGACCACCATTGCGGTGAACGCGGGTCAGGCGTCCTATCAGCTCCATGCCAAGGTTTATGAAATCGCGCACCTGCACTGGCAGCCGAGCGCGGCAGGCCATCGAGCCAAGCCGGCGGAGTTGGTGACGCGCGAGTGGCTGGACCGTCATCACCCGGACTGGCGCGTGCGTCTGGACTGCGATGCGATGTACGCCATCCAGACCGAGGGAGCGCTGCGCCTGGTGCCCACGCCGCGCGAGGCTGGGGTGCTGACGCTGGAGGCATACCGCCTGCCGCTCAAGCCATTGGCCAACGATCCGGACAAGCCGGAGATCCATGCGGCCAGCCATCCCTATCTGGTGTATTGGGCGCTCCATCGTGCTTTCAGTCAGCCCGATAGCGATGGGTTTGACCCGCAGCGCGCGGCCACGGCCGAGGCGGCCTTTACAGGTTACTTCGGTGCGCGGCCTGATGCGGATCTGCGCCGCGCTACTCGCCACGATGTTCCCCAGGTCAACGCGACCTACATTTTTTAAGGTGCCGCATGTTCGGACTGTCCAAACCCCCTCTAAAAGCCCAGGCGGGCGCCGGCCAACCTCAACTGGGCCTTCACCCCGACTCTGCGCCAGCGCAGCGAGCTCAGGCATTGAACCAGGCACCAGATTCCATCCCGGGCATGTTCAAGCCCGGTGAGTTCGTGCTGCCGCCCGACACTGTGCATGCCATGGGAGGCAAGCAGGCGCTCCAAGGTGTAGTCGATGCCACGCACACGCCAGTGCCGAGTGGATTTGGTCTGCGCCGCCCAGCAGAGCCTGCGGCCAAGCCAGGGCCCGGGCTTGGCCTGCATCGATCAATGCTGCGGTCTGCCGACCCCGTGGAGGCTCCACAGCTGGGCCTCAGGCCCCAGGTGTTCTTCGCCAATGGCGGAGCGCCGGAGGATCAGATTCAGCAGTCCGGCGTGGCTGCGAAACCGAGCGCGGCTCCAAGCCCCAGCAATACCTTTCCGGGAAGCCGCCTGCCTGGAAACAGCGGCTCCACCAGCGCACCCACTACTCCGGCTGCCGCTCCTGTAGCAGCAGCCACTCAGCAGACAGAGCAGGGCGGTTTCTCCTATCAGGACAACAATCGCGCGGTGGGTGCAGACATCAAACGCACCTGGAATGAAGGCAACTACGGCGAAGCCATTGGCAAGACGGTTGCGGGAACAGTCGGCGCTGTAACGACGCCCATCATTGACGGAGCGGTAAACGCCGGCGGCGCTGTGGCGGGCTTTGGGCGTGGACTGTTTGGCATTGGTGACGATGCACCAACCCCGAATGCTGCACCTGTTGCCGCCGCTCCGGCAGCCGGGACTGCCGTGGCACGGGGCGGGGCCGCTCCGGCCGCACCCATTGCTGCGGGGGCAGCACCGGGTGCTGGCGCTGGGCAGGTAAATCAGCAGACTGCCGCGCCTGCGCCAGGCAATCAGGTGGTCAATGGCGTGTACAACCACGGGCGCGGCCAGTACAGCGATCAGTCTACTGGCATGGGCTTCCCTGCTGGATTCACCGGCAAGCCCAGTGCACAAAACAATGCAGCTGCAGGCGCGCTGGCGCAGTCAGAAGCGGGTGGGTTTGGCCTCAAGCGTCCAGCGCAGCCTGAACCCGGTGGCTTTGGCCTGCATGCCCCGACTGTCAGCCATAGCGGCAATGACTGGGCGGCACGCCAGCGGCTCAAGGATATGGAGACTTCCGCAAGCTCGATCACCAACCGTGCCGAGTGGCGCAGCGGCAGCAGCACTCCTGCATGGGGTTCGCGCCATCAAGGGCAGAACGATCCGGACGGAAAGATTGCGCGCTTCAATGCAGCCACACAGGCTGATTTGGTTGCGCAAGGCAGGGCGCCTGAGTTGCAGCAGCGCACCAATGAAATCAATGCTGGGCTGCGCCGCACGGCTATGGCCGAGGCTGGTGCCGATCGCAGGGCACAAGGGCAGATCGGCCTGGGGCTGCGGCGCCTGGACCTTGATCAGCAACGCAACCAGCTCGATGCTCAGCGTGTAGCCAGCGATGAACGCTTGCGCGCGCCCCAGATCCGTGCTGCCGAGCGTCTGGGGCAACTGCAGGAGGCCTACGTCAACGCCAAGACGCCCGAAGAACAGGCCGCGATTGCGAGCCAGATGCGCGCTTATTCAGGCAAGGATGAAGCCGATTGGAAGGTGCAAGTCACGCCCGCAACCAAGAACCTGGATGGCTCCACAACTGCAGGGTCTGTCATTCGCTACAACAGCCGTACTGGAGATGTGCAGGAAGTAGGTGGGGTTGGAGGCAAGCCGCAAGTCCCTGCCAAAGACTCGCTGAAAGCTGGTCAGGTCTATCAGACTCCGCGCGGACAAGCGCGCTGGAATGGAACGGAGTTTGAGCTAGTTGGCTAGCGACCTGCGCCGTAGGCCTCTTCATATGTGAAGGTCGGCTTGTCATACAGCTTCCTGCAGGAGACGCCGATCATGGCTGCAGCCTGGTTGCTCCGCGTGTCCTTGGCCTTGGCTACGACACACTCAGCGCCAGAGTTGTAGCCCATGAGGCCGCGACCTGAGCCTTGCGGTACAGCCTGAATGGCGCCTGGGTTTGCCTTCAGGCAAATCTGGTGCACAGCCTGTGCCGCGATGTCATTCACCGCGCCGGGGGCCTTGTCCAGGATGCAGGTGGCGTAGTTGGCTGCCTGGGCCTGCGCGGCGACCAGTGCCAGCAGTGAGCTACACAGTAGTTTCGGAATCTTCATGCATCCCTCCTGAGGGCGATATGGCAAGTGCCAGCAGGCTCTACTGTTTATTCAACACGGTTCTTCAGACTCTGGCGCGCATTTTCAAGCTCGCGTTTGATGTCAACGATGTCTTGTTGAACTTGGTCGTACTCCATCTGGGTGCGCTGAAGCCAATACTGAGTGTCCTTGAGCTCGCGTGCGATTCTGGGTGCAGTGTCATCTCCATGCCTAGAGGCCTCGGTCAACTGGGCTTGCAGGTGTTCTGCCAATTGGAGCTCTCTATCTAGGCGGCGGCGGATCAGAGATGCCTGATCCTGAAAGGTACCCAACAAAAACTGAGATCGTGCAAGCCTTTTTTCGTGCTCAAACTCTTCACGCATGATCTCCATGCTTGTTTTTAAGTCAGCTTCGTAGAGGTCAGTTGAGCCAGCGACGAGTGATGCAGCCAACCGAGCCACGATTTCAGCATTGAGAGTGCGATTGTTCGCCTTGGCTTCGGCCTTCAACTTGTCGCGCATGCCATCAGGGAAGCGGACTATGTACTTATCCGCGTGGCGCGACTCGGTATCTTGTGGCTGCTTAGGTTCCATCCACTAATGATACTGGCCTAAAGCCATAGTGAATATATGGCCTATTGCCATGCATTGCTTGACCGATGTGTGGCCTTAGGCCATATTTCCGTTTATGGCACTAGGCCATGTCTAGAGGGAATACATGAACGACACCACTACCAAATCATCAAGCACGACAGCTGACAAGTTTTTGATGCGCTTTCACCAAGATGGCTTGCGCAAGGAGCTGAAAGTGCGCGCGGCTCAAAATGAGCGCACCTTAAACGCTGAAATTCTCTATCTCATAAAGCGCGGCCTGGAAGCAGAGCGAGCAAAGGAAGCCTGCTATGAAAAGCAGGCCTAAAAAAGGAAACGCCCCTGGAGGTAGGAGTCCAGAGGCGTCGAGTGTCAAAAACCAAGAGATCAATCAAGGAATCAACATGTCCAATTCTACAGAGGTCGCTACTAGCGGCGCAACCGCAATTCCCGATCTGGCAATTGTCGATGGCCAGATCACCACAACGAGCCAGCAGATCGCAGAACACTTTGGCAAACGCCACGACACGGTGCTGCGTTCAATTCGCAACCTGGAGTGCAGCGACGAGTACCGACTCCACAATTTTGCGGAGTCCTCTTATCTCAATGAGCAAGGGAAAAGCCAGCCGTGCTTCACGATGACCCGCGACGGCTTTGTGTTCTTGGCTATGGGGTTCACCGGAAAAGAAGCGGCTCACTGGAAAGAGGCATACATCACGGCATTCAACAAGATGGAGGCGCAACTGCTGGCGCAGGCGGCCAAGGCTCAGCCCGTGCAAGCCTCTCTTGACTACGACCGTATCAGCCCTGCCCAGGCTCAAGACCTCAAGCAGATTGTTCAAGCCATCGTCGATGCAGGCATTCAGAACTACGCGGAAACTTGGGCTCGGCTCCAGCGCAAGTTCAAGGTGCATAGCTATCTGGCCTTGCACCCTGATCAGTACGAAGCAGCGCGAGCCTATCTGCTTGCCAAGCTGCCCAATGGATATGCGTCCGAGGTGGAGGAAGACTTCAAGCAAGGAACGCTCAGACCATTCGATGGAGTAGCCATGAGAGCTGCGCGCCAAGTTGCTATGGGTTTTATGACCAGCACCTATCAAGCAGCGAAGGCAGGCCTGGACACACCTCCTATGGCCAACCTGCCGTCAGAAGTGCTCACTGGAGTACTGGCCAATGCTATGGTGCAGCAGCGTTTTCTGGCTTTCTTCAATGCGGAGTGCTGCTTGCAGTTCAAGCCCATGTCTGATGGCGCGGTAGTGATTGATTTTGAGAATGCTGATTTGGACACGATTGCGCAAGCGGTGCCTATGGCCCGTCTCGCAGCACTCATGGAAGCGCTCAGCCGGCGTACCCAGACGCATCTTGATGCGTTTGGAAGCTACCTGACGCGCGCTGGTGGCGTGCAACTGATGTAGCCTCCAAGGCTGTTCAAAGTCGCGGCGGCGTGCATTTTGCGAGTGGCGCGCCTTGCTCCAAGCCGCCAACTCGCATTACCTTTTGATGCCTGATTGGTGCATGCAAAAAGCCCGATTCGCCGGGCTTTTAGTAGCTCTACTATCTTAGGAATAGTTGCGCTGCTTGTGTTAGCGCAGGCATGCCGACTGCAACCGTGACGATGCAGCTTGCCGCTTGGAAAGCGTCAAGTACACGCTGTCCCAGTTGATTGTTGATCAAGAAATTTTTGTATTCAGGATCTACCATTACGTGGCCGACAGCCTGCTCGATTGATTCAAGGATTGGCGCTGCACCGGTCAGTTGGAAATCCTCAATAGCTGTCAGAATTTTTCGCAGGGCGCGTGCAAGATAGGCGCGGATCTCTGAATCCAATTCGGCAGACTTCAAGACTTCATCGAGCACGCTGTTGATCGAATCCCGCATTTCGGCAAGTTCATCGCTGGACAAAGTTTTTCGCCTTGATCCTTTGTCGAGCAGAACAGCCGTCATTCTGACGTTTGATATGGTTTCGTTGGAAATTTGGCTGGTGAACTCGTTTATCGTGCCATGTAGATTTTGCAACTGAAACGCAGTGCAGACCTGGGTAGCCCATCCGGGTGTGGACTCCGCCAGCTCCGGGTGCTCTTCTCTCAGCAACTCGAGCGCCTGATGGACAAGCGACATGACTGTCGCTATCTTGGCGTTCATCAGGGGGCTCAGTATTTCAGATGGGGGGAGCCCAAGAACACTTTGCCAAACCTCTCGCGCCGCGGTGCCTTTCGAATAGGTTTTTACCTTGAGCAATATCTCTAGCAAACGGCCAGCTGGATTGTCGTAATTCATGGTCTGTCTTTTCCGAATTGATCTGAGCTTTGCCTACTCTGACGGTTGATCCGAAGCACTTCGGTTAGAGCAAATTGACAGCTTCGCGCAGGTGCGCTGCCGTCATGGCAAGGCCGCGCTGTTCCATGAGTTCAATCATGGCTGTAGCTGACATCTCGGGACGCCTCCAGCGCTGGCGCATGGCCTTGAGGGCTTCAAGTGCACGCAGCGGGTAGAGGTTTAGCTGGTTGACGAGAAATTCGTCGGGGCTTTGACGTTCTATGTCGTAACCGGCCAGGATTTCGCGCGGGAAGTCCTTGATGTTTGAGGTAACGATGACATCTGCGTGCCCCACGATAGCTGCAGCAAGGACATGGCGATCATCGGGATCCGGTAGCTTCAGACCGTCAATGAATGGTTCATAGCCGCGAATCAGGCAATCCGGTATGGCCGTCTGCATTTGCAGTGCCATTTGGCGAATGGAAGCCTCCTTTTCAGGGAAGTCCTGAATCAGGTGGCGTGACCATTCATCCTCGATGTCTGCAGACCAGCGGGCAACGTAGATGCCAGTTTGAGCCAGACTGAGTAGTACATCCCGAAGTAGAGCGGGATAAAGCACATTAGCGTCCAAAACTGCTGTGAAACCCGCTGCACCTGCCATTACAACTCCTGACCGATATCTTTGGTGAGCTGAGCGATTTCGGACAGCGCAGCCTCAGAGCGTGCGCGCGACTCAGCCTGGTACCTAACCAGCTCTTCAAATTCGATTCTGCGGTGCCTGTTCACCATTCGGCACTGCAGTCGGCCTTGCTCAATTTCTTTGATGACGAAGGGTCGCGACACATTGAGAAACGCGGCTGCTTCTTGTGTGGTCAGTTCCAGCTTTTGGGGCACAAGCAGCATTGGCTCGCGCTTGGACATCTGCCGCAGGACATTGGCAAAAAACCGTAGTGCCTTTGGCGGAAGCAGGAGTTCTGGGCATTCGCCCTGACCATCGTCGAACTCCAACTTCAGCTTGACTGTTTCCGCACGGGAGTGATCCAGAGCGGCTATCAGGCAGCTGGTAGCGACAGCTGCCATTTCGGCTTCTGCGTGGCTGGCTGGTTCTAGCACTTGTTGGCTCATGGTGTACTCCTTCATAGACACGAATGCATTATTCGCAAACGCATTATTCGCAATTATCGAAATAAGTGCAACACTTCGGTGACTAGACCCCTGGTCTTTCGTGGAGTTTTTGCGGAACTGGCGCGGACTGCGAGCTCCCTCTAGGGTTCGACGCCGCCACAAGGGTGAGGTGTCATTGGGGGATGAGCAAAAGCACTTTCTCCTATGAAGATGCCTACGGGCAGGCGCCCGCCAGTAGCAGCCCCTCCTCAAAGCAGGCTGGCAATTTTTCCTATGAGGATGCTTTCGGATTAGAGCCTGCTCCTTCTGCCTCTCGCGGCGTAAAAGGCGTAGCCCAGGACGTAGCCGCCACAGCTGTCAAGGCTGCGCTGGCTGTTCCAGAGGCTGCAGTCGGCGTTGCAGACCTTGTGACAGGCGGCAAGGCAGGCAAGGCACTGGAGGGGGCAGGCGTCCGGTTCAAGGAAGCGCGCGAGATTGCCGAGGGTTGGCACTCTGATGTGACCAAGGCCCAGAAGGCCGAATTCCAGAACGCTGATGGTGTGGCCGGGAAGGCTGCAGTTGCGCTCTCGAATCCCTCGCTGATCGCTATGGCGGTAGGTGAATCTCTGGGGGCGATGGGCGCCGGCGGTGCGATCGGGCGCGGCGCCATGGCTGCCACCCGCCTGGGGCAGATGGGGGCCAAGGGCGCGGCCATCGCTGGCGCTGCTGGCGAGGGCGTGGTAGGGGCTGGCTCCGCTGCCGAGCAGATCCGTCAGGAGACGGCAGACGGAGAGCTGACCGCCAAGCAGGCCGCGCTGGCCGCCGGTACCGGCCTGGCTACTGGTGCGCTGGGCTTTGCCGGCAACAAGGTTGCGAACCGTCTGGGCATTGGCGATGCCGACATGATGCTCGCCCAGGGCACCAAGGGCATGGCTAAGGAGGCCGCAGAGCGCGCCACGGCCGCAGCCGTCAATCCTCTGGCTCAACCCGCGCAGAAAAGCATCTTGCGCCAGATGGGCGAGGGCGCGATCACCGAGGGCGTGCTCGAGGAGCTGCCCCAGTCGGTGTCAGAGCAGATCCTGCAGAACGAAGCGCTTGGCAAGTCTTGGAGCGAGGGACTGGACGACGCCATTGTGATGGGCATCCTGTCTGGCGGCGCCATGGGCGCGGGCGCGGCTGGCTATCGTGGCTTCAAGGACAAGCAGATCGATGATGCTGCGGCCAATGCCAGGAACGCCGCTGCCAATGCCCCGGGCGCGGCCACTGGGCAAGATCAGGCAGCCGCTGCTGCTGCCGTGTTGCCCGCTGCGTGGACGACTTCCGCCGGCGCGGCTGCCGAGGTGGAGCCAGGCACGGCCCCGGCATCCCCGGCCAATGCTCCAAATCTGGATTATGAAACCCTGCCTGGCGCGGCGCCCGAGGCGCAGGGTAATGAAATCGACTTCACGCGCGACTTTCCTGCCCCTGAGTGGGGTACGGAGCTGGGCGCTGCTGGCCAGCAGCCTGCCGCGACGGCCGCGCCAGAGCTGACACCCTCTCAGGCGATGGGCCTGGACCCGAACGCGGGCGCGCTGTCCAAGGCGGCGGCCATGGCGGTGGACTCCGGAGCTTCTCCAGTGGTGCAGCCCCAGGTGGCACCCATGGCAGAGCAGCTGACCGAGCAGCAGCAGGCCGCCCCCCAGGTGCCTGCCGGCGTGGATCCGGATACCGGCGAGGTATCGCTGCAAGCCCAGATGGACGAGCTCAAGAGCCGCATTGCCTTTATGCAGCAGCAGGGCGCGGCCCAGGGTTGGGACGGCAACAGGGCTGCCCAGCGCAATGCACTGCAGACCCAGCTCACCCGACTGGAGCTGCAGGCCGCTGGCGGTCAGGGGCGCGGCGCTTCGACCGCCGGCGCGCCTGCACCCGTGCAGCTGACCGGCATCAACCAGATCCTGGCCAAGCAGATCCCCGACATGAACGAGCAGGAGCTGCAGCAGGCCATTTCCCATTACGGCCCCACCCACAAGCGCACAAAAAAGCTAAAAAAAGCACTTCAAGCGCTTGCTCAGAAACCGCTAACAGCTATTGAATCAGGAGCGAATGCCAATGTCTCTGAAGCCGATCAAGCCCAGCAAGGCAGCGCGCAACCTGCGCAAACAGGAGCAGCGCAAACTGGCCAAAATGCAGGGCAAGGGGTAGGCAATAGCACCACCCCAGCTGCGAACCCTGGAGCGCAAGAGCAGGGCGCGAGCCTTGCGAAAGCTCAAGCGCAAGTCTCGGAAGCAGCCGGCGCGGCCCAGGCAGCCGTAGGTAAGGCGGCACAGATCGCGCGCGAAGGCAATGCAGAGCGTGAAACCCAGCGCCAGCGCCAGCTCGATGCCAGCGAGCGCTGGACGCGCATGACCACGGCGGAGCGTCAGGCCGTCGCGGCCACGGCCCCCGGCCTTACGGTCATCGCACGCAAGAACGTGCACACCCGTGCATGGCCGGACCTTGGCGAGAAGATCCGCGAAAAGCTGCTGGATTCGCTGGTGGCACCGCTGGTGGAGTCCACGAGTAAAGCGCCTGCAGCTATTGAAAATGCAGCAAAACCTGCGCCCAATGCCGTCTCCGGAGACGCGCTGCCGAAGCCTGCCGCGCAGCCCGTGGGCGATGAAAAACCGTTCACGGCAGAGACTGGCACGCTGGGCATCCCGCGCGCCGATATGCCCCAGGTGCCCACCGCCAACCATGGCGGCTTGGTCAAGCACCTGAATGCCCAGGGCATTGCCCATGAAACCACGACCGTGGACGCGGCGCAGCTCAAGCCTACTCAAGCTGAATACTCGCCTTCCAAGGTGGAAGCGGCCAAGAGCGCCGCCGGCGATCGTGCGGTGATTGTCTCCAGCGATGGCCACATCATCGACGGTCACCACCAGGCAGTCGCGGCAGCCGAGGAAGGCAAGCAGGTCAAGGCCATTGTTCTGGATGCGCCCGTGGAGCAAGCGCTGGCTGCGGTGAAGGCATCGCCCAGCGCGAATGTGGATAGCCGCGACCATTTCACTGTGGAACGCATGAACCATGCCACGGGCCAGATGGAGCCTGTGACCTTTGAGCGCGGCCAGACAATCAAGATCGCCATAGGACGGAAGCCTTACGGCACGGCTGTCATCACGGGGATTGCTCATCCTTATCGCAAATTCAAGGTTGATGGGGGCAAGCACGGGCTGGACTTCGGCTATGCCTATCCTGCGGATTACGACGAGTTTGCCGCGCCGCGCGCCGAGGTGGATGAGGCGCTAAACGGTCTGGCCAAGCGCCTGGAGTCGGAAAATTCCAGCGATGCACAGGCGACTATTGACCGGGCTCGAAAGATCATTGACCAGCACAACCTGGGCGACTATGCCAAGGGCCGAATGGCCGAGCTTTTGACGAAGGCCGGCGAGGTATCCAAGTCCGTACTGGACAAGATGAAGGCTGCCAAGGCTCGCAAGGATGCAGAGGACGCCAAGAAGCGAGCCGACGAACAGGCCGCCAAGAAGCCTCTGCCGGATGTGGTGATGACCATGGACGAGTGGAAGGCCGAGCACAAGGACTTCAAGAGCATTGTTGGCGGCCAGCGCATGGTGTTGCGCGAGGGTGGCATGCGTAAGGTGGTGATCGATAAGCCGGTTTCAGGGGAGGTCACCGACGACACAGGTGCCCCCAGCTTCCGACGCCATGATTCCGAGCAACTGGCAGGTGCGGCCTTTGATGTGGCGAACTTTCTTCAGGGTATGGGCGAAGGGCTGCCCGCCAATGTATCTGCAGCTGCTGTGGCGCCCAGCACGAACGTACGCCCCAGTTATTCGCCAGCGGCACGTGCCGAGGCAGTGCGCGCCGTCAAGGGCACGGCTGATGCCATCCGGAAGGCCTGGGCCAACGGTCCCGAGGTGATTGTGGCCTTTGATATGCAGGACGCGGTGGTGCCCGAGAGCGCGCGCCGCGCCGACCTGAAGCAGCGCAGTGGTGGCGCCCGGGGCGTTCCGGAGGGCTTCTACTACCAGGGCAAGGTGTATCTGATGGCGTCCAAGCTCAAGACGCCCAACGATGCTGCGCGCGTGCTGTTCCATGAGGCTTTGGGGCACCATGGGCTGCGCGGCCTGTTTGGCAAGGACCTGGGGCTGATCCTGAATCAGGTGGCCACCATGCGCAAGGCCGATGTGGACGCGAAGATTGCGGAATACGGTCTGCGCCGGGTCAACCGTCTGGACCGTCGCACGGCTGCCGAGGAAGTGCTGGCCGAGATGGCGCAGAACACGCCCGAGTTGGGATTTGTGCGCCGTGCCGTGGCTGCGATCCGCACCTGGCTGCGTGCCAATGTGCCGGGCTTCAAGTCGTTGGCGCTTACCGATGCTGAGCTGATTCGCAACTTCATCTTGCCGGCGCGGGCCTGGGTAGAGAACGGCGGTTCTGGAGGGGATGTGAGTGGAGCTGCGTCGTTCAGTCGTGGCTCTCGCGCAGAGCCCAAGACCGATGTGGAGAAAGCTCTGCTGCTGCAGGGCGCGCCAGTTGCGCTCCTGGATCTGAAGAACGCGCCTTCAGGCGGATACGCCGCGATTGAGCAATGGGCTGCGGATCTCTTTGCTCAGCAAGGAGGCAAAGCTATGAGCCCGGAATTCGGTGAGGTGGTTCTGGATGCGCGCTCTGCAAAAAGCTCGATAGCGCACGGCGGTGCCAACGATGCCAAGAAGGTGGCTTTTGCAGCAGTCAAGGATGTGATCGAGCGTGGTGCACTGGTGTATCGAACCACTGCCGGCAATACCGATAGCTTTTACACGTCCGCACCGGTGAGTATTTCAGGCAAGGACAACATCGTGACGGTGCTGGTTCGTCGTGACCACAACACGCAGCGGATGTACCTGCACAGTGTTTCGCTCAAAGAAAATCTCCTGAAGCCGAGAGTGTCCAGTGTTGATGCCAAGAAGGCATCCGAACGGTCTGGCTCAACGACTTCAGGAGACGCCCCCACTTTAACAAATGGCGTGCAGCAGGGCAAGGCGGCCACGGAAGATGTTGCACGCGAGCTCAACCGCCTGCTGACGCTGGACACCAGCTCGAGCCAGCTGGATGCGGACGAACCGATGTTCAGCCGCTCGCGCTTCGCGGACCTCAAGGACAGCGCCCTTGACCAGCTGACCAAGACCTTCACCCACGAGGGCAAGGTATCGCTCTGGGACAAGTCCGTGGGCACCATGCGCCACCTGGCCGAGCGCGCACCCAGCTTCAAGCCGGTCTATGAGTCGGCCCAGCAGAACATCGATGATGTGAGCATGCTGGCCAATGACGCGGCCGATATGGCGCCGCGCATCCTGCCGCGTGTGGAGTCCCTGGGGGATCTCAAGAAAAAGCCTGTCTCGGCTGCCGACAACAAGGCCGTGGCCCGCCCGCTGTTTGAGGGCACGCTGATCTGGGCGCGCGACGAGAACGGCAAGCCGACGCTGGTCGATGACCTGCAAAAGCGCTACGCCAATCTGTCTGCCCACAACAAGGCGGCCATGCTGCTCAAGCACGGCAAGATCAAATCTGAGGTGCTGGCCATGTGGCAGGGCCTGCCTGTGGCCCAGTTTGAAAAGAACATCAACGCGCGCTTTGAGAACAAGATGCTCAAGGCTGGCATTGTCTGGACCGATGCAGAGCTGCAGGCGCAGTTCGGGACGGATGCCAACCAGATCAGCCTGTACCGCGAGGCGCGCGCGGCCATTGATCGCTCCATCGACATGACGGCGCGCACCGATATGCTGCGTGTGGTGGGCGAGAAGTACGAGCCCATGCGCGATGCGGTGCTGGCGCAGCCATCCGTCGAAGCTGCGGCCCAGCTGCTGCTGGACACTCTGGAGCAGGATGCCAAGGCCGACCCCGACTCGCGCGAGCGCCTGGCCGGCTATATGCAGCTGATCAACCGCCGGCTGGATACGGCCGTGGATCTGCAGCAGGGCGGCTATGCCCCGCTGTCGCGCTTTGGCCGCTATACGGTGGATGTGGTGGATGCCAACGGCGAGCGACTTTACTTCGGCATGTACGAAACCGCGCGCGATTCCAACCGGGCAAAGATGCAACTGGCCCAGGAGTTCAAGGGCGCGACCGTCACCACGGGCACCATGAGTGCCGAGGCCTACAAGCTGTTTGCCGGCGTGACGCCGGAGACTCTTGAGCAATTCGGGGAGATGCTGGGCCTCAAGGCCGAGGGCAATGAAGCTCAGGACAAGGCGTTCCAGGAGTTCCTGAAGCTGACCAAGAACAACCACAGCGCCATGAAGCGGTTGATTCACCGCAAGGGCATCGCTGGCTTCAGCGAGGATGTGGGTCGAGTGGTGGCCAACTTTGTCTACTCCAACGCTCGCGCCGGGGCCATGGGCCTGAATGCGGGCAAGATGGAGACGGCCATCGGCAAGATCCCCAAGGAGCAGGGCGAGCTCAAGGACCTGGCCATGGGCCTGCGCGACTACATCCGCGACCCGCAGGAGGAAGGCCAGGCCGTGCGCGGCATGCTGTTTGCCCAGTACCTGGGCGGCTCGATCGCTTCGGCCTTTGTGAATACGACGCAGCCCTTTGCAGTGACGCTGCCCTGGCTGAGCCAGTACGGCGGCATGAAGAAGGCCGGCGCGCAGCTCGCCCGCGCGCTCAAGGACATGGGAAGGTCCGTAGCTGATAAGGGCTTCAAGTACGAGGCTGACCTGAGTAAGGCCCTGCAGTCTGCCGAAGACGATGGCGTGGTCAGCCCCCAGGAAATCCACCAGCTGATGGCCCAGGCGCGCGGCGCGGGCATGCTGCGCTCGGGCGATGGCACCAAGGCAGGCGATCTGCGCGCCAAGGCCGGCAACCTCTGGGAGCAGGGCAAGGTGCTCTGGGGTCAGCCCTTCGCCCTGGCCGAGCAGTTCAACCGCCGCAGCACCTTTATTGCGTCCTATCGCATTGCCAAGGACCAGGGCATGGCCGACCCGGCCGAGTTCGCCCGCAAGGCGGTGCTGGAAACGCAGTTCGTCTATAGCAAGGCCAACAAGCCCAAGTGGGCGCGCGGTGCGGTCGGCGGGACTTTGTTCACCTTCAAGACCTATTCGGTCAGCTATCTGGAGCTGATGCAGCGCATGTGGAATCAGGGGGCAGCAGGAAGCCCGGAGCGAGCAGCTGGCCGCCGTGCGGTAGGCTGGGCCATTGCCATGCTGCTGCTGATGAGCGGCGCCGGCGGCGTGCCCTTCATGGAGGATGCCGAGGACCTGATTGTTGGTGCCGGCCAGATGATGGGCTACAACATCAGCGCCAAGCAATGGCGCAAGGAGCTGCTGGCCAACGTGGTGGGCAAGGAGCTGGGCGAGTTCATGGAGCAGGGCCTGTCTGGCCTGCCGGGCGCGCCCATCGATGTGTCTGGACGCCTGGGCATGGGCAATCTGCTGCCCGGTACCGGGCTATTCCTGGACAAGCCCAATCGCGAGCGGGACATGACGGAAATCATCGGGCCTGCTGGTGACCTGGTGGCGCGCGGCTTTACCAGTGCGCGCAAGCTGCTGGGAGGTGATGTGGCTGGTGCGGCGCTGGAAATCTCGCCCACTGCGGTGCGCAACCTTGCCAAGGGTGCCGACATGGCAGCCACCGGCATGTACCGCGACACCAAGGGCTACAAGGTGATCGACACGACACTGGCCGAAGCCGCAGCCAAGGCAATCGGATTCCAGCCCAAGAGCGCGGCCGAGGTGCAGGAAGCCAATAGCTTCATGCAGCGCAGCAAGTCGTTTTATACCCAGACCAGCTCTGACATCAAGGCGCAATGGGCAGACGCGCTATTCCGCAAGGACGAGGCGGCTGTGCAGCGGGTGCGCGAGCGCCTGGCAGCATGGAATCGCGACAACCCGGAGCAGCCGATTGTGGTGAAGATGCCCGATGTGTGGAAGCGCGTGCGCGAGATGGGTAAGGACCGCAGCGACCGCATTGCGGATACTGCGCCCAAGGCGCTCAGGGAGCAGATGCGTGAGCAGGTTCGGTCACTGGGGTAAATAGTACCTTGGGTCGTTAGTGAAGTGGCGCTAACGATTCATTGCAGCCGTCCGAGCATCGTCAAAAAATGTCCGCTGTGCAAGCGGGTACTATCGTTTGACAAGACTGCACCACTCTCCGGTTTCTGTTGGCGGATTCAACTGGTCGATGCAACACAAGACGACCCGAGCAGCTCGAAAAAGTGTTGCAAATGAAGTGCAGGACGCGAACCCAATACACGCACATCAAGAACCCAATTGAGCATATACGCTTTAAGCACCTTCAAGCATGATTGCATTGCATGGATCTGTGCCATGCACCGACCGCGCTGGCGCAATTGGCGAATGCGTTCGAGTACTTCAGTGAAATCCATCGGCATGCAAGCTTGGGAATGATGTCGCCCAAGTAATTCCGAGATCTGCAGGATTGCTCCGTTCAGAAGCGCAAACCTAGCGACTTGACTGTGTTAGGAAATGCAGGGACAAGATTAGCGATGGACAAGGAACGGGTCCGGACATTCAAAAAGGCTATCTCATGCCCAACAATGTCTCGCTTGAGGTTTCTCAAGTGATCGCATTTCGGCAAGGTCTAAACTGAATACCTAATCTCCTTCTTTGAAGGGAAAAATCATGCAGACCCCAAAGTCCATTCTGCTGCACATTGACGGCACTGCGCGATGTGCCGAACGGGTGCGGATCACTCGCCAGTTGGTCGAGACCTTCGACGCAAAGGCAACGGCGATGTACAGCGTAACGCCCTTGCTGCTGCGCTACCCGCTAGCGATTGAGGGAGGCGCGATGATTGCCGGTGAACTGGCAAAATTAGACGACGAATACCGTGATCAGGCTCGCTCAGCGTTCCTGGCCGCCAGTGCAGCATCACCACGCCTGACTTGGGCCGAGGTGGCAGGCGGTGCTCCCTGGGAATTTGCTCGGCAGGCCCTATATTCCGACTTGATGGTGCTTGGCCAGCGTGATGCCATGGATGAGGCGTCATCCGGAACACCGCCCGACTTCGTTCCCAACCTGCTGATCGAGACTGGCCGGCCAGCCTTGGTACTGCCCTACGCAGGTCCGACTGCTCAGATTGGCCGCAACGTGCTGGTGGCGTGGAAGCAGACGCGCGAGGCTGCACGCGCCATTTCAGCCGCGTTGCCTTGGCTCGTTCGCGCTGACCACGTACACGTTGTCTACTATGGCGATACCCCCGACCTTGTTTTGCTGGCACAGCAGCATTACCTAAAGACCCACGGAGTCGTAGCGACCATGCACGACGGTGGGGGGGAGCAAGGCGATGCTGGGGCGGCTCTGTTATCTCTCGCCTCCGACTTGGACGCTGACATGCTCGTGATGGGCTGCTATGGTCATAGTCGCGCACGCGAGTGGGTGCTGGGGGGGGCCACGCGCTCAGTACTTCAATCCATGACCTTACCAGTGCTGATGGTGCATTGAGTCTGGTTAAAGTTCAAGATCAAACGGATGTATACCGATTTGGCATTCGTACACCCTGCCCAGCAAGAGTTCGTCAGATGAAAATCTGCCTCTGAGCGCCCTCAGTCCGTCGTACATGCGCTCGTGAGAAGCAGCCCTGAGTCAGCCGAACTGCGTGCCTGGCTCGCTCGACGCTGCCATAGGCACGGGTTGTCTGTAACGACTCTGGGTCAGTCGACTTGATCCAAAGATAGTGACATTGAATCCTCGCCACGGGCTTGGTCGGCTCTATGCCAGCGCGTGGCATCAAGCGCAGCCCTGGGACGAGACGGTACTTTGGCATGTGTATTGGCTACCGCGCCTGAATCTGCAAGAGTCGTCTGCCTCAGCCCATCAAACAGACTTTGGAGGCAGCCACCCAGTCGAACGCGGGTTGGAGTTGCAGCACCCACAGTAACGCAGAAAACGGAATGTAAATGGACCAACGCTAGGCATTGCGGCCTACAGAAAACTAATGAGCATTGGCCTAGAAAGTGAATGTAACCCTAAGGAGACTTCAATGAACTCATCTCATCAGTACCAAGCATGCATTGATGCATGCAACGTATGCGTGACCGCCTGCAATTCTTGCATTGCCGAGTGCCTGAAAGAGGATGATGTGAAATCGATGGCTGGCTGCATAGAACTTGATATCGATTGCGCTGCTGTATGCAGCTTGGCCGTTAGTGCAATGGCTCGTAACAGCGAACTGGCTAAGCACTTTTGCAAGTTATGCAGCGAAGTATGCTTGGCTTGTGCCAATGAATGCGGGCAACATCTCCACGAACATTGCCAAAGGTGCGCTGATGCCTGTCGCGCATGTGCCACAGAATGTCGCGCAGTGATTAACTAGCCTATTTGAATCTCAAAAGCCTTGACCGCTTCCAATAGTTCGTCTTTGGTTGAAATGGGCCGTATTTGAGCCAACGCCACCGTGTTTATGAGCTCCGAAGAGCTACCGGACTACTCCTCCTCACGAGAAAATCCTCGCCCGCGCTCTCGTGCCAGTCACTGAAAACCTGCTGAAGCGGATAACCAGAAGCAGTCATAGAGTTGACGACTTGCGATGACCGCTTCTGGCCGTGTTAAGTCCTTCACGTCAAAGATTCACCTCCACTACACCCCTCTAGGGTTCGACCTTTGAAGGCCAT
Organism: Comamonas testosteroni; assembly: GCF_014076415.1. Lineage (NCBI taxonomy): Bacteria > Pseudomonadati > Pseudomonadota > Betaproteobacteria > Burkholderiales > Comamonadaceae > Comamonas > Comamonas testosteroni. Next base: position 2,105,204 of record NZ_CP043568.1, read on the forward strand.
TTGGCAAAACTCCCTGCAAGTCACACAGGAGTTTTGCCATGGCCAACAAGTTCTATCCCAAGGGCGCGCAGAAGCTGCTTAGCGGCGCCATCAATTTCAGCGCCGACACCATCCAGGCCGTGCTGGTGCCTGCGGCCTATGTCTACAGCAACACCCACGAATTCCTCTCTGATCTGGGCGCGGTCGTTGGTGCGGCCGTGGAGCTGCAGAACAAGGTCGTGACCGGCGGCGTCTTTGATGCTGACGACATTTCCTTCGGGGCGGTGGCTGCCGGCAGCACGGTCAAGGCCATTGCGCTATTCAAGGACACGGGCAGCGCGGCTACCTCGCCTTTGCTGGCTTACTACGATGTGGTCACGGGCTTCCCGTTCAGCACGAACGGCAGCGAAGTCAGCACGCCATGGTCTGACGGGCCGGCCAAGATCCTCTCGCTGGTGTAAGGGGCCGGCATGCTGCAGGAGAGCTATTTCAACAATGCTGGATTTGCTCTGGCGGGCGGGATCTCGGCCGCCGATACCGTGATTTCTTCTGCCATCACGATGCCCGAGGCGGGCCTGATTGAAGGCTGGGGGTACTTCAATCTCGCCAGCTTTGCGCGGGCGACCCTCGTCAACCCAGATCAACGCGATGCAGTGGAGATCGTGTTCATCGTCAAGATCAACGGCGAGGCAAAGACGGTAGAGGTCTTGAGAGGCCAGGAGGGAACGACTGCACTGGATTGGAGTGCGGGCACCAAGCTGGAGTGCCGCATCACGGCGGGCATGTTGAATGTGGCGCGTGCTAGATCGGCGTTTTCCCCGAACACGGGCGCACTCAGTATCAATTACGGAGACAACCTGCGCGTGTACAGCTATACGGCTGGGGCGCCTAAAGGACAGAGCTTGATTGCCAATTCTTGGGCAATTGGCGGCGCGCCGGTGTTGGCCCAAGCGGGTGGGGATGAAGCAGGCTCCATGCCAATGTGCTCTTCTGTAGAAGGTGCTGGAAACACTGCTGCTATTGAGTTGGGCGTGGCACGCGACTACGAAAGCACCAAAGCCTACTATCCGGGCTCGATCGTCAAGAGCACGGAAGCTCCGTTTAAGGTGTTTTCAGCCAACCGCGCAGTGAAGTTGGGCCCTGGCATCCCGAAACCGGCGCTGGGAGAGGAATATTGGTCGGAGGTTTCTGAAGACGCCGACGGTGGGATTGCCCGAGTGGGCTTCCAGGATGGCATGGATGACCCGGATACCTGGTTTTACCCGAGTGAGATCGGTTTCATCTGCGAAGACTACGCAGCCACCAGCACGCCGACAGTATCTGTGGGCGAGCTCAATGCCAGCGGTGCCGTGGTCAGCAAGACCAATCTGGTCAATGCCGTGCCCCTTACAGCCATTGATGGCAGTCATCAGCGCATTGTGCTGGCTACCAACATCAAGAAGGGCGTGCGGGGGATGATTTTTTCCATCGACAGCGCGGCTGCGGGTGGGGCTTTCAGGGGGCGCTTTTACTGGAGGGGCTTGTTTGTCTGCACCAATACGGAGGCCGGATTCCCCTTGGAATATGGCCCGCCCGACGATGTTTAGCCAGGTAGCGGCCTATGTCATACCCAGGCTTTAACGCAGCGCAGATCAACGGGGCGGGATCGGGAACCAGTGGTGGATCTGGCGGGATTCAGGTTTCCAGCCTGAGGCCTGTTTCCATGGGTGTGCCATCGCTGGTGGTGCACTCGGGGGAGTTTGCGGTCGATAGCCTGGCTCCGGTCCGCTTTGGGGTACCTGAAGCCAGGCTACAGATGCGTGTGGCGAGTTTGTCGCCTGTGCAGTTCGGTACGCCACGGCTCAAGGGGCAGGAGATGCGCCCCGAGAGCCTGGTACCGGCGCGCTTTGGTACGCCCGAGGCGCGCTTCGGCATGCCCCCTGGCGAGGTGGTGATGCAGGCCCAGAGCCTGCGCCCGGTGGCTTTCGGCCGCCCATCGTTGCATGCCGTACTTCAAGTTGGTCCCGCTCCCAGCCTGACGCCTGCGCGCTTCGGCCAGCCCCGGCTGTCCATAGGCCTGTGTGTACAGAGTCTGCAGCCTGTGGGCTTTGGCTCGCCGGCGCTGATCTCGGTTGCGCATGTGGATGCGCTGCGGCCGGTGCGCTTTTGCGGGCCTTCGCTGCGGCTGGGCTTTGGCGTGGCGGGGCTGCGGGCTGGGCGATTCGGTAGCCCGAGCGTGCAGCTCGCTGGTCTGTCATTCACGCCCGAGAGCCTGCAGCCGGTGAGCTTTGGCAGCCCGGCGCTGGGCGGCATGGCGATGCGCGCCAGAACACTGTGCCCGGTTCGGTTCGGGCGCCCTGCATTGGATAGAGGAACGGCATGCTGACCTATAAAGGCTTTACCGGCATCAACAATGTGCTGCCCGAGCACCGTATGGGCAGCGGCGATCTGCTGCAGGCGCAGGATGTGGACATTGGCCTGACGGGGGAAGTCACGCGCCGCGCGGGGCTGACCGTGGCTTCCGAGCAGTGCCACAAGAACCTGCATCAGGCCCACAGCTTCATGCTGGCGACCTGCGGCAGCGCCCTGACAGCGATTCACCCGGATGGCGCGCGTCATGTGATTCACCCTGCGCTGGGCTCTGATCGGGTCTGGTACTGCGATCTGCCAGATGGCCGCACCACCTATAGCAATGGTCTGATTCATGGCGTGACGGACGGGCGCGCCGGCGTGGAGCGCAGTGTGGCCTTGCCTGAATCGCTGGGTCTGCCCGATCAGTGCTTTGGCGCGCTGCACCCTGGTCAGTATCGCTATACCCTGAGTATGGTGCGCCTGGCTGACAGGCTGGAAGGCCCGGCCATCAGCTCCGAGCCGTTGATGCTTGCGCAGGGTGGCCTGCGTCTGGACGGGCTGCCCGAGCTGGAGGGCTACGCGGTCAATGTTTATCTGAGTGGCAAGGACGGGGAGGGCGCCTATCTTGCCGGCACGGCCATGGGCCCGAGCTTTGAATTCACGGGCGGCAACACGGCCTTGGTGCTGGCTTGCCGCACGCTGGGTGCCGAGCCCTTCCCGGTGGGCACGGTCACGGCCTTCTGGCGCGGGCGGGTGCTGGTGGCGCAAGGCAATGTGCTCTGGGCTTCGCGTCCCATGGCGCCGCACCTGTCGGACTGGCGCGACTTCAAGCCCTTGCCCGCGCCGATCACGGCCATCCAGCCGGTGGAGGACGGGGTGTATGTGGGCACCGAGCAGGATCTGGTGTTTCTGGCTGGTACGGAATGGGAGCAACTGGCCTATGTGCCCACCAAGCGCGGCCCGGTGGTGCTGGGCTCCGGTGTGTCGGCACCCGGGCACCGCATCAAGCTGGGCGATGGCACGGGCGGCGGCCAGGCCATGCTGTGCATCGCAGGGGGCGAGGTGGTGGCCGGCTTTGCCGGTGGCCAGACCGCCAGCCTGACCGCTGATCGCTATCGCACCAAGGTCAAGGAGGTGTGCGCGACCTTCCGCGAGGTGAATGGCATTCCTCAGTATCTGGCGGTACCCCAATGAGTTTGTGGAGCCCGTTTGCCTTTGATGTGCTGGGCCGGCCCGTGGCTCCGGCCGCGCCGCCAGCGTTGCGCGTGGAGGGCGCACAGGCCAGCACCGAGCAACGAGCGATGGCACAGCAGGTCTTTGCGCGCTATTTGAGCCATGCCCGTCTGTCCCAGACGCCCAACCCCACGCAGCTCGGCAAGCTGGCGGACGGCACGCCTTACCGAATTGTCTCGGTGGCTGGGCAGCAGATCATGCAGATCTGGCCGGCGCAGAGCAGCCGCCGCGTCAAGGTGGATAGCGGGATCGTTTTCTCCCAGATGCAGTCGGGCGAGATCTGGCTGCTGGTCAACGAAATGGTGGACGGACGGATTTCGGCCAACTGGGTGTTTCGCAATATTGCGCAGGAGTACAGCGCACCCGAGAAGTCCGATATTTTTGCCCTGCTGGGGATGACAGACCGGGCCATTGCTGTGCCTGGTGGCTGGGGCTATTCCTATGCCACGCAGGGGCTGGGCCGCTATGGCTACCTCGACGTGTTCAGGCCGATGAGTACGGGCGACTACATGGGCGATCTGATGTATGTCTCGCCCGCTGGTGTCGCAGTCTTTGTGAACACATTGGTGTCGAGCGCCAGGACAATGAGGCAGTCGGTGCTGAAGAAGAACGTGAGCGACTTGAGTCCACCACCTTTTGGCAGCAACGCGCAAACCACTGTCATCAAGCAAGAGGTGGCGGCCGACAGCCAAGAGTTGTCTGTCGATACGCCTGGATTCATTGACGTTGTGGGGCTGTTTCCGCTCCCGAACCCGATCAAGCGTCAATACCATGTCGTTTCACCCGACGGCAAATACCTTGCTGTGGTGGTTGAGAGGTATGCGGGACGGCGCTCCACCATCGTGGGGCCGCTTGTCTATGCTCCAGACTATTTTGAGATTCGTCGGGATATGTGGCCCAGCCTCTCATATTCACGCGGTGAGGCCGTCTTACTGACGCTGACTACATACCCGACCAACGCTGGGCCCGCCGAATACGAGGAGACGGAGCAGGTCATAAAAATATTCAGGGCGGGTAACTTCGGCTATGAGCCTGTCACAGATGAGGTACTCCCCAGCATCCCTAGTGCATTCACTCCCACGATTTCACGAGTTATCGGTAATGTGGTGCAGTCTGCAACTCGCGCCGGTTTCGCTGTGTCGCAGCAATATTGGCCGCATCCGCAATTGATATCAGCGGCTAGTTCGGAGGGTACGAATAAATGGAGGGTGTTCGCCATCCACTCGGAAACGAATACCTACAAGATCAGAAAGTCGAGTGAGAGCGGAACGAGTCAGTTGATTGGCATTACCGATAGCGGGGAGCCTGTGGTTCAGGACGACAGAGATAGCTTGGTCTACGAAGTGGACTACTCAAGGCCCACAGATTCCAACCATGAAATGGTCAGCTTTCAGGAGCCCCCGCCTAGGGTGGGCGTGGATCTCATTTCAGGGGATGTGGCGGTCGTCAACAATGAGTCCGGCAGCTATGAATCGAAGTTTAAATACCACGCCAAGAATTCCCGCAAGTACAGCCACGGCCCCGAAATCATTACCAGTGAAAGATATGTAGAGGGCGTCAAATCAGGGACCTTCTATCAAAACCGGATACGTGATCAAGAATTCGACAGCGGCAGTGCCCAGGTTCAGTACACATCTCGGGTTGTAGTCCGCCAAGTGATGCTGCAGCGCCTCACAGATGGACTGCTGGTGTTTTATGAACATTCGGCTGAGTTGAGCCACCAGTCCTCATCCTCGTATGGGCCGCAGGGGACTACGAAAACGCCATCGAGGTCCATCCCAATCCGTAAGGCGCAGGTGACTATTTGGTATCGAGGGGGGGTAACGACCTTCCCAGTAGAGCCAGGTCGGGCAGGCTATCCCGGCTACGCCAATATTGGGACGAATATCACAGAGCGTGGAGAGGTACTGTATGCGAACCTAACCATGTTGGAGGATACAGAGCCTATTGGACGTTGGGATGTAAAGACCCATACCGCCCAGTCCGATTTTCTTTCGACGCAAGTCGATGAGATCGTGGCGCCTTTGTCAATCGACAACTTGCTTGCCACGGCTGTCTGCGCGAAGTGCCCGCAAACGCCAGGAATGCTGCTGGAGATCGCGGTCGGCAGTTTTCCAGACCGGCAAATCTGGCGCTTCCTGGTGGATCCGGTGGCCGGGGTCAGAGAGGCAGAGTCCGTCCTGCCGTGGCCGCAAGCCGCCCGCAGTGCCACATCGTTTTACCCCTTCTGAGAGCCTTCATGACTGCGATCACCGTCAACACCCTCACAGGCGCAGTGTCCGAGTACACGCGCCACGACTTCCAGAGCATCACGCCAAACCATGGCGGCAGCGCCACGGGGTTGTATGCCTTTGGCGGGGACACGGATGCGGGCTTGCCCATTCAGTCCTCACTGCGTCTGCCCGTCACGCTGCGCGAGAACACGCTCAAGCAGCAGATTGCCATGGTCTATCTGTCCATGCAGGGGCAGGGCGAAGCCGAGTTCACGGTCTTTGGCTCGGGCGGGCAATCATGGTCTTACCCCTTTGCGCTGCGCGGCAGCGGCCAGACGCGCTGCCCGGTGGGCAAGGGCATCCGGGAAAACTATCTGGGCTTTGGCCTTAGTAACCCCGCTGGACAGGCCTTCACGCTCGATCGCGTGGAAGTGCTGAGCGTGAAGTCCAAAACAAGGAGAGTTTGAGATGGCAGAGTTTGATTTCAACGGCCCGGCCGAGATTGTTCAGGACAAGTATGAGCGCTCCATTGACCTGGCGAACCAGGCATTGAGCGAAACCAAGTCCATGCAGGATGCGCTCAATGCAAGTATCTACACGCCGCCAACGATCAGTGTGCGCTGGGGCACGATTGCCGCGCCCAACTTGCCGGATCTGCCGGACTTGCCCGAGCTGCCGCAGGTGGGCTTCACCACGCCCGGTGATATGCCGGCCGCACTGGATCTTGGCAGTCTGCCCGACGTGGAGGTTGTCGGCTTCGACCTGCAGCCGCCGGCCATGGACTTTGGCGCGGCGCCTAATCTGGTGATTGGTCAGGCGCCGGCCTTGCCCCAGATGCGGGAGGTGGCCATACCCGATGCCCCGGATGTGAGCTTGCCCGACGCGCCCGCATTCCTGTCTTTGACCACGCACAGCTTTGGCGGGGTGAATCTGCACGAGGACTGGCTGGACAGGTTGGACGATGTGCCTGAGCTGAAACTGCTGGAGCCCGCGCCCTTTGAGTTCAAGCGCGCGCCTGGCTATGCCTCGGAGCTGATGGGCAACCTCAAGGCCATCCTGGCCGCGCGCATTCAGGGCGGCACGGGCCTGAATCCCGTGGTGGAGCAGGCCATCTGGGATAGATCGCGCGACCGAGAAACCCAGATTGCGCTGGCGCGAGAGCGTGAGGTAATGCGCGGCGCCGAGGCACTGGGGTTCCCGCTGCCGTCCGGGGTGCTGGCTGGTCAGCTGGCCGATGCCCGCCGCGAGTATCACGACAAGCTCTCGGGCCTGGCCCGTGACATTGCGATCAAGCAGGCCGAGCTCGAGCAATCGAACGTCAAGGATGCAATCACTCAAGGACTGGCCCTTGAAGGGCAGTTGATGGACCAGGCCTTGCAGCTGGATCGCCTGTCCTTTGATGCAGCCAAGACAGCAGCCGATCACAGCATTGCCGCGCACAACGCGGCGCTGGAGCGCTTCAAGGCACTGCTGGATGGCTACCGGACCTATGCCATGGCCTATGAAACCGTCATCAGGGCAGAAATGAACAAGGTTGAGGTCTACAAGGCGCTGCTGCAGGCAGAGCAGACCAAGGCCGACATCAACCAGTCGCTGGTGGCGCGCTACAAGGCAGAGATTGATGGACGCATGGCGTCCGTGGAGATCTACAAGGCCCGCGTGCAGGCTGCGCAGACGCTGGTGGGTCTGGAGCAGACCCGGATTCAGGCCGGCGGCGAGCAGATCCGCGCCTTTATCGCGACCATCAACGCCGAGACTTCCAAGGTGGAGCTCTACAAGGCCCGCGCCCAGGCCGAGACCACCAAGCAGGACGCCTACAAGTCCCAGGTGCAGGCCTATGGCGCGTATACCGGCGCCCAGGCCGAGCGCGCCCGCGTGGCGATTGCCCAGGCCCAGGCCAAGATCGCGGCCAAGGAGCTGGAGTGGAGCGGCTGGAAGGCCAAGCTGTCCGCCGAGGTGGCCAAGATGGACGCGGCGGCCAAACAGTCGGCCATTCTGGTGGACGGCTACCGGGTCGGTGCCCACGCCATTGAGGCCAAGGCTGCAAGCTATGCGCGCCGCTGGGAAGCGGAGATCAAGCAGTATGAGGCCGGCTCCAACATCAGCCTGCAGACGGCCAAGATCAACACCGATGTGGCGATCCAGACGAACAATGCGCGCCTGGAGGCGGCGAAGATTGGGCTCGCGACGGCATCGCAGCGCGTGGCCAGCGCCTGGAGCATGGTCAGCACTTCTGCTGCAATCAGTGGCTCTGTCAGCCAGAGCGTCTAGCACCCCTCTAGGGTTCGACCGTTGAACCTAGTCCCGGAACACTTCGGGGCATGAAAAAAGCTCTCGCATCCATGCTGGCGCTGCTGGGCATCCACCAGCATCTGAGTGCCGAGCAGAAACAAGACGTCGTGACCGCGGCCGCTCAAGCCACACCGGGAGCCTTAACTGCCGGGGGCTTCCGGCTTGCAGGGCTGCCCCTCAGCGACTGGCTGGTCCTGGCATCGATTGCCTTTGTGGCATTGCAGGCGGCTTACCTTGTCTGGAAATGGCGCCGCGACTATGTGCATGAGCAGGCGCGCCACAAGCTGCGCGATAAGGCCAAGGCTGCCATAGGGGGCACGCCATGAGCAAGATTCCAGCGCAGCTTCGCACCAGCATCGGCGCCTTGCTGGTCTTGACCGGCTTGGGGAGCGGCACCTACTACGTGGACCAAGCCGCGACGGCCGAGGCCCAGCAGAATCAATACATCCAGGCAGTGGCGGCGGACCCTGACATGCCCGATGGCATGCGTATTGCCATGGTCATGGCTGCTTTCTATGAGTCCAGCAATCGCCACATCGGCACGCCCTACGTGGACAAGGTGGGCAAGGGCCAGCCGCTGACGGTCTGCAACGGACTGACGGGCAAGGATGTGATCGCGGGCAAGTGGTACAGCCCCGCTGAATGCTTCCAACTGGAGAAGAAGCGCTATGTGCAGTATGAGCAGATCGCCAAGCGCTCGCTGACTTACTGGGGCAGCTACAACCCGTTCCAGCAGGCCACGTTCTACGACTTCCTGCACAACAAGGGCGACGGCAAATTCCAGACCAGCACCATGCGGCGCGATGCGAACGCGGGCAACTGGGTCAAGGCCTGCCGCGAAAACATGCGCTGGAACAAGGGCACGGTCAATGGCGTGTCCGTGGTGCTGCCCGGCTTGAAGATCCGCGGCGACGCGAATGCCGAGCTTTGCGAGTGGGGTCTGTCGTGGCGCGGCTGACCATCTACATAGCCCTGGCGGCCGCAGCGGCTGGCGCTGCCCTGGCCTGGTCCTTCCAGGCGGCGCGCCTTGGAGCTGAGCTGGCCGACGAGCGCCTGCAGGCCAGCCAATACCGCCAGCAGATCGCTGATGAGCGCACGGCCGCTGGCCGGCGCGTGCTGGCCGTGGAACGCACGGTCAACGACAAATACCAAGGAGCCCTGAATGACGCCATCCAGAAGCAGGCCGGTTTGCAGGCTGCTGCTGATCGCGCTCGCCGTGAGCGTGACGGCATGCAGCACAAGCTGTCCGATGCCGAGCAGCGACTTGCTGACGCTTCCCCCAGTGCCTGCATCGAGTACGCCTCAACCCTCAACCGCGTATTCGGGCAGTGCAGCCAGCGATACACGGAGCTGGCAATCCGAGCTGATGGCCACGCAGCTGATGCAGCAACCTGCCGCGCAGCCTGGCCAGTGATCCCCCAGGCCAAGGAGAACCAATGACCCCCCGTTTGTATGAAGGCACCAAGCGCCTGTTGGCAACGCCCATGACCCGTGGCGCATACAACCAGTATCGAGGCTGGGAGGCTCCTGCCGACGAGAACCCCAAGGACGAGGGCTACCTTGTCGAATATCAAGACGGCGGCAAGGCCAATGACGCCCGGCATGCCAACTACATCAGCTGGAGCCCAAAGGATGTGTTCGACCGCAGCTACAAGGAGCTGCCCGTATCCACCTTGCCACCCCACCAGCAGCGCGTGCTGGATGAAAAGCAAGAGCTGGACATCCGAATCACCAGGCTGGACGAGTTCATTCTGCGAAATGCCTTGTTCCGCGAACTGGAGAACGAAGAGCAGGACCGCATGCGCCGCCAGCTCGATGTGATGCGCGAGCTGTCTGTGATCCTGGGTGAGCGCATCTCTGCTTTCTAAGCCTTCCGGCCCGCACCGGCCGGCTGCCGGATTTTGGAGATCCCTGTGAACCTGTCTTTCAACACATCCCCCAAGATGCTCCTATGCATCGCCGCCGTGATTCTGGCGGTCCTTCTGTTCTGCGCCTTCAAGGTGAACACCAACCCCAGCGGGATCGCGCTGACTGGCTTCATCTTCTCCTGTGTGGCCTTGGCCGTGCTGGCGCTGGCCGTCAAGCTGGACATGGTGGCCCTGGCGCTGCACAAGCAGCTGGAGCCCAAGACAGGCGGCACACTGGGCCCGAATGTGGTCGGGGTGCAGCGCGATCACCGCAACGACCTGGAGTATTCCCTTGTGCATGCGCTGGCGCCTCATTTGGTGAACACCAAGAGCGCGCCCGAACTGGGGGCATTTATCCGGGATGTGGCCAACTCAATTCAGGGCCGCGGCTGTCAGGTGCCTACAGAGGTTTGCACATGTGGCCCGAATGCCGGCTGCACCAATTGCCCTGCTGGTGGCGGTCAGAGTCTGCAGGCCGCCAAGGATGGACTGTCGCAATCAGCCACAAGAACAGCAGAGGCCTTGGCTAAAAGTCTGAATCTGCCCTCATAAGCTTGCAGCTTCCTCAGTAGCCTTCTACCAAAGGCATTTCCGCCCCATCGACCGCAATCATCACGCCCGTGGTGTTGGGGGCGATTTCAATTGGGACTCCCCACAGCTCATTAGGCTTGCCGAAGGAGTTGACGATGTTGAACTGACGCAGCGACGCGCGAGCGGATATCTTTAACTACATCGAAATGTTCTACAACTCGCAGCGCCGTCATTCGTCTGCAGCGGGGCTATCGCCCATCGGTTTGAACAGCGCTATTCCCAACGGCTCAAGAGTGTCTAGCCAAGCCGGGGCGATTCACATCTAAAGCTTTGCCCATAACCTGGTTGCAAAGGCTTTTGAAAATTACCAAGCAGAGGCTGCACAATTGAAAGCATTCAGGTAAAAATCGTCTGCAACCTTACGAATAAATTACCTTATCAATAATATTCGTAAGAGAAATTTCATTTGACTCAAACTTAAAATTCAAAAAAAGAGAGTTCAGATGATACCTGTCAGCATCGCATATCTGACAGCTTGTGCTCTGGTTTTGACCTGCATTTTTCCATAAATGTTTTTTACATGTGTTGCCACAGTCAATGGGCTGATTTCCAAGTAGGACGCAATCTCTTGAGTGCTTTTTCCTTGAGCTATCAAATTCAATATATCTATTTCTCTTTCAGTCAGCGACTCGAATTTTCTGTGAGTGAAGATGTTTTCCCCATGCATAGCTGCATTGAATATTTTTGGAATGATTTTCTTCGCCACTCGGGGAGATATCGCAGCCCCACCATTGGCTACTTCCAGCACAGCCTGCAAATAGCTTCCAAACCATGAGTGCTTAACCAGATATCCAACAGCGCCTCGCTTAAGAGCATCCATAGCCGCATCGTCGTTTTCACTTGCGGAAATTGCAATGCATTGCACTTCAGGCCTTTTTAGTTGGATTGACTCCAGCAGCTCAACTCCTTGGCCTTCACCAATAGCTAGGTCGATGAGAAGCACATCGAACTCTTGTGAAAAGACGTTCTTGCGAGCTTCTTTGTAGCTGGAAGCCTGCCCTACCAGAAGAGTGCGCGGGTCACGCATGAGCTCCTGCGCGATCACGTTCCTGATGTGTCTGTCTTCATCGGCCAGAAAGACTCGCACAGGTTGGTTCTGCTGACCTTTCATGTCAGATGGCCACATACCACCGAAGGCAATAGATGCGCCTTCCGTTCTGCCGACGTCAGATCGCGAGCTCATAGATGCGTCGGATAGATACATGTTGCACCCCTGCAGGTAGATGGATTGGTTGGCAGTCCCGGGAAAATAAAATCTGCCTTATTGAAAATCTACAAAAAACAAATAAAGAATATTTTGGTTTTATCTTTTACAAATTAAAACTCCAATATTTGGTATTAGCTTATGCAAATGAACAGAAATAGATGAAAACCCTTTGTTCTTGAAATAATCGATATAAAAAACAAAAAGAAATATAGATTACTTATTTTGACGCTGTAAGAATTTTTCCCTAGATGCTATATATTAAATAGCGTGACATGTACAAAATTCAAGGATGCGATAAGTTTTGTAGTAGATATTTTTCTTGAAGAAAATATTTACAAATAGGGTATTACTGTTTCTCATTCATTTTCTGAAACTGCCTCTACCGAAAGCCTGTTTTGGAAAGTAAATAAGCACTCCAAGACTTGATGACGGTTAACAGGAGCCTCTTGCAGATCTGCAATTGGTCTTTTGCTCACACACACTCTCTTTCACTTGTCTGAGAACTCGCTATTCAAAGGAACGATTATGAAAAAGTCTCTGATTGCCATGGCGGTTATTGCATTGGCTGGTGTTGCATCTGCTGCCGTTAGTGGCTCTAGCATCGCTGCAACAAACACGACGTCGAGCGCATCTTCAGCTACGGTGTCGGGTGCAGCCAGCTCGGGCAACGGTGCTGCGCTGAGCATGAATAGTGCAACCTCTGGTGCAACCTCCAACGCCAATGCTGCTGGTGGCGGCATTGCTGTAGGCCCTTACGGTGCTGGTGCTGCTGCGGTCAATGGTGGCGCAACTACCTACGGTAACGTGAAGAGCCTTTCTGCAACTTCGGGCAACGCTGTTGCAGGTGGCGGTGCTGCGACCAACGCCAACGCAGGTTCTGCGGCCCTGGCTGGCTATAGTGCAGGCCCAGTCAGCGGCGGCGCAGCTGGTGCGGCCACTTCGCACACAGCCAACCAAGTTGCCACTGGCGCTGGCCCTGGTGGCGGACTGTCCTATGTGAACAGCAATGCAGGCACCACTTCCGGTTATGGCGCAACTTCGGCAGCTATCTCTGGACCTGGCGGCGCATGGACCAACACCGGATCGGGCGCAACTTCGGTGGGTACCGTCCATCAGAATGCCGGCTCCTGGGGTAACGCTGGCTACTTCTCCAACGGTGGCGGCACCTCCGGTACTGCTGGTGCAGGCTCTACTGCCAATGCCAACTAAGGCAGCTGTCCCAAGATAGTTGTGTTTGTCCCGGGCCTGGCTGCCTGGCCGGGCTCGGGCAACGTAGGAGCCAAGCATGAAATTCTCAATAGCTCTGTTAAGTCTTTGCGTTCCTTTGTGCAGTTATGCGCAAAGTGCCGACAGCAGCGCGCAAAGCTCCTCTAGCTCCTCTTCTGTGGGGGCGCAACAGAATCAGTCGGTCACCATTGTCAATCCGGTTGCTGCTCCGGCCGAAAGCCGCTCTGTAGCCACGATGGACAGCAGATCCACTTCAACGTCCGATCAAAAAATAACAACTAGCGGAACGACCACTCAGAACCTGAACAACACGGTATCCGGGACGTCCAAGAACATTGTGGAGTACACGGGTACCTACACCATGAAGAACGTTCCCAGCGTGAACGGCCCCAACCTCACGACCAGCAACGACACCTGCATGGGTAGCAGCAGCGGCAGTGCCAACGGCCCTGGCTTTGGCGTGAGCTTCGGCACAACCTGGACGGACGAGCATTGCAAACGCCTGAAAATGAGCCGTGAGCTCTGGAACAAGGGCATGAAGGCAGCCTCGCTGGCTATGGACTGCATGGATCCTGCCGCTCGCGTGGCACTGGAGATCACGGGTTCGAAATGCCCGCAATCCATGACCGCAGATGAGCGTCGGAAAAACTACGGGCCGGATGCTTCGGCACAGGGCAGCCCAACTCCTGCTGCTCCCTCAGAGGCTCAGTCGAGTTATGCACCGGAAATCACTCGCCCCACGGCTATCACCTCTGTGATGGATGACCCACGTACAGCACAGCTGTACGACAATTAGTGGGCGTGATTCCTATTCGAGGAGGCCGCTATGGGCAAGACTCTAGTTCTTTTAGCGATTGCACTATGTTGCGCTTCGTCTTTGGCTGCACCCGATTCCAGGGCCACCAATGAGCCGTTGAGCATTCAACGCCAGATCTTGGGAAGTGGCGAGCAAGGTGCGACAGGGATGCAGCAAGCCGAGCCAGTGGGTGACTATGGAGTATGGCATGTGCCGCAGTACCTGCCTGGTTACCCTACGGCAGCAACGATCTGGCCCCGCGCCATACCTGTGAAATGCAAGGACAGGCAATGCGAAGGCTATGCGATTACCCCGCAGATGGGGCCAGGTGAGTACCTGTTTTTCGTGCCTACAAGCGAATAGACTGGTCAAAGGCATAACAGGACGGCAGCACCCCATTGGTGCCGACGGCAACTCACCTAACAAGGGCGGCTTCGTGCCGCCCTTGTTGATTGCAGACTCACATCCCATGATGAGTCGTATGCACAAGCCAGTCCCCAGGCTGCTGGCTGACCAGCATGACAAGCGGAGCGTGATCTCAATCGAGATGCACGACATTGATCAGTGGCCGGCGGGGACCCAGAAAGAAGCATCTGAGCTGTTACGGTTTGCGCCGGTAAGCGTATTCGACGCGGCCCCAGCATAGGCCGGGTTCCTACCTGCCAGATGCTCTCGCTAGGTGCGTGCAAATGGCCCTGAATAAATGCCCCCGTGCAGCGCGCCGCTGGCGCAGCCTTTCCACAACTTGCTCACACTCGCGAATCGCCATAAAACTGTTCTCCGAATGCTCCCGAAAAGCTGCAGCAAGCGCTCGGCAGCGGTTGAGCTGGAATTAGGCGTTCTGGCGGCTTGTGGCGGCCTACTGTTGTTTACTGCACTAATAGGCGCTCGGAGTTGGTGTGGAAGGTTGGTCTTGTATGTAAGTTGTTGATTTTTATATTAAGTGTAAACCTTTACACGGAGTAGGTCGGCGGTTCGAGACCGTCAGGACCCACCACTAAAAAACTAAAGAAATCAAGGGCTTAGAGCGATCTAAGCCCTTTTTCTTTGCCCTCTCTACCAGCTCGAATAGCCGCCACAAGCCGGCTCTACCAACCGGAAATGACCAGCCTGAGCCCAGCTTGGTGCCGGCAGGAGAGCTCATGGCAACTTGAGAAAAGCTCGCGGTGGCGGGCCGAGGTTACATCGTTTCGGGCTTCTTACGCTCTCGCTCTCATGCCTGCTTTTAGAGTGTCTCCTGAGCTTTCTAGATCGGTGTCTCGCTCATCGGACAGGCATAGATAAGGTGAAATCAGAGCAAATGCCGATGAGTGTCTCAGGGTGTGAGTTTTGCAAAATTGGCTCCATTTCGCGTAACTGGTCGGGCTAGCATGCTTACGTGTTCGATGACAGGAGGCCAATCATGAAATCTCTATCTGCTATCGCGTTGCTGGTGGCCGCTGGCGCGCTGAGCGCCTGCGATGACAAAGCACCAAGGCCTGAACTGGAAACGCGGCCCCCGGCAATGGAGGGAATACAGCGACCACAGCCAGATCCTGGAGCTGCAGTGCCGAGGCCTGAGCCATCTCCTGCGAATCCAAATCCACGGCCTTAAAGACTGGGACTTGGATGGGACTGCTAGGAAGTCTGCTCATTTGGTTGTTTGTGCGGGCTCGCTTCGTTGTTGTTCCCGGTCACGATCAGCCAGAGGGTTGACGCTGTTGCCGGCCGTTCGCTTCCGGACCGTTTTTGTGGAAGACTGGTCTGCAGCCGGGCGATCGATGATGTAGCTCGGCGGGAAGTCCTGGGCGCTATAGCGCTCACGCATGCATGAGCATGCGCAGCAATGTCTATGGTTACCTCGCGCTCGCCCTTGGGCTGGATACGTTCAGCAGGTCTAACAGCTACCCACCCGTGGCTTCGCGCGGCACATCTCCCGAATGCCCGCGCGATAGTGGCGGGTCTTCGGGGGCGGTGTTGGCATCGGGTGTGCCGATTGCGTCGGGGTCATGGTTGATCCCAGTGTCAATGGAGCGGCTGCTGGCATGCTCAATGCCTGTGCTGGCATCGCAGTCACAGGTCAGTCATCAGTTTGACAGGCAGCGCCCGCCCGAATTGAGATGTAAGCATGGGCTCCAGAAAACAAGCCCGCTTGGTGGCGGGCTGTTCAGCTTGAAAAGTTAGAGATTGCTGGTGCTGAAGATTCCAGTTCAGCGGTTTCGCTCATTGGCTTCATAGTGTTGGGTTGCTCCTACTTGTTGTGGGCTGGGCAGATGCGGTACCTTATAGATTGGGGCGACTGCGAGGGGGTAGCTGATTTGATTGCTGTGTTCCGAGAGGATCGGAATATCAACCAATTTGGCAGGACTCTTCACGCGACTCTCCCTGGCTAGGAGTTCGCCATGGAAACGATCGAACAGATGGCTGAAAGACACATCCGCGAGTCTGAAGCGGACTTGGTTCATATAGATGTGTTGATGAAGCGTGCACAGAAAATGAGTGCGAACGCTGCCGATCAAGTGGAAGCTGAGAGGCTTTTGGATCAGGCCATGAGGCAGCGCGCTAAGTTAGATATGCATCTTGCGGCCCTAAAGAGCAAGCAAGAGTCCGATTACGAGAAGCTGGCCGATGAGGGCAAGCGCTTTAAGGAGACGCTTGAAAAAATACGGTCGAATATTGAAGTGATGCTGGCTTCCTGGCTTTGACCGCCAAGCAGTTGCGAAGATGGGCGACGCTCCGAGCGTTCCTGTGTGGAGCCGCAGTCGGCAAAGAAAATCTGTTGCGGGGTAAATCCTCCCGCACCTGTAGATCGCCCTGCCAGTCGATGGCGATGCACTAAATGATCATGTTCTTGAGCATTGCTCCCCAGAACGCCAAAAGCCCGCTCAGTGGCAGGCTGGGAAAGCTCCCGCTACAGGGTTTTCATAAAGCGCTGCGGCAGGTCATCTTGCAACTATGGGTCGAGGCTGGGATGAGTGCTCTCGATAGAGATATCTGGATAGCTTATTCCCGATACATGCACTTGATCACGTCCAGCATTTTTTGCCTGATAAAGAAGCTGATCGGCTTCTCTCAAGGCATGGTCCAGCTGGGATGGATCGGTGATTGATGCAATCCCAAAGCTCATGGTCAATTTTGTGCCAGAGAGAAGAAGGTCTTTATTCGAGCGGAGGTCTCGTCGGATGCGTTGAGCAATTTCTTCTGCATCTTGCAGTGCGATGTCGGTCAACAGAATCACAAACTCTTCACCACCGAACCTGGCGACGAGGTCGTGCTCTCTTGCATGGTTTTGCAGAGTCGCGGAGACAAGCTGCAGCACCTTGTCGCCACATTCGTGGCCCCAGATATCGTTGATTCGTTTGAAGTGGTCTATATCACAGGCCAGCACCGCCATGGGATAGAGCCTCATGTCGGTTAAAAGCTTCTGGGCATATTCATGGAAGGATCTGCGATTCAATGTCTGGGTCAAAGTATCAAGGTCACGTTCTTTCTGTAGTTTGCCAACAGTTTCCTTTGCGGCAATGGCGGTCATGACCAAGGTAAAGAGTATCGCGAAGTTCAATATGCTCACCAGTGTCAAGAGCCAATACGGCGATATTGGAAATGACCGTGGATCCCGGTATCCCAGCAGCGAAATAATCATGGGTCGAGTAAGGGTGTAGGCTGTGAAAATGATGCTCAGCCAGAGCAGTGACTTGTCGAGCCAGTCAAATGAGTTTTTCCTTGAATAGACCTGGAGGACAGGTAGCAGCAAAACAAGACCTGAACCAACACTGAAGGAGTTCACTCGAGCCCAGACGTTGGGGCTGATCCGGCTGAAGTAATACAGCGCAGCTAACGTGATGCTGGCAATCAGTAGCGCTACAAGTGGCTGGGCCGATACACGCCATCTCTCTGCCCAACTTTTCGCAAGGCACCAAGCGCTCAGCAGGTAGAAACTGCCAATCAAGAGTGCGTAGCGAGTGAGCTCCTCCAGGGGCATCAAGGTTTGAGCTGCAAGAGGCAGTGCAGCGAGTGAATAGGCGCAAGATTGCCAAAGCAGAAAGCGCTGAGATCGTTGGGCGAGCCAGACAGCAACCAATATGACTGCCAGAACAAAGATCGCCAGAGGTGGCGTCAGAACCAAGAGGTCGTCATTCGCGAACATATGACCAGAGCCTCCTCGATCGAAGAGTGGTAGCGCCTGTTCCTTGAGCGCAAAGCGACAATCTGCTTTCACCGTACATGTGTTTCGCTATTGGTGCCGCAATTAATTACAGCGTGCGTCCTCCCTCATCTATGTCAGCCTGCTTCTTGTTTGGAGTGGTAAATCAGTCAAAATTTGTCAATGCCAAGATTTTTTCTGCGAATGAAAATCGTTCCAGGTTATTGATTCGCATTCGTCGCTGGCATGTAACTTCCGTGGGACTTCTGACTGTTATGCCGTAACCTTTTTAATCTTCCGGATCTGAATAGCCAGCCTGCCTTTATGGTCAGCTCCTTGTATTGCCGGGAGGCCTTTTGAAGGATGTACGGCTTGCTGTGTACTGCTGTGCGAAGCCATGAGGCTTCGTCGAAGGGCTTCGGTGGCTTGCCGCCTGCCTTCTGTGCCATCTGGGAAAGCCGTTCATGGGCCTGCCTTGCCCCATTCAGCTTCCCGGGTCGGATGCCGGTGACCCGCCAGCCTGTGTGAACAGGCGCAGGTTCCGCCTTGGATGCCAGGCGACGCTGGCGCTAGGTCTCCCCTCCTTGGGCGCGTATGTCACCACTGGCGAAGACCGTGGGCAGCAGATCCAGCTTAGGCTCATCCTTGAGATCGCGGAGCTCTTTCTTGCCATGCTTGCGGCGGTTGACCTTCTCGTTGACTTTGCGCTTGAGCACGCTGGCCGGCAGCACTTTGGTCTCGGTCATGAAGCGCACGGCCCATTGCGCAGCCAGCGGCAGGGCATCTTCCTGCACCTGCAGATTTTCTTGTCAGCTCTTGGCAATGCGGTAACTGATCATGCTCTTGAGCACCTGAGTTCCAGAAAAGCGAAACCCGTTGAGAAGCGGGTCGTGTTGTCGTTGAGGCGGGGGTAGGGGGAGCCGCGTGCCGTTGGAGGAGATCAGCAGGCCATGGGCGCGGCTTGGCAGCTCAAACACACGGAAGCGGCTATCAGGAATGCCCAGTGTGCGCTGCAACTCTTTGCAGTCATAGCTGTCCTAGGCGGGATGTGACGCTCTGCAGGCTCTCCAGGTGACAGGACTGGTCAGCCGAGCACCTTGCTTCACTGGGGATTCTGGTCATTGTTTCACTTTCAGGCATTGAACGGCTTTTTCATCCAGCGCTCGGTGTGCATGCCGGGGCACGTGAATTCATCGCTCAGCGTCTTGATGGGAAAGGTTGGCTCATCTGCTTGTGCGGGAGTGCTGGTCCGCCCATGCAGATGGCGGCGGTCAGGATCAATCCTGCAACGAGATTTTTCATGATTTCGCTCCGTAGCACCTGTCTATAAAGCGCAAGCAGCTATCTCGATTGAGTCGATCGCACTTACATCGGCCAGGCATCTGGTGTCTTGGCATTCACCACGGGAACGCCAATCAGGCAGAAGAAGTCAAAGAGGGTCAGCATCCACTGAAGCGCGATCAGCAGCTTTGTTCCAGGGACGGTGCTATCAGAAGCGCGAGGGCCAGGGTGCGGGTATGTGGCCATTTCACAGGTCCCCTTGGCAATCAGGCTCTGGAGCAGGGTGAGTGACTTTGCCAGTTGCTTGGCCTCATGGTGTGCGTCATGCAGGGCGTAGTGCTTTACGTCCACAAACTCGCCCACATCTTTTGCTGTGGGGTGAAGGTCGAGGATGGTTCGCATGTCGCGGTCAAAGAAGCATTCCCAGGGTAGTAGAGACTGCGAAGGATCATGTTGTCGAAGCCTGCTCTTCACATCGGGTGCTCGGGGGGGCGTCCTTGAGATGCCGACGACGAGGCCAAGGAGGACGCCGGATGGGATTGGATTAGGGCGTTCTGCGAGTAGCTTCCGTGGCCTGAACCAGGCGTCAAACAGTGAATGCCTCAGCAGTCGCGTGCGTGTGCGCCATCCTTGAATGTGGGTGCTCAGGAAAGTTGGAGACTTCTGCAAGTTGCTGATATTTCTGGAGATATGGACCTTTGCGCAGAGTGGCTAGGCGGTTCGAGACATTCAGCATCCGCCGCTACAGCGCAAAGAAGGCTTAGAGAGCTCCAAGCCTTCTTTGCGTTTTGGCGTTTATTGCTACTGGAGGTGACGGTTGTTCGGTGTATTTCTATGCAAGATGCCCTGGCTGGACAGCGGCAATGGAAAAGCTGGCAGTTAGAATGGATAGGATTAGCCTAACCCTGTTGGTGGAGGTTGGATGGCAGTTCTGTAGAGCATCAGTGCCCTGTAGAGGCCCGGTCGGTGGCGCAAGCGGGTCGCACGGCTTTCACCATTGTTAATGAGGCGAACGCAAGTTCGCCTTTATTTTTGCTGCCGCAGAAAGATTGACCATGTTCGAATCCATCCGCAAGCATTCCAAGTTCGTGATGATCTTGTTGTTCTTGCTGATCATTCCCTCTTTCATTTTTGTCGGAGTCAACCAGAACTACTTCACCGAGTCCAGCCAGACTGTGGCCCGCGTGGATGGGCATGACATCACCCAGCAGGACTGGGACAACGCTCACAGGGCTGAAAGCGACCGCCTGCGTGCGCAGAATCCGACCATGGATGCCAAGCTGCTCGACTCGCCAGAGGCGCGCTATGCCACGCTGGAGAAGCTGGTGCGTGATCGCGTGCTGGCAGCTGCTGCAGCCAAGATGCACCTGACAACGCCCGATGCACAGTTGGTGCGTACCTTGCGTGAAATCCCCGCGATTGCCTCCTTGCAAAAGCCCGATGGCTCGCTGGATGCAGAAGCCTACAAGGCTCTGGTCGGCTCGCAGGGCATGACTCCCGAAGGGTTTGAAGCCAATCTGCGTCGTGAAATGGCTCTCAATCAGGTACTGGGTTCCGTGTCTTCGACCAGCTTCACGACTGCCGCGCAGTTGCAGCAGGCCATGGACGCCCTGTATCAGCGCCGAGAAATTCAAGTTGCCCGGTTTGATGCCAGTGCCTTTGCAGGCAAGGTCCAACCCACGGAGGCCGAGCTCAAGGCTTTCTATGAAGCTCACACCAATCAGTTCAAACAGCCCGAGGCAGCAACGGTGGAATATGTCCAATTGGACCTGGCCGCTGTACAGCAAGGCATTGTTCTGAGCGAAGACGACCTGCGCACCTATTACAAGGAAAACGCCGCCCGTCTTGCCGGTCCCGAAGAGCGTCGTGCCAGTCACATCCTGATCAATGCGGCCAAGGATCTTCCGGCTGCAGAGCGTGAAAAAGCCAAGGCCAAGGCTGAGCAATTGCTGGCCCAGGTGCGCAAAGATCCCAGGAGCTTCGCCCAGGTAGCCAAGGCCAACTCGCAGGATCCCGGCTCTGCTGCCAATGGTGGTGATCTGGGTTACTTTGGCCGCGATGCTATGGTCAAGCCATTTGAAGAAGCCGTTTTCAAGATGAAGCAGGGCGACATCAGCGATGTGGTCGAGTCTGACTTTGGCTTTCACATCATCGAGCTGACCGGCATCAAGCAGCCCAAGGTGCCCTCGTTCGAGGAAATGCGCCCCAAGCTGGAAGCAGACCTCAAGCAGCAACAGGCCCAGCGCAAGTTTGCAGAGGCGGCCGAAGCCTTCTCCAACGCCGTTTACGAGCAGTCCGAAAGCCTCAAGCCTGTGGCCGAGAAGTTCAAGCTGAGCGTTCACAAGGCCGAGAACGTGACACGTGAGCCAGCCCCTGGTGCGCAAGGTCCTCTGGCCAACAAGCGTTTCCTTGAGGCACTGTTCTCCGCAGATTCTCTGGAGAACAAGCGCAATACTGATGCTGTGGAGCTGGCTCCCAGCAACCTGGTGGCTGGTCGTGTGCTGAGCTATGCTCCTGCGCATACTCAGTCCATGGATGAAGTGGGTGAGAAGCTCAAGCAGCTATATGTGACGCATCAGTCCGCAGAACTGGCCAAGCAGGAGGGCAAGGCCAAGATGGCCGAATGGAAGGCCAAGCCTGAAGCGGCTCAGCTGCCTGCGGCGGTCGAGGTAGGGCGCGATCAAGCCAGGGATCTGCCGCGTGAAGTGCTGGATGCGGCATTGCGCGCCCCCACGAATGCCCTGCCTGCATGGGAGGGTGTCGACCTTGGCAATGCAGGTTACGCGGTGATCAAGGTCAACCGCATTGCCCCGCGTCCTGCGCAAGATGCTCAGGTCCTGGAGCAGCAAAAAGCGCAGTTCACTCAGTGGTCTTCCATGGCTGAAGTCATGGCCTACTATGAGCAGTTGAAGAAGACTTTCAAGGTCCAGATCAAGGTTCCGCGTCCTCAGTAAGGCATTTAAATCAGGCGCGAGTTTATTTGCGGTCTGATTTATGCATTACAATAGATGCTTCTACGGTGGCTGTAGCTCAGTTGGTAGAGTCCAGGATTGTGATTCCTGTTGTCGTGGGTTCGAGTCCCATCAGCCACCCCAGAATTTTGAAAACGCTCTGCAGCGCAGAGCGTTTTTATTTGATGAGAGGTGTTTGCCTTGAATCGTTGCTAGTTCAGTGTTTATTGCTCTCAATTTTGATTTGATAGCTCAAATTCTGAAGTACAATAGAGACTTCTACGGTGGCTGTAGCTCAGTTGGTAGAGTCCAGGATTGTGATTCCTGTTGTCGTGGGTTCGAGTCCCATCAGCCACCCCAGTTTATAAAATGCCTCACAGGTTTTCTTGTGAGGCATTTTTGTTTTTGAAGCCCTACTTCCTTGCCAAACAGGCCCCTAGGCGCTGAAAGCCTCATGAAGGCGGTTGGGCTTGTCCATTGCGCTACCTGCGTGTTATTGGCGCTGCACACCTTCAATTGCAGCCAGGGCAGAGTTGCGGCCGTCCCGCCAGCAGACGATGTGCAGCATCACTGCGGCAGGCGCAAGCGGTATCACTGGCTCGGCAGTTGCGGGGGACAAGCGCGGCGCCGTGCCGGCCATCCTTTCCTGTCGGCAGCATGGTGTCGGCCCTGGCGGCAAGGTGCTTCTGACGCTCAAGCTTCATTCCTGGGTTCGTATCGCAGCCATCCTGGTCCTGGATGTTGGGGGGGGCTGTTGTGCTTCGCCAAAGTCGGGTTCATATGAAGCTGCAGAAACAAAAAATCAGTTCAAGGCCGACGGGGTGTGGGCAGGAGCTTCACTTGCTTACACATCGAATACCTGTAAGCGATTGAATAACCTAGACTTATTGCTATGAAAAAGTTACTTGGAGTCTCGGCATTCGCGTTGTTCTTGTCTGGCTGCTACGCACATCACGGACATGGTGATGGGCACCGTCACCATGATGGGTTCTACGGGCATTCGCACGGTCACAAGCATCATGGTCATCGGTCAGGTGGTCATGGCGGGGGGCATAAGCACCACGGCGGACGTGGGCACGGTCGACGCTAGGCCTGAAACACAAAAAAGCCACCTTTGAGGTGGCTTGGTTTATCTGGAGACTGTTTAGAAAGCGTCAGCGCTGTACTCGCCTTCGGGAGGGTTCTGGGACAGCATCCGCAGAACTTCTTCGGGAGAGCGCGGGTCAGGCATTGGCGTCATGATCTCTTGAATCGTCGCTTTGAGTTCAGGATAGGCGGCGTACAGGTAGGTCATGGCTACTCCTTGAAGGGTGGATTGAAGCTGATGTGTCCCTTTTTAACGTTTGACTGTGTCAGTTCGTTGACAGGAATGCAAGCCGTGAGGTGTGCCTGCAGATTTTCAAGCGGGCATTGCTCGGTCCTGCCGTTCGGTCGTTAGGCTGTCTGCCCGGGCAGGAAAAGGCTGCGCGTGCAGGGACTCGGATCGCATCGCCAGGGGGGGCTGAGGTCTGTATACGTCCAATCCGGGTCAGCGGCTCAGTGTATCGCTGCTGCGGAGGGCAGGCCGCAAACGTGATGGCGCAGTCGAGAAGCTCTGGCCTGTGCTCCGGATGAGAGCCGTGCTTGTGATTGCACAACGGTGTTTGGCTGTGCTGCTGCGGTTGCCGACTTGATTGGCTTGATCGTGGAAAAAAGGCTTGGCTAATAGGAGAGGGCCGCTGGCTAGCTAAAACGCTGCAAGCCCTCGCTTGTCAGCGCCCCACGATGAAGAGGCGGTACAGCGATTCGCCGCACCATGGGATGAATGATAATTGCAATTGAGAATCGTTTGCAAATAACCTTGCGATTCTCAAGACTATAGAAAGAAAGGGTCACTGCCTGGAGGCATGAAACTCAATTGCTCCACGAGTTACCGGATAGATACGGGCGAAGCCATGGGGCGCAAAGCAGGTTGAAGGTGCCGCTTGGAAGAAGGCTGGTGGTCTGAATGAAGCGCTCCAAGAGGCGGCTGAAAATAAGCAACACGAGTTCTAGGGTCTGTTGAGATTTGATTTTTACCTTCCGGGGTGGCGTCACAATCGCGCTGTGATGCGATACGTTTTGACAGA
The DNA here is from genome assembly GCF_014076415.1 of Comamonas testosteroni. NCBI lineage: Bacteria > Pseudomonadati > Pseudomonadota > Betaproteobacteria > Burkholderiales > Comamonadaceae > Comamonas > Comamonas testosteroni. The sequence continues at coordinate 2,129,443 of NZ_CP043568.1, forward strand.
TGAACAATGGGCTCGTATGAGCCCATTGTGTCTAGGGAAGATTGGGGATCGAGGACGCAGTGGCTCCAACAATCGACTGTTCTTGGAAGCAGTGCTTTGGGTTGCGCGTACAGGTAGCCCTTGGCGAGATCTGCCGCCTGAATTTGGCAAGTGGAACACCGTCTTCAAACGGTTTCGCGACTGGGTCAAAGCTGATGTCTTTCAAAAGCTGTTTGACGCGGTCAGCGATCAACCGGACATGGAATACGTGATGGTGGATGCAACGATTGTGCGAGTGCACAGGCATGGACAGGGTGCAAAAGGGGGTCTGCGAGCCAGGCCATAGGTCGCAGTCGAGGTGGTTTGACCACCAAGATATTGGCGCTGACGGATGCCCTTGGAAACTTGATCCGATTTGTGTTGCTGCCAGGCCAACGGCATGATCTTCAAGGTGTAGAACAGCTGCTCGAAGGCATAGACCTGCGGACATTGCTGGCCGACAAAGCGTTTGACGCAGACTGGCTGAAGCAACACTTGCTGGCACAGGGTTGCCAAGTGGTGATTGCACAAAAGGCCAATCGTCGAGCGCCCTTGCAGATTGATATAGAGGTCTACAAGTGGCGGCACTTGATCGAGAACTTCTTTTGCAAGCTCAAGGAGTTCAAGCGCATTGCAATGCGCAGCGACAAGACAGACAGCAGCTTCGCTGCTGTCATCACGCTGGCATCGGCTGTGATCAATTCACGTTAAATCTCAACACGTCCTAGTGGGCAGAGTCCGCTAGGCCAGCCAGCTGGCTTTTGTGTTGTTTCCTGGCGGGGATCATTACTGAATATCTATTCATGCTGTAAATTTATACATATATGCTACAATGCAGCCGTCGGGGAAATCATGCTGGCGCCTAGGAATGGTGGTTGGCCCCCGACGCGGAATATCGCGAGGTGGAGCAGTCTGGTAGCTCGTCGGGCTCATAACCCGAAGGTCGTTGGTTCAAATCCGGCCCTCGCAACCAATAAAGCCCTGGCCGGAAACGGTCAGGGCTTTTTGCCATCTTTCTGTCATATTTCGAGAGCAAGATACGCATCGCTAGGTTCAGGTTGTAGCACTGAAAGATGGCTTGACCCCTGGCGCCAGTTCCCAAGCCCTGGCTGTAGCAGTCAGGGCTTTTTCTTTTGCCTTCTGTCAGCCGAGAGTTGGTTGTTGCGGTCAGGGCTTTGCCTCATCGACTTTTCTTGTTCCCTTGAGCCAGCCAAGGCTGCGCCCGAGTGGCATGCAGCACGGGTGACGAGGGCTGCTTCATCGCTGGTGGAGAACTCTTGCATGTGTCACCTTGGGCCGAAGGTGTGGAAGCTGGAGTTGCGGGGGGACGTCGGATCGTTTGCATATGCTTTGTATTTCAGCTGACAAGCGCTCGGGGATTGATCCGCTGCTGGGTACGCGCTTGCAGGTTCAAGTCGACTACAGGCAGGGATGAACTCCGCGCACGGCTAACTCATCTGCGCAGGATGCCGTCAACAGATACTCTGAAGTTCTCCATCACTTCATCAACTGATTGGCCTATTTGGGCATGGACGATGGCGCCAACTATCACCAGCGAAAGCGTCCGTCCAGCAGACAGAGCTAAGCAGGCTGTCCAACACAGATGACATTTCTATCTTGTGCTGACTTACGGCTTCCTAGATTTTGGAGTCTGATGATCCCAGCTCAGCAGCGGCATTGAGCAAATTGCAACCCCGAGTCTGGGCTGTTAAACCAAGTCCTCAGAGTCGCAGGGAGGGCATCCGCCAGTGGCAGCCCCCCGTCATTGAGCTGAACGAGCCGCCCAGGAGCCGGACTGCATGGATCCACTGCCCACCCGCTTTTGTGCGCGGTGCCAGGCTTGAGGCCCGGTTGTTCACATCGATCTTTTGAAATCCGTGTTGACTTGCCGCTCAGTTAATCTGCCGTGATTTTTCGTTCACGAATGATGCGACTCCATTTTTCGTTCTCTGTGGAAATGAATTTGGCCAACTCTTCCCGTGATGACGGAGTTGCAGTTTGGCCGTGTTTAAGCAGGCTTGCTCGCACGTCAGGTGCGTTCAACACCTTCACGAGCTCGACATTCCATCTGTCCAGTAGCGGCTTGGGTGTTTTCCCTGGCGCAACGAACGCATACCAGTTAGTGGCGTTAAAGCCGGGATAGGTCTCTGCGACGGTGGGCACATTGGGCAGGTAGGCTGGTCGTGTCAGTCCGGTGGTTGCCAGCGGAATAAGCTTGCCCGACTCGATATGCGGCAGCGCTGTGGGTGGTGCTGCATAGAAAGAGCTGACGCGTCCGCCTAGGACATCCTGTAAAGCGGGGGCTCCGCCCTTATAGGGAATGTGAACCGTGTCGATCTTTGCAATGTCGTTAAGCAGTTCGCCGGCCAAGTGGGCAGCTGATCCAGGGCCCGTAGAGGCAAAGTCCAGTTTGCCCGGTTCACGCTTGGCGGCAGCCACAAACTCGCCTAGGGTTTTGATGCCTTTGCTTGCAGGCACCACCAGAACGTTGGGAAAGGTCACGCCCATAGTGATGGGTGCGAGATCCTTGAGCGGGTCGTAGCTCACCTTCATGAAGTGAGGCGAGATGCTCAAGGGGCCGATGGAGCCGAACAGCAAGACAGAGCCATCGGTAGGTCCATGGGCAACCTGGGCATGCGCCAGATTGCCGCCGGCACCAGGCTTGTTATCCACGACCACGCTCTGGCCTATGTTTTCGCCGAGCTTCTTGGCAATGATGCGTGCCGCGATATCAGCCGAACCGCCTGCGGCAAAGCCGACAACCATGGTGACCGGTCTTTTGGGGGGGAAGTCCTGGGCATGGGCACCGGCGAGCGGCAGGCAGGCGGCCAATGCGGCAGCCAGTACGAGAGGGCGTCGTTGCATGTTGTCTCCTGATCGAGTCGTTATCAACTCTGTGCAAGCGGCGATGGTAAATTTTCAGGAATATTCTGTAAATTGCAATATATGATTGGACTGTTGCATGGGATGCATTAAATTTGATATTGCCGAGCTACAGGCGTTTGTTGCCACGGCAGAGAATTCAAGCTTTCGTGTAGCCGCGGAGCGTCTTTGTTTGTCTGCGCCGGCGTTGAGTCGCAGGGTGGAGCGCCTGGAGGAAGCACTTGGAGCCAAGCTGCTTGAGCGGACCACCAGGCATGTTCAGTTGACCGCCGTTGGCCAGGAATTTCTGATTGAGGCGCGCGCAGCTCTGGAGAGCCTCGAGACTGCAGCGCAGCGTATCAGCGATCAGGCCCTGACTCGCCGAGGATCGGTGACGGTAGCTTGCATTCCATCAGTGGCAAACCATCTTTTGCCGAACGCATTGCGCGCCTTCGCCGATGAGTACCCGGATGTGCAAGTTCACGTCATTGACGAGAATGCTAGCCATGTCCTGGATGCCGTGGTAAGGGGTCGAGCCGATTTCGGGCTCAGCTTCACGGGAAGTCAGGAACCCGGAATTCAGTTCGAGACTTTGGCACGCGAGCGATATGTGTTGGCGATGCTGCGCAGTCATGCTTGGGCATGCCGCTCAGAGGTGCCGTGGTCAGAGCTTGCCGGAGTGCGCCTCGTATCCGTATCGCACCAGAGTAGTAATCGACTGCTTTTGGACCAAGTCATGGCAGGCCTGCTCGAGCAGCCAATGGCTTGGTACGAGTGCAATCACGTAACTGGGGCTCTGGCTCTTGTCGAAGCAGGTTTGGGAATGGCAGCCATCCCGCAGCTTGCCCTGCCTGAGTGCAATCCTAAGGTCTGCGGTGTGCCACTCATCGAGCCTCAGTTGTGGCGGACTTTAGGCCTGATACAGAAGCGAGAGCGTGTGCTTAGTCCTGTCGCTGAATCTCTGAAGAATCGCTTGCTCGCCCTTCATGTGAACCACTGATCACGCACTGGACTGTTGCAAGCGACCCATTGCGTTTAGCGGAACCAACCTGCATTTGGACCATTTCAGCTAATCGAGCGTGATACATCAATTCAGGTACGCGATGTCCATCACGTAAGAACTCAGGTTTTTTGAGATTGTCAAAAACTCGGCGCTCTAAGGGCTTGTACTGCGATCTTTTTCATCGAAGCTCTTTCTCGCCTCTCTAAAGCGATCTGCGTTCTCGACGATCCAGGTCCAGAGTGGGACCATACGGAGGAGCAACTCCATGCCATTGTCAGACAACTCGTACTCGACTCTAGGGGGAACCTCTTTGAAGTCGTGACGGAGCACCAGTCCATCACGCTCCAACTGCCGCAAGGTCAGCGTCAACATGCGCTGAGTTACCCCATGCATGCGCCTGCCAATGTCAGCGTGGCGAAGCCTGCCATACACGCCCAGTGTGTGAAGGATGCCAAGCGACCAGCGGTTTCCGGCGTGCGCGAGCACCTCGCGTCGCACCCCATCGTCGTCGTCTCGCAGGCCGTCGCAAACGGTCTGCGCATATTGAAGAATTTCGTCTCGATTCACTGTGGTTTTGCTCCCGGTATCACGCGTGTGCCTTCTTACATTGCCTTTGATGCGTGGCTAGACTGGCTGAACTCTCTCATTTTTGGGCTAGACGATGAAGCAATCAGATCCTAACGCTACGTCTCAAAACATTCTCGTCCTCGGTGCCGGCGAACTCGGTCTCCCGGTACTCCGCAATCTTGCGCTCAAAGCCAAAGGCGTTGACGGAGCAAAGATCAGTGCTCTTCTGCGTGCCAGTGCCGTGGAATCCTCCGAGCCTGCCAAGCAGCGGGATATCGCGGAGATTCGGAGCCTCGGCATCGAGATCGTCCTGGGCGATTTGGTGAAATGCTCCATTGATGAGCTTGCCGTGGTTTTCGCACGCTACGACATGGTGATTGGCTGCGCGGGTTATGCCGCCGGCATCTACACGCCGATGAAGCTGGCGCGGGCAGCGTTGCAGTCTGGCATTCCCCGGTACTTCCCCTGGCAGTTCGGTGTCGATTTCGACGTTATCGGCCGCGGCGGCCCGCAGGACATTTTCGACGCACAGATCGACGTGCGCGAGCTGCTGCGGAGCCAGGACCAGACGGAGTGGGTCATCATCTCCACCGGCATGTTCATGAGCTACCTGTTTGAGCCTGAGTTCGGCGTCGTTGACTTGCAGAACGATGCTGTCCACGCTCTGGGCAGCTTCGATACCGCAGTGACGTTAACCACGCCCGACGATATCGGCGCGCTCACCGCTGAAGTGGTGTTTACACAACCGCGCATCCGCAACGAGATTGTGTATCTGGCTGGCGACACTGTGACGTACAGCGAGGTGGCGGACAAGCTGGAAGCGGGCCTTGGTCGATCTTTCACCCGGTCGGTATGGACGGAGCAGTATTTAATGGATGAGTTGGCGCGCGACCCGCAAAACATGATGAGCAAGTACCGTGCGGCCTTTGCCCAGGGGCGTGGCATGGCGTGGGACAAGAGCGGCACGTTCAACCAGCGCCGCGCCATTCCTGTGACGGACGTGTCATCGTGGATTCATGAAAACCTAGCATCTCGCAGCGACGAATGATAGGGTTTAAAGCGAACACTTTTGGCTTCACAGTTGGCACTGCTGCTTTTCCGCAATCAGCGGTAACTGCTCTAAGGTCGACTCCTGCAAACTGAGCTGAGCGACTGCAACAAATCGATAGCACCGGCTCAGCCCAAGCCACAGCAGTCACTTGATGGTCGTCAGACTTCAGCGACAGCTTTGAGATGTAGAGCAGACCTTCTCGAAAGTCATTGGCACAATGACTGCTCTGGGCTGCAGCGGTCATTGGCATTTCTGAGGTGAACATCAGCAACCAGCCTGAAGCTGTCTCCAACGGGGATAGTTGTGAGGCCTGCTTAGGCCGACTGGCGACGGCCTGCACCTGTTGAATACCTATCCTAAACTGGACGCTCAAGTTTCAGCCTCGAAGGTCAGCTTTGCGGTGCTGTACTCACCTGTAGCTAGGCTCGGCTTCGGCCAGGAGCTGTCGTCCGGTAGGTAGCCGTGAACTGCAGGTCTAGGCTGACTACCGCCGCTGAGCTTTGGCGAGCCTGTGACCGCTGCCGTCGATACCAGACATTGACCCACTATCTGGCCAGACGTCCGCTATACGCATCAAACCGGAAACTTGCTGGATCGTAGCGTGCCAGACAACCTGAACGGCAGATCTCGTAAGCTGCGAACTGGTGGGGACGACCCGTTGCGGTCGCTAGCAAGATCACTAGCCCGCGTCTGCTCTCGGCGGGAGCGGTCGCTGTACACTGGGCAAACTGGACGAAATTTGGCCACGAGATAACATGCTGGTTGGCGGTCATTGACAAGGGCCTGCGCTCGACCCAGAGCAGCCATTGAGGTTTAACAGCTTTTTGCTGCCTCAGTCGAGATGGCCTTCGTGTTTGCCGAGGCTTGAGTCAAAGATCCCTGCGAATGAGCGCGCCCTTGAACAGCACCGGACCAGTCGGCCCCGTTGAGCTGGGGACGCCGCCTTTGGGCTCCAGGCTGATGGCCAGGGCCGGGATTGCTTTCACGTCGGTTTCCTGCGCAGTGAGTTGCTCAAGCTTTCCATCACCCATGACCCCCAGGGAACGTGGCGCGCCCTGTTGAGGCAAGGCCCACAATTGAAGAGACTTGTTATCAGCCTCCTTGAAGCCGCTCACGCGTTGCAATACCAGTTGCTGGTGCCGGGGATCGAAGGTCACCAGCATGGACGCATCAGCCTTGCCATCGGCGAGCACCGCCACATATTGAATTTGGGGCGCCGCCTGCAATTCAGCCTGCGCCATCTGGAGCTGAGTCTGTAACGCAGACAATTTCTGGTGCGATGCATCCCTGAGCCCTTGATGCGACCAAAGCCCCACCGAGATAGCCGCCACCGTGGCCAAGCCGCCTGCCAGTGCCAGTCCACGCCACCACGCGAGTGTCGGCCATGCCGACTTCGATGCGGCTTCACGCTGTCGGGCCAACTTGGCTTTAGCTGTTTCGGCCTGCAGCAGGTTGGCAATGCGTGTCCAGACCACCGCATCGGGCTGTACCGGAGTCTGAACCTCGGAGAAGGCCGACCAGCGGCCTTGCCACAGCAAGGCAGCCGCGCGCACCTGCGGATATTCGCGTGCCAGCTGCTCAAAGCGTCGGCGTGCCCCTCCGTGCAAAGTTCCCAGTGAATAGGAGGCAGCCAGTCGGTCCAGTAATTCAGGGTTCTGGGTCAGATTCATGATGTCGACTCCTGGCGCTCAAACATGGCGTGCCATGCATTTGCGCAACTGCTCCAAGCTGCGGCGCATCCATGTCTTGACGGTACCCAGCGGCAGCTTCAGGCTGCTGGCCAGTTCGCTATGACTTAAATCATTCAGATAGGCCAGGCTCACCACCTGGCGCTGTGGCTGCTCCAGCTTTTCTAGACACTGGTGCAAGACCACGGCTTGTTCACTTGCTTCCACCAGTTGCATTGGCCCTTGCGTGTCCTTGTCCTGGGGCAACTCCTCAAAGTCCTCAATCGATACATTGAGATGCAGGCGCTCGGCTCTGCGCCGGCGCAAAAAGTCCAGGGCCCGGCTGCGCACCAGCATGCCCATCCAGGCCAGGGGCGGGCTGAGCGACTCCCGGTAGGTCTGCGCACTGCGCCAGATTCCCAGAAAGCTCTCCTGCAGCACATCCTCTGCCCACTCCTTGTTACCAAGTATGCGCAGAGCCAGGCCATACAGCCGCGAGGCGGTCTGGTCGTACAGCAGCTTCAGAGCAACCTCGTCCCGGGTTGCTACGCGGTCGATCAAGTCCATCAGTTGGTTGTCCGGTGTTTGGGCGCTCATGCAGCCATTTTGATCAGTAGGACCTGCTTCATGTTGTGCTGTTGGATAACTGCCAAGGCATGTTGCAGTTCCTGGTAATCACCTATACGCAGCAACCCAGCCACTGGATTTGGACAACGCGCGAAATGGCTGAAAAAGTTTTCAGAAACTTGAATCCACCGCGCCAAAGGATGCGTATTCCAAGTGTCGGACATCGCAAAGGCCGACAGATCCCCACATCCAATTAGGAGTCATCATGAGCATCCATCTGTTTGAAGGCCATGCCTCGCCCATGGCCTCGCGTCGCGGATTTCTTGGCACCACCGGCACTTTGTCGGCCGTGGCGGTCGCCATGTTGGCAGGCAACGAGGCTCTGGCCCAAGGCATGGGCAATGATCCAGCCAAGGATGTATCCATCCTCAATGTGGCCCTGGGGCTGGAGCATGAGGCCATCAACGCCTACCAGTTGGGTGCTGGTAGCGGCCTGCTGCAAAAGCCCGTGCTGGATGTGGCCCTGCTGTTCCAAAGCCATCACAAGGCCCACCGTGACGCTCTGATTGCCACCATCCAGAAGATGGGCGGAAAGCCGGTGGCCGAGGCCTCGATGCAGACCTATGCCGACTCTCTCAAGGCCGCAACCCTCAAGAGTCAGGCCGATGTGCTCAATCTGGCCGCAAGACTGGAGCTTGGCGCGACCAATGCCTACCTGGGCGTCATTCCAGCTTTCGAAAACCGTGACCTGGCCAAGGTCGCAGGACGCCTGGCCGCCGATGAAACCATGCACTACACGGCCCTGATCTCGGCTCTCGGCCGCCCCTTGCCAAGCAATGCCTTGTCATTTGGCGGCTGACCTGGCGAAGCCCCGAGTACCGGGCAGTCTCGCCCGGTGCATTTTTTCATCTTGTTTGAGGGAATACTCATGATGCATCGACACACACTTTCGCTGACCGCTCTGTGCCTATCCGCGCTTGGCCTGAGCGCTTGCTCATCCATGGGCTCTCACTCCATGTATTCACAAGCCGAACTTCCGGCTACCGTGCAAGTGCCCGCAGGACACAAAGTGGCCATGGAGACCGTGGGTGTTGGCCAGATCACCTATGAGTGTCGGGCCAAGAAGGACATGGCAGCCGAGCACGAATGGGTGTTTGTAGGCCCTGATGCCAAGCTGCAAACGCGAAGCGGTACGGTCATCGGCAAATACTGGGGTCCGCCAGCGACTTGGGAGAACAACGACGGCTCCAAGGTCACTGCCACGCAGCTTGCCGTGGCTCCTGCCGGAGCGGGCAATATCCCGCTGCAGCTGGTCAAGGCCAATCCTGCCACCGGAATGGGAGCCATGCAGGGGGTGACCTATATCCAGCGTGTGGCAACCAAGGGGGGCGTCGCGCCGAGCATGGCCTGCGGAGCTGCGAATCTGGGCAGCAAGCAGATCGTGCAGTATCAGGCCGACTATATTTTTTGGAAAGCGGTCTGAAGGGCAGACCAGAAGCGCACCTCACCTGTCAACGATTGGGAGGTGCGCTTTTTGTATTGACCGGGGATGTTGCGTATATCAGCTCCGGGCCAGATTTCGCCAACACCAAACAGGACCTACTCACGGCCAGTGTCGGAGGTTAGCGCCGTTCAGTGAACCTATTGAGCATGGCGGCTCGAATGTGAGGTTCATTGACCGCTAGAACGTGCGTGACATCACCTATTCACCTAGCCACGTGATGCAGTTCACCCTGGTCTCTACCAAGCCCCCCCGGTCATATGCAAGCATGCTACCGAGCCTCCTGCATGAGGGATAGCAGCTTTGCAGTGCGAAAAGACATCTTTGCGCATCCTGACATTCTTTTTCTGGCGAATGATGGGCGTGACATTACGCTGCATGACCGTCGCATGCACGGGCTGCATGTCATCAGCTCTGACCCCTATCACTTTCAGCAGTGGCTCCTTGGCAGGAGCTTGCTCCAAAAAATATAGCAACACTGCGACTTCAATGTCTTTTTTTGCAATAACGCACATAGCGAGCACCTGCAGATCTAGCACATCAATGCCCCAATAGTGCGTGTCTGGTATCTTTAGTTTATAGTTTGAACTGATGAGTTCATTGTTTGATCTTGTCAGTTTGAAAAATGATGACGCAAAGCAAAAAGAACGTTCATGTTCAGTTGAGCTTTAGTGACGCGGTGTACTTCCGTACAGGAGCGCATAGATACGGAAATAGACCAAACGGGGATTGCAAATCAATTGCTTACTAAGAGTGTCTATGAGCAGTAAGCAACCTGCGAGTTCGAGCAGCACCTTGTCTCCAAGAAGGCAGCGCGCTGCAGAGGCGATTTTTCCGGTGTCTTCTCGCGTTGCACCTGCAGGCTGTGCTTCAAGTCTTGCGGGAGCTGCGGTTGAACCGGCAAGTTGCACTGCGCTTGAAGAATAAGACTACTGACGGTTCGGCTAATTTTTTGGCTCGCTCAACAGAGTGATTTTGGAATTCGGTCTGAGCCCTAACATGCGAAACATGTTGGCTCAGGCAGAGGAATCTCGCAGATCGTGGCCTCTGTATTGCGAATTAATCAAAGGAACTTTATGCATATCTCTAGAAGCTCATTCATGCGCGCGACAGCGCTTGCGACGGTCCTTGTGGGGGCCAACGTTGTTCTATCGGGTTGTGCTGTTGACATATCTACTGGGGTGAAACCGGTCACCGGTTTTGATGCCAAGCGCTACATGGGGACTTGGTACGAGTTGGCACGCATCGATCACAGCTTCGAAAAAGACTTGACCCAGGTCTCAGCTAGCTACAGCCTCAACGATGACGGAAGCGTTGCGGTGCTGAACCGAGGATTCGACTCAGTCAAGCAGAAATGGCGCGAAGCCGAGGGCAAGGCTCGGTTCCTGGGGGCGTCAGATGTAGCGGCTCTGAAGGTATCTTTCTTTGGCCCTTTCTATGGCGGCTACAACGTGGTGAGCCTTGATGAGGACTATCAAACCTCTTTGGTGATTGGCAGCAGCATGGATTACTTCTGGCTTTTGTCACGCAATAGGACCATTCCCGAGCAACAGTTCAATCTGTTGCTACAGAAGGCCAAAACCCTGGGCGTAGACCTAAGCCGTGTCACTAAGGTCCCTCAATCGAACCGGCCTTGAGTTCAGAAAAGTCATATTCCCGCGACTTTGCGTCCACGCGGATGCATCTTGTACTTACAGACTTTGAATTCCCATGAGCACCCCCAGCCCTACAAAGAGCAGCAGCAACAAAGCCATCGCAATCATTGGTGCAGGCATGTCCGGGCTGGCTTGCGCCCAGGCCTTATTAGAAGCGGGCCACTGCGTCCATGTGTTCGACAAAAGTCGGGGTCCCTCCGGCCGTATGAGTACGCGCCGTAGCAGCGATGGAGACATTGATTGGCAGTGTGACCACGGTGCCCAGTATTTCACGGCACATCATGCAGAGTTTAGAAAACAGGTCTCCGAGTGGCAGCATGCAGGCGCTGCGCAGGTTTGGCAGGGCCTCATCGGCAAACATGATGGTCATGACTTCGCCCCGCAAGACAGCTTTTTGGAGCGCTTTGTCGGTACCCCACGCATGACCTCTCCGGCTGCACATATGGTGCGCGACATGCATGCCACATCGCAATCTGTGCGCTTTCAGTGGCAAGCCACCGTCGAGCCTTTGCAACCGCGTTCGGCGTTTGGCTGGATTCTGCAAAGCCAGGAGCATGGCACCGAGCCACATCGCTACGAAGCGGTTGTGCTTGCCGTTCCAGCACCGCAGGCCGCGCCGCTGCTGGCAGGTGTTGCTCCTGATGCCACTGCCCTTGCAAGCAATGCCAGGATGCTGCCCTGCTGGGCACTCATGGTGCGCTGCCATCAACCGTTGTCACTGCCAGTAGACGGCTGCTTTGTCGAGCACAGTCCATTGCGTTGGATCGCACGCGACAGCAGCAAACCTAGCCGAGGCGGCACCGAAACCTGGCTGCTGCATGCCGCACACAGTTGGAGCGAGGCACATTTGGAAGACGATGCCGCAACTGTCACGGCCGTACTGCTGAATGCATTTGCGCAACTGGGAGGCCCCGATCCCGCCAATGTTCAGGCTACCGCTCATCGTTGGCGCTATGCCGACACCGCCAACCCATTGAACGCTGGCGCATGGTGGGACGCTGCAGCAGGTTTGGGAATGTGCGGAGACTGGATGCACAGCGGCAGCGTGGAAGGTGCCTGGCTGAGCGGACGGAGCCTGGCCCGGCATGTCCACACGGCGCTGCACGCGCACGCGGGCTGAGATCGAAGGAGGCATGCCGTGCACCGCAAACCGCATCTGCCTGAAAAGTCATGCCTTTGCTGCGGGCGCCCATTTGCCTGGCGCAAAAAGTGGGTTCAGTTGTGGGACGAGGTCAAATACTGCTCCGAACGCTGCCGACGGCAGCGCAAGCAGTCACCTCCACCTGGGGAACAGACATGAGCACGGTGCTGCTCTGGTTACGCAACGACCTGCGCCTGCACGACCAACCCGTGCTTCACGCCGCGTGCAGGATGGGGGCGCAGTACATATTGCCGGTGCTGTGCCAGCCGGACATTCAAGCCAGAACCCATTGGGGCTTTGCCCGCATCGGCCAGCACCGTCGCACCTGGCTAGCCAAGACGATACAGAACCTGGCCGAGAATTTTCATGAACTGCGCTCTCAGCTATTGATTTTGAATGCGCCAGTCGCCACGGCCCTGCCTGCCCTGGCACAGGCCATAGGGGCCGGCATCATTGTCTGTGAAGACATCGCCGCGCCCGAGGAGCAAACCGAGGTCGACGCTCTGCGAGCTGCAGGCCTGCGGGTGCACACCGTGTGGCACAGCAGCCTGCTGCACCCGGACCAATTGCCTTGGCCGGTGAGACAGTTGCCTGCTGTGTTCACCTCGTTTCGTCAGGCTGTTGAGCACGTCAAGCTACAACCTTACCCGCCTCTGCCAGTGCCGGAGGCTCTGCCCAGAGTTCCGCCGAATATACCCAGCAAGTACCTTCAAGAGCAGGTACTTGCACTGGATGCATTGACCGATGCCTCTAATTCGCTTGATGCCCGAAGCGCCATCGCCTTACTGCAAGGCGGCGAGTCTGCGGCCCTTGCCCACCTCCGTCAGTACCTCGCACGCGGGCTTCCCCACAGCTACAAGCGCACGCGTAACGGTCTGCTGGGATTGGACTACTCAAGCAAATGGTCGCTCTGGCTAGCTACAGGCGCGTTGTCGCCACGGCAAGCCTACGCTGAACTTCGACAATTTGAAGCTACGCGCGGCGCGACCGAAAGCAGCTACTGGCTCTGGTTCGAGCTGCTATGGCGGGACTATTTTCGTTTTCTGCATATGCAGCACGGTCGCGCGCTCTACCGTGCACGGGGTCTGGGTCCGGAGCTTGCCACGCCACATGATGATCGGAACTTTGCAGCCTGGTGTTCAGGGCAGACCGGCCAGACGCTAGTGGATGCAGCCATGCGCGAGTTGGCTACCACGGGCTACCTAGGCAACCGCTTGCGCCAGGTGGCGGCCAGCTATCTGATCCATGACCTAGGCTGTGACTGGCGCGCCGGCGCTGCCTGGTTTGAGTCACAGCTATTGGACTACGACGTCTACAGCAACCAGGGCAACTGGCTTTACATTGCCGGTCGGGGTACAGATCCGCAAGGAGGGCGTCGCTTTGATCCTGTCAAACAGGCGGCCACCTACGACGCTGATGGAGCCTACCAGCGTCTCTGGGGTAAAGCATGAGCGATAGTACGGCCGCCACCCACAGCGCGCACACCCTGCGTCTGGTACTGGGTGATCAGCTCAATCAGAAACACAGTTGGTTTCGGCAGGTGGATCTGCAGGTGGTGTATGTGCTGATGGAGGTGCGGCAGGAAACCGACTACGTGCTGCACCATGCGCAGAAAATTCTGGCCATTTTTGCTGCCATGCGCGACTTTGCGCGCCAGCTGCGTGCCGACGGTCACCGGGTTCGTTATGTGTCGATCGACGATGCCAGTAACCGCCAGTCCATACCCGGCAACCTGGCTGCGCTTGCTGTGCACTACGGAGCCCACACGGTGCAATGGCAGCAGCCCGACGAGTGGCGGCTGGACGCTCAACTGCAGGCTTGGGCTAGCAGCCAGCAGTTGACCTGCACTGCAGTAGACAGCGAACACTTCCTGACGGCACGCGATGACCTGGCTACCCAGATGCATGGGCGCCGCCAATGGTTGATGGAGCATTTCTACCGCACCATGCGCCGCCGTTACCGACTCCTGCTGGACGAACATGAACAGCCCGTTGGCGGACAGTGGAACTTTGACCACGACAACCGCAAACCCTGGCCAGGAACCCCTGCCGAGCCTGAGGACTGGCGTCCCCTCCACGACCACAGCACGCTCTGGGAAATCGTGCAGCGCAGCAATGTTCAAAGCTTCGGTGACGCGCAGGCGGATGCACTGCGTTGGCCATTGAACCGGCAAGAGGCAATGCGCTGTTTAGAGGCATTTGTCACCCATGCACTGCCGCACTTTGGCGACTATGAAGACGCCATGTCAAGCCAAGCGCCGCGCTTATTCCACTCTTTGCTTTCGTTCGCGTTGAACGTGAAGATGCTGCACCCTCTGGAGGTGCTGCAATGTGCCGAAGCCGCCTGGCGCTCAGGCCACGCACCGCTCGCTGCTGTGGAAGGCTTTGTGCGCCAGATCCTTGGCTGGCGTGAGTACATCCGCGGCATCTATTGGGCACATATGCCGGGCTACGAAAGTCGCAATGCGCTGGACCACCACTTGCCGCTTCCGCACTGGTTCTGGAACGGGGACACGCATATGCGCTGTTTGCACCAGTCCATCAGGCAGTCGCTGCAAACCGCCCATGCCCACCATATCCAGCGGCTGATGGTGATCGGCAACTTTGCCTTGCTGGCGGGGCTGAATCCGATGGAGCTGCACCGCTGGTACCTGGGCATCTACATCGACGCTTTTGAGTGGGTAGAGCTGCCCAACACGCTGGGTATGAGCCAGCGCGCCGATGGCGGCCTGATTGCCACCAAACCCTATGTCAGCAGCGCGGCCTATCTGCAGCGCATGGGCGACTATTGCCAGGGTTGCGCCTACAACCCCAAGCAGAAGACCGGCCCGAGCGCCTGCCCTTTCAACGCTCTTTACTGGGACTTTTTTGCGCGTCACATCGATGTTCTTGGCAGCAACCACCGGTTGGCACTGGTGTACCGACAGTGGCAGAAATTCCCGCCTGAGCAGCAATCAGCGTTGCGCGCACATGCTCAGCAACTGCGCGAACAACTCGACCACCTGTAGCAACGACACCACCGAGGCCTACCATGCAATCTCTGCCCACTGGTTACCGTGCTCTCATTGTTGGGGCCTCCGGCGCTATAGGTTCAGCCATGGCCGCTCAGCTGGAGGCAGATCCACGCTGTGCTGCGGTCGCCGCTCTGAGCCGAAGCAGCAGTCCCGCCGTCGACTTTGGAGCCTTGGACTCCATTGCAGTTGCCGCCGACTCGCTGCGTCAGCAAGGTTCCTGGCACCTGATTGTGATTGCCACGGGAATGCTCAGCGGCCCAACCGGCTCACCCGAAAAGCGACTGGCTGACCTGAACGCCGCGCACATGGCAGCCAGTTTTACCATCAACACCATCGGCCCGGCCTTGGCCTTGGCACACTTCTCGCAGTTGCTTCCGAAGAATGAGCACGGCGTGCTTGCGGTTCTGTCGGCCAAGGTTGGCAGTATCGGCGACAACCGTCTTGGTGGCTGGTATAGCTACCGAGCCTCGAAGGCAGCACTGAACATGCTGCTCAAGACGGCTTCTATTGAAATAGCTCGCACCCATCCAAAAGCGGTCCTGGCAGCCCTGCATCCCGGCACAGTTGACTCTGCTTTGTCGGCTCCGTTTCGCGGTGCTCAGATAGGCAGCCGTCCCACCGACGCTGCGCGGGATTTGTTGGCGGTATTAGACGGCCTGCAGCCGCAGGACAGCGGCAGCTTCTGGGCATACGATGGACAACGCCTGCCCTGGTGAGTGTTTTGGTCATTTCCTAAAAAGGAGAACCCCATGCGCATCCTGTTGACCGGAGGCACCGGACTCATTGGACAGGCTCTCTGTCGGCTCTGGCGGAGCCAAGGTCATGATCTCTGGGTGTGGAGCCGAACTCCCCTGCAGGTGGAGAAATTGTGCCTGGGCGCCAAGGGTATAGCGCATCTTGAATCACTTGATGGCAGCGCTCCATTCGATGCTGTCGTCAACTTAGCTGGAGCGCCCATTGCAACTCACCGTTGGTCTGCAGAGCGCTGCGAGATTTTGCTGAACAGCCGAATTGACCTGACGCGAACCTTGGTGGACTGGATGGGAAAGCAAGTTTCGATACCACCAGTGCTGATCTCGGGCTCTGCTGTCGGCTGGTACGGTGACGGCGGAGAACAGTGGTTGTCAGAAGACAGTTCCGCGGGGAACATCGATTTCGGAAGCCGTCTATGCGTAGCCTGGGAGCAGGAGGCTATACGCGCGCGCCAGCTTGGTGTGCGGGTTGTAGTACTACGCACTGCCCCAGTGTTAACGTCAACCGGTGGAATGCTGGCACGGCTGCTGCCAACATTCCAACGAGGGCTTGGAGGTAGATTGGGCAGCGGGAAACAGTGGATGCCATGGATACATATCGAGGACCAAGTCGCTCTCATCGACTACCTTTTGAACAATGAGAGCTGCGGCGGACCGTACAACGCCTGTGCACCTGGGGTCGTTCGCAATGTTGACTTCACGCAGATGCTCGCCCGGGAGTTAGGTAAACCGGCCATATTTCACATTCCGGCCTGGGCGTTGCGACTGGCACTGGGGGAAATGTCCGTTCTGTTGCTAGGAGGTCAGCGCTTGGTTCCGCAGCGCGCACAGGAAGCAGGGTTTACTTGGCGGTACCCTGAGCTTTCAGGCGCCTTGAACCAACTGCTTCGCGAGCATTGAACTGGCTGCCCCTCGACCTCTCATCAGATTACCCATCAAGAGTGGGCCATACCGCACAGCGAAGGGCTGAGCCTGGAGAAATCGAGATGCCGTCGTAAACGCAAATCATGGCTCTACGTCGATACCATACTTGCTCTAACAACTATAGCTTCAGTTATTAGCACCATTCGACATATACAGACTACAGCAGCTCTCCTGGCTGCGTCTCTTGAGCTGAGCGAGTCGGCAGCGTAATGCGAAAAACTGCACCGCCATCTGGCCTGTTGGCTGCTGTAATGGTGCCATCCATCGCGTCGATAATCTTTCGGCAGATTGCCAGTCCCAAGCCCGTTCCACCCGAGCCATCTTTCGTCTTGCTGGACTGGACAAATGGCTGAAAAATCTTGTCTAGCTCTTGCGTTGGCACGCCTGGTCCCTGGTCTAGAAAGTCAACACAGATGTTTCCTTGACCATCGAAGTGCCCTTCAACATCAATACGTCCATGGGGCGGAGAGAACTTGATGGCATTCGCCAGCATATTGCGTATGACTTGCTGAAACCGGACTGGGTCTGCTTTGGCAATTAAAGGAGCATCCTCCAGCCTAAGCCGTAGATCAATTTGCTTCTGATGGAGCAGTGGCTCAAGCTCGCGTGCAACCGGCCTAATCAAACCTCTGAGATCAATTTTTTCCGTATGGATTGACCCCACTGGACTTTCAAGTTTTGCTACATCCAAAAGGTCGTTGACCAACGCTAACATTCGCTGTCCCGCTGCATGAATGTCATAAAACATCTCACCTAGCTTAGGGGTTGCACGTGACCTAAGCTGTCCCAGCTCGGAGAAGCCAATAATCGATTGAAGCGGAGTACGCAGTTCATGGCTCATGTTCGCAACGAACTCAGACTTCACTCTAAAAGCCTCCTCCGCAGCATCCCGGGCCTCCCGCGTCGCTAGCTCGGCAATCCTGAATTCCGTGACATCCACGAAGATACTCAGCACACCTGTCGGACGATCCCGCACGTCCTTAATCGCTGTCTTTGTAATTTGCATGTCCCGATAGGTACCATCAGCATGAATGACTTTGGTGTCAAGCACTGTGCGCTGGCCCGACGCGAGAACACGATCATTGGCTCGAAGTTGCTTCGTTGCATCTTCGCTGGCACAGATGTCCTGCAAATTACTGCCCATCACTTGCAGCGAGTTCAAGCCAGAAAACTCCTCCCAGGCTTTGTTGGCAATCGTTATGCGATGAGCCTCATCGGTGACTAGCAGTGGTAGAGGAGTGGACTCAAAAAGCAAATGTTGAAAAGCAAGCTGTGTTTGCAATTCCTGCTGTGCTTTCCAGCGTGCCGTCACATCCACTGCACTTCCTGCGAAGCCAATAATTTCGCCCTGTCTGGTAAGAGGAACTACGGCGATGTCGCAGAGAATTTCCTTTTCGTTTGGCAATGCAAATTGCGCTTGGCATGTGCGCAAACTCTGCTGGCTCCTTGCATCGAGCAGAACCTTAACCTGGGGTCTAAATTGAGGTTCAACAATTTTCTCTAGCCGCAGTCCAAGAGCTTGCTTGCTGGACTGGCCGGTAAGCATCTCCCAACGTGCATTCACAAAAGTCAGTCTCCCGTCCTTGTCCGTGCGAAAAATCAATTCTTGAACGCTACGCATGAGCACGGCCAACTCTTGCTCACTGCGAGCAAGCTTTGCCTGAGCTCGATCCATCTCTTTGTGAGCTGCGCTTTGAAGCTTGCGAGTCTTGTGCACCGAATAGCCCAACCCGATCACAAGAAAAAGCGATGCGAGCCCCGCAACAAAAAAGATGAACGCGTCATCTTTCCAACGTTGAACAACTGCGGAATACGGCTCCTCAACCAGCAGCACAAGCGGCCAATGACGAACCGTGCGAAAAGAGACTATTTCCTGCTCACCAAGCATGCCTTTGCCGATGTATGAGCCCCGCTCCTTATTGAGTAGCATCTGCTTGAAAATCGGAGTCTGCAAGGCTTGTGCCTGCTGGACTGCTGACCCCATATTTGTGCTGGCCAGAGGTTGGCCTTCGTATGTCATCAGCAAAGCTTCATAGCTCAGGGACTCAAGAGTTGCTTGGTAGAAATTTGCCACTGCATCTGGATTGATAAGCGCAACCAGATAGGCCGTGCTACCGTCTTCTTGAAGGAAACTCAGTACGTGCGGGAGAAAACTAATACCTCGCGGCGACGGCTCCTTGCTGGTACTCAGCGCCGACAAGTTTCTTCCTTGAATCAGCTTTCCCAGCCTAGCTTCTCCAGGTTTAGGCTCGTGGAGCTTCTCAGTAAACAGCGCCTCAATGGGAACTATCGTGCTTCTGTCACCCGGCTGTGTACTTGCGAGGACTTTGCCTCGCTGATCTAGCAAAGCCATCGCGCGAATAAACGGAATTTGTGAAACCACCTGAGCTAGAGACGTCTGTCTCTCCTGAGTTGAGGCATCGTGGGCCACAATTGCAGGGCTTAGAGCAAGGCTAGACAATGCCAATTCACTTGTCTCGAATGTCCGTGCCGTTTGCTCCTCAAGGACTCGAGCTAGCAGCATCGCTTGCGACTTACTCTGTTCAGCTTGTGCATGCAACTGTCCCCAGATGTAAATGGCAAGAGCCCCAAGCACACACAGTGCAAATACAAAAATCAAGCCTTTGATATGAGCACTGTGACGAACGCCTAAAAACTCACGGGTTGCAGCTCGGTGTGGCATCTTCTCGTACTTTATCGAGTGGCGTCGGGAACCACTATGGCGCTCAAACCATTGTTTCTTGCAGCCCGCGCTAGACGTCCGTCGCGCTTAATCTCTGACACAAACTGATTAAGGCGTGCTAACCATTGATGGTCCTTGGGACTGACGGCATAGCCATAGGGAAGGATATGGAAAGGCGTGGTTGGAGCAATCAATTGGGCCCAGTCAGCACTATCCAATAATCGGCGGCTGTAAGGATAGTCGGTCATGAAGACATCCACACGGCCAGCCATTAGCTCTTTTTCCCGAGTTTGAGGGGGTTCGATAGGCACAACTTGCGCATGCTTGAGCGATTGCTTCATCACTGGTTCCATGAAGGTGCCACGCTGCACAGCGACCTGCACACCTGGCTTGTCTATGTCTGCCCAAGTTTGGACGGCCGGGTTGCTTTTGGTACTGATGCCGTAGATGTCAGACCTCAAATAAGGGGAGGTAAAGCTCAATTGTTGTTGTCGTTGAGGCAGTATCCCTACGGCAAACATCGCGACATCGCATCGCGCCCCTAGCAAATCAGGAATTAGCTTTGAAAATGAGGAGTCAATGTATTCCAGGCGTACTCCCAAGTCTTTCGCAAGCTCGGAGGATAGTTCAATATCAACTCCTTGAAGCCGACCAGAGCGATTATCGCGAAAGGTAACTCCGTAGTACTCAGGCCATATGCAAACTCTAAGTGTTCCAGTTGACTTTACATGATCTAAAACAGTTCCAGAAAAAGCATCGAATGAGCTAAAAATAATAAATGAAACCATCCCAAGCTTGGCAGCAAATCTTCTATAATTTATTTGAAACATCTTTTTGAAGCACATTGCTTTTCCCAGTAAAACACTATTTCATTCAAGGTGTGTCAATGAGGTCTTCAAAAGTTGGAGAATTTCGGGTTAGCGAACATCTCAATTCATCCAACTCATTTATATTTTTCATAAAGGTGTCGACGATCACTGGATCAAGAGCTTTACCATCTTCAGCCTTTATCATATCGAGCGCAACTTCAAGGGGAAATGCCGATCGATAGACTCTGTCCATCGTTAATGCATCGTATATATCGACAATAGAAGTAATACGTGCTGAGAGTGGAATATTCTCACCGATTAATCCTTTTGGGTATCCTTTTCCATCAAAGCGTTCATGATGGTAAGCGGCTATTTCCGCGGCCATTTGGAAGACTGGGATTCTCGATTGCCCAAGCAACTTTGCTCCTATTTCAGCATGCTTATTCATTCTGATACGTTCCTCTGACGTCAATGGACCGTTCTTCTTTAGGATGCTGTCTGGGATACCAATCTTGCCAATATCATGCATGGGCGCAGCTTTACGGAGCAGACTGGCAAACTGTGGGCGGCAACCCAAGCGTAAAGCTAATGCTTCAGCGATATAGCCAATGCGGATAATGTGCGCACCTGTATCATCATCTTTAAATTCGGCCGCCATTGCCAAGCGCAGCAAAGTCTCGTGATGAGCACGCGTGACTTCTTTGAGAAGCTGGTTGCGCTCTTGATACATGTGTCCGAAGTCTCTGATGAACTGCTCCATTTGCGCTAAGGCGGCAGGATCGAAGCTTCGTGACTCGCTATGCAACGCATCACCTAGGTCTGACATCAAATGGCCCTCTCCAGACTTTCGATGACTTCGAGCAATTTCAAGGTACTGAAGGGTTTTACCAAATACTCGTCTGCACCCACCTTGAGACCTGCTTCTCGATCGTCTGCACTACCTCGCGCTGTCAACATGATCACTTGGGTATCGCGCAAGTCATCACTGTCCTTGATCAATTGACAGACCTGTAGGCCACTGAGCGTGCCCGGCATCATGACGTCCAGAAGGACGACATCGGGTTTGATGCGCTGAGTGACCTCCCACGCCTCATCGCCAGTTGCGACCTCTTGCACTTCAAAGTCTCTGAACTCGAGCGTCATACGGATCAGCTTACGGATGTCTGCATGATCTTCAACGATCAGAATTTTTTTCATGAAAGAAGCCTCCAGGTTGGTCTTGAACTTTTCAACATTTTGTATCAAACGTATCAATTTTAT
This sequence comes from Comamonas testosteroni, assembly GCF_014076415.1. Classification (NCBI taxonomy): domain Bacteria; kingdom Pseudomonadati; phylum Pseudomonadota; class Betaproteobacteria; order Burkholderiales; family Comamonadaceae; genus Comamonas; species Comamonas testosteroni. Next base: position 2,150,916 of record NZ_CP043568.1, read on the forward strand.
CAATTTGTAATCAAAGTTATCAATGCAAATTGATGCAAAATCGCTTGCATGTCAGAAATATGCGAACCGATAGATCAAATTCCGCACTTCACCACCGCTGAAGTTGCGAAAAAGTTAGGAATGGCAGTACGGTCAGTTCAGTTGATGGTTGATCGGGGGGAGCTCGAAGCATGGAAGACACCGGGTGGCCACCGTCGCATCACCCAAGTCTCTGTCGACGCTTGGCAAGGCCGACAACCTCGCTCAGGCGATCAAGCGCCCGCTCCTGAACTGCGCTCCGAGCCCAAGCAGCGCATCCTGCTCATCGAGGATTCGGTTCACTTCCAGAACCTCGTGCAATTGCTGATTCAGCGCCACTTCCCAGATGTCGAGCTACATATTGCGCACGATGGCATTACTGGCATGGCTTTGTTTGGACAGGTACAGCCTGACGTGATGCTGGTCGATATCCTGCTGCCAGACATTAATGGAGCGGCGTTGATCACAGCACTGAAAACGCATGCGCAGTTTGCCCAATGCAAACTGCTGGTCATCACATCAATGGATGAAGTAGAGCGTCAATCGTACGAATTTGCCTTGGACGGAGTGCCCATACTGCACAAGCCTCGTTTGGTGCAAGACTTTCCAAAGGCCTTGAATGAGCTGCTAGTCTCATGAAGACCCCACCTCCAGTGGTCGTGCTGGTCGAAGATGACCCTTTGATTAGACGCTTCGTTGAGATAGCGCTCGAAGAGCTTTCACTGGATCTGGTGACATGCACAACTGCGGAAGAAGCTCAGCAGCTCATTCCGCTCAGCTCGTGTGCTTTGCTGATTACCGACATGATGTTGCCTGGTGCATCAGGTTTGCAACTCATCGAGTGGCTGCGCAAAACTTCGTTCTCCGCCTGCCCAGTAGTTGTCTTCAGTGCCGGGCTGGACTATTCAATCACTGAGTACCTTGAACAGCTAAGTGTCCGCCGAGTGCTGCGCAAGCCAGTGTCTGTCAAGGAATTGGTGACTTGCATCGAGACTGCGCTCAATGCAAATGTCGCACCCTCAGTTATGCATGCGGCAAGGACTTCTAATGTCGGCGACATGCATGTGGAGGAGTACGCAATCAATACCTATTTTTGCGGCGATCGAGAGTTGTTTATCGAGTACAAGGCCGCTTGCGCGGTTCAGATGTCGACAGATCTCACCCTTGGCGCTCAGCATCTCTCCTCAAGTGACAGTGCGGGATTGCACCGCTTAGCACACAACCTTAAAAGTGTATTTCGTCTACTCGGACTTGAGACGGCCTCGAATACCGCGAGGAATCTTGAGGAAGCCTGCAAAGCCACAGACTGGGAAAAAGTTCAAGCACATTGGCACCTGATCCGAATGGAGATGCAAAGTCTTGCTGCATGGGAAAAGCCAGGCGCTTGAAGCGAGCAGCATCCACCATCAGCCGAGAACTCCTACGCAATGGCGGCAAAACCTGCTACCGAGCTACAAAGGCAGATGAGGTAGCCTGGCAGCGAGCGCACCGCCCAAAGACGTGCAAGTTGGCCTGCAATCCTGCGTTGGCGTAGATCGTGGCGGGTAAATTGCAGAGTCAATGGTCGCCCGAGCAAATAGCAGGGTGGCTCAAACGAACTTACCCGGGCGCAAAGGATATGCAGGTGTCTCACGAAGCCATCTATCGCACGCTCTTCGTTCAAACACGCGGAGCCTTGAAGAAAGAGCTTCTGGAGCATTTGCGGCGCACCAGAGGAATGCGCCGCTCACGCCATTACACCCAGAAGACCCCCATCCATGGCCGGATCGTCGATGCAGTGCCCATTAGCGAGCGCCCAGCCTGCATAGAGGATCGAGCAGTGCCGGGCCATTGGGAGGGCGATCTGTTGTTTGGCGATGCCTACAGCCAGGTGGCAACGCTGGTAGAGCGCCACACCCGCTACGTAATGTTGGTCAAGCTAGTGGACAAGGACTTGTACACAGTGGCGGCAGCGCTGGCCAGGCATGCGCAGACCTTGCCGCAAGAGCTCTATCGTTCCTTGACCTGGGATCGAGGATCGGAGATGGCGGGGCACAAACGATTCACTGTGGCCACCGACATCCAGGTCTACTTCTGCGATCCACAAAACCCATGGCGGCGCGGAGCGAACGAGAACACTAATGGGCTACTCAGACAGTATCTGCCCAAGGGAATCGACATCTCTGGCTACTCGCAAGATGAATTGGATGCGATTGCGAGAAAATTAAACGAGCGGCCCAGGAAAACCTTGGGGTACAGAACCCCGGCCGAGATGTTTAACGAATGTGTTGCATCGATCGGTTGAATCCACAGTCGATTGCTGGCTGACGCGAACGACCGCAAATGGGCGCCTCAGGTTTGTGGCGCTGCCCCAGCAAGTCTTTCGTTCGGCGGCGGACCACTCACAGCCTGAAACAACCCTTCGCACACATGGAGGTGAGCTTGATGATGGGCACGTACATTGGGGTGCGAAGACTGGGTTAGCCAATTTCTTGTTTACCCCTTGGTCCCAGAAAGACTAAAGGACTTAGCCCCTTTCGAAGCTAAGTCCTTGAATCATTTGGTCGGAGCGGCGGGATTCGAACTCGCGACCCTCTGCTCCCAAAGCAGATGCGCTACCAGGCTGCGCTACGCTCCGAAGCCTTTATTATAACTACAAAAAATTGCGCATCTTTTGAAAGTGGCGAATTTTTGATGATGAGGCGCTATTTATTTTGAACGAGGTGTCGTGGGGGCCGGGCCACGGTTGGCCAGGTGGCGGAAGGTGATACGGCCCTTGGTAAGGTCGTAGGGCGACATTTCCAAAGACACTTTGTCGCCGGCCAGAATGCGGATGTGGTGCTTGCGCATCTTGCCGCCGGTATAGGCAATCAGTTGGTGACCGTTGTCCAGCGTGACGCGAAAACGCGAGTCAGGCAGGACTTCCGTCACGGAGCCTTGCATTTCAATCAGTTCTTCCTTGGCCATTTGTTCAATCTCTCAGAAAAGGTCAGTTGCGGCGCTTGCTCGTCATCACCACGGAAAAGGCCTGAGCAGTACAAGTGCTCAGGCCTCAATGTGGCAAGGGCGCTGCGCTGTTTGCGCAGACCGAACAAAAGGCCGATATCCAATCAAGCCATGCTGTGAAACAGCATTCAGCTAAACATTGGAATTGTAGCGTCTCGCCTTCGCTTATGCCCTCATAAAGGGGTAAAGCGTCGCAGCGATGAGACGGGTGCATGGCTCTTTGTCATGACGCTTGCATCATTGAGATATCGTGCCTGGGCGGTGGCCTGGATGGGGTAAAACGCCTGTAGCCCTCAAAGATAGCCGCCGCTGTCGTGGTCTTGGCTAGAATCCTGTTCGACAGCTCTATAACTTTGATAGCAAAAATCCATTGTGTCTGATCGACTTGCCGTACTTTCCCAATATTTCTTGCCCAAGCAGGCGCTGACCGCGCTGATGGGAAAACTGGCGCAAGCCGAGGCCGGCGGATTGACGACGGCGGTCATTCGCCGCTTTATCCAGCGCTACCGGGTGAACATGGCCGAGGCCGCCAATCCCGATCCTGCCGCCTACAAGACCTTCAATGCCTTTTTCACGCGTGCGCTCAAGGACGGTGTTCGCCCTCTGGCGCAGGCGGACTGGATTTGCCCTGTAGATGGTGCGATCAGCCAGTTCGGCAGAATCGAAGGCGAGCAGATATTTCAGGCCAAGGGGCATCAATACAGTGCGACCGCCCTGGTGGGGGGCGATGCGGCTCTGGCCCGTCAGTTCGATAACGGCAGCTTTGCCACGATCTATCTGAGCCCGCGCGACTATCACCGCATTCATATGCCTTGTGCCGGCAAGCTGCGCAGCATGATCTATGTGCCAGGGGATCTATTCTCGGTGAACCCGGCTACTGCACGTGGCGTACCCGGCTTGTTCGCGCGCAACGAGCGCGTGGTCTGCGTGTTCGATAGCGATCATGGGCCATTCGTGCTAGTGCTGGTGGGGGCGACGATCGTGGGCAGCATGGCAACGGTGTGGCACGGCCTGGTCAACCCGCCGCGCCCAGGCCATATCAAGACCTGGAATTACGATGGTGCCGAAGCGGTGATGCTGGCTAGAGGCGAAGAGATGGGTCGCTTCCAGCTCGGCTCCACAGTGGTCATGCTGTTTCCACAAGCGGCAGGCCTGCAGTTCAATCCGCAGTGGCAGCCAGCCGCGCCGGTGCAGCTGGGTCAGGTCATGGGCAATGCACAGATCAAACTGGGCTGATAGCCGGAGGATTCCATAGAAAAAGCCGCTGATGCCATGAGCTCGGCGGCTTTCTTGTTTTGAGGGATCAAAGAAACCAGGTCAGTGGTTCAGGCCGGCGTTCGGTGGTGAACACCGTGGGTGCAAGACTCAGGCGGTCGGGTTTTACCGGGTCGTCTTGACCTCGGAGGTAGACCATCAGTTCGCGTCTGCGCAAGATGACATGGCTGACGATTTCGCGTCGGCCATTCTGAGTGACCTCGGTGCCGGGGCGAAACAACGGCATATGAAACAGGCCACTGCGTGTGGTGGGCGGCGATGCCGCAACTTCATTGGAGGCGAGCTGCATGGGCTTTCCGTAGTAGTGGTGACTGCTTATCGGCAGCGAATCATCAAACTAAAGCCCGAATTGCCGGGCCTGATTCAACCGGGCTGGGCCAGGGCCTTGAGCAGCTCGGTCTCCATGCGCAACTGGCTGTTGTTGTCCTGCAGCTCCGGGCCTTCGATGAGGAAGGTGTCTTCCACGCGCTCGCCCAGGGTGCTGATCTTTGCCAGATGCACGCTGATATGGTGCTGGGCCAGGATGCGGGCAATGATGTAGAGCAGGCCGGCGCGGTCTGACGCGGAGATGGACAGCAGCCAGTGCTGGGCTTTTTCATCGGGGCGCAGGATGACGCGCGGAGCGAATGGAAAGCTTTTGACGCGGCGCGACAGCCGTCTTTGCGAGGGTGTGGGCAGCGGGCCGCCCCGCAGCAGTGTCTGCGTCAGATCGCTTTCCACCATGTGCATGAGTTCGCGGTACTGCTCCTGCATGGTGGGTGCGACGACCTGGAAGGTGTCCAGCGCGTAATCGTTGTTGGCCGTGTGCACGCGCGCATCGAGGATGGAAAATCCGGCCCGGTCGAAGTAGCTGCAGATGCGAGCAAACAGATCGGGCTGGTCGGGTGCATAGACCAGCACTTGCAGGCCTTCGCCGGCCAGCGACCGCCGGGCGCGCACCACGGGTTTGCCCTGGCCTACATGGCGTGAGAGATGGCGGGTATGCCAGGCGATGTCGGCCGCTTCATGGCGCATGAAGTAGCTCACATCCAGTGTCTCCCAGAGTTTCTTGTGGGACTCGAAAGGCTGGGCGGACAGAGCCAATTGCACCAGCGCCTCGCGTTTGCGGGCTTCGATTTCGGCGGCGGCATCCGGGGCGCGACCACCCAGCACGCGCAGGGTCAGTCGGTAGGTGTCTTCCAGCAGCTTGCCTTTCCAGGCACTCCAGACCTTGGGGCTGGTGCCGCGAATGTCGGCCACCGTCAGCAGGTACAAGGCGGTGAGCTTGCGCTCGTTGCCGACGCGTTCGGCAAAGGCGCGAATCACATCGGGGTCGGACAAGTCCTGCTTCTGGGCCACCTGGCTCATGGTCAGGTGCTCGCGCACCAGAAACTCGGCCAGCTCCGCATCGGCCTTGTCGATCTGGTGGGCGCGGCAAAAACGTTTGACCTCGACGGCGCCGATCACGGAGTGATCGCCGCCACGGCCCTTGCCGATATCGTGGAAGAGGGCCGCCAGATAGAGGATCCAGGGCTTGTCCCAGCCTGCTGCGAGCTGGGAGCAGAACGGATACTCATGCGCATGCTCGGCCATGAAGAAGCGCCGCACATTGCGCAGCACCATCAGGATATGCTGGTCCACGGTGTAGACGTGGAACAGATCATGCTGCATCTGCCCCACGATGCGGCGGAAGGGCCAGAGATACCGGCCCAGTACCGAGGTCTGATTCATCAGCCGGATGGCATGGGTGATGCCGCGCGGCTGCTGCAGGATTTTCATGAAGGTGGCGCGATTGACCGGATCGCGACGGAAAGCACTGTCCATCACATCGCGGCTGGCATACAGCGCACGCAGGGTGCGCGTCGACAGACCCGTCAATCCTTCATGCTGCTCATACATGAGAAAGGTTTCGAGAATGGCATGCGGATCGCGCTCGTACAGATCGTCGCTGACTACCTCGATGGTGCCGGCCTTCTCGCAGAATCGATCATTGAGCTGAATCAGCTCGTGCGAGCCGGGGTTCAGGCGTTCCTCGATGCTCATGCGCACGATCTGGCACAGCTGGGTCACCGCCTTGGCGGCCCAGTAATAGTGGCGCATCAGGGTCTCGCCAGCGCGCATGGCCAGCTTGCGGCCCTCCGGCGTGGTGGAGCGGTAGCCAAAGGCTTCGGCCACGGCGGTCTGCAGGTCAAAGACAAGCCGGTCCTCATGGCGGCCGGCAGCGGCATGCAGGCGTGCACGGATCAGGCTGAGCAGGGACTCGTTGGATTCGAGCTGCTGGACCTCGAAATGGGTGATCAGGCCTTGCTCGGCCAGCTCATGCCAGCTGTTGCCGAAGCCTGCGGCCCTGGCCAGCCAGAGCATGGTGTGCAGATCGCGCAGCCCGCCGGGCGATTCCTTGCAGTTGGGCTCGAGCGAGTAGGGCGTGAAGTCGTATTTTGCGTGGCGCTGGCGCATCTCCAGCAGCTTGCCTTCGACAAAGGCCTTGGGATCGAGCTGCGCGCGGAACTGCTGCTCGAAGTCGGCAAACAAGGCCTTGCTGCCGGTTATGCGGCGTGACTCCAGCATGGCGGTCTGCACCGTCAGGTCCTGTGCAGCTTCCTGCAGGCATTCGGCGATGCTGCGCACGCTGGAGCCGATTTCAAGGCCTGCATCCCAGCAACTGCTGATGAACTGTTCGATGTTGCTCGCAAATTCCACAGCTGGCTGTGCACTGCTTTGGGGCAGCAGCACCAGCACATCGATGTCCGAGTAGGGAAAGAGCTGGGCGCGCCCATAGCCACCCACGGCCAGCAGGGCAGCGCCTTGCGGCATCTGCGCGCGTTGCCAGAGGGTGCGCAGCAGACCATCGGCCAGTTCACTGAAATGGTGCAGCACTCCGCGCACGCTGCGTCTGCCCAGCGTGGGGTTGCGCAGCAACTCCATCTGCCGGGCCTTGGCCTCGCGGTATTGCTCGCGCAGGCTCTGTAGCGAGGAGAGGTCGGAGACGTCGGCAGAGTGGGCGTAGGAGTGGGCAGAGGAGGTCATGCGCAGTAGAAAAAAGCGTTTCAACAGGGCAAGTGCTTGAGCGTCACCTTAACCCAACTGACTTGGGCTTGAGGCCTGTGATGGCAAAAAGATGAGCGCATGGCGCTTGCAGCACAAGGTCTACAAGCAAAAAATATGCCGCATCCAGCTTTGGCCGGATGCGGCATGCAGATCAGCGGCAGCAGCGCGCTCAGGTACGGATGGCCGTGATGAAGTCGGGCGGAGTGGGCGAGCCATCGGACCAGGTCAGCACGTCATAGCCAGTCTTGGTGACGGCCAGCATCAGCTCCCACTGGGCTGTCAGGCTGCGATCCTTGGTGACCACGGTCCAGCCGTCGGGCATGGCCTTGATGTCGCGCTTGCCCAGATTCAGCATGGGCTCGATGGTGAAGACCATGCCTTCTTCCAGCACCACGCCTTCGCCGGGGCGGCCGTAGTGCAGCACCTGGGGCTCGTCGTGGAACACCTTGCCGATACCGTGGCCGCAGTATTCGCGCACCACGGACAGGTTGTTGCTCTCCGCATAGGTCTGGATGGCGTGGCCGATATCGCCCAGCGTGGCACCGGGCTTGACCTGGGCGATGCCCTTCCACATGGCCTCGAAGGTCAGCTTGGATAGCCGCTTGGCAGCAATCGTGCCTTCGCCGATGATGAACATGCGGCTGTTGTCGCCGAACCAGCCGTCTTCGGTGATGATGGTCACGTCGACATTGACGATATCGCCCTTCTTCAAAGGCTTGTCGTTGGGGATGCCGTGGCACACCACATGGTTGACCGAGGTGCAGACATAGGCCGGATAGGGCGTCATGCCCGGAGGCTGATAGCCCAGGCAGGCCGTCTTGGTGCCTTGCTCGGCCATGCGTTTGGCACAGAGATCATCGATCTGCTGGGTGGTGATGCCGGGTTTGATGTGGGGGGTGATGTAGTCCAGCACATCCGAAGCAAAGCGGCCTGCAACGCGCATGCGCTCGATGTCTTCGGGGGTCTTCAGTGTGATGCTCATGGCCGCAATTATCCCATTGCGCGCTTGAACATGCAGGGCTTGTGGGTGTGAGCATTCGGACTAACCCCGAGGCACGGTAAAATCCGAGGCTCACCGAATTCAGCGCTTTGGCCCGGTCCTCTCAGGCAGAGGATTGGCCAGGACGCTTTTCAACAGCCTTCACATAAACAGGCCGCCACGTGACATTGCATCTGACACAGTTTGAGGGTGGAAACGCCCTGAGCTCGTTCCGCGCCCAACAGCTTCTGACCGACCTGGTCGCCATCCACCCCAAGATCACCGGCGTATCTGCACGCTTTGTGCACCTGGTTGCCACCGAGGGAGCAGTTGCGCCCGCATTGCAAGAGCGCCTGTCGGCGCTCTTGACTTATGGTGACCCCTATAAGGGCAGCGCAGAAGGCCTGGCTTTCATCGTCACCCCCCGCCTGGGCACCATCTCTCCCTGGGCTTCCAAGGCGACCGATATCGCCCGCAACTGCGGCCTGAATGTGTTCCGCGTGGAGCGCATGACCGAGTATCGCGTGGACATGAAGTCCGGCCTGCTGGGCGGCAAGCCCGAGCTGTCGACAGAGCAGACCGCCCAGGTCGCCGCTTTGCTGCACGACCGCATGACCGAGTCCGTGTTTGCGACACGCGCGGAGGCCGAGCAGCTGTTCACCACCCTGGCTGCACAGCCCATGGAGTTTGTGGATGTGCTGGGCGGTGGCCGCGCAGCGCTGGAAACCGCGAACAAGCAATGGGGCCTTGCCCTGGCCGAAGACGAGATCGAGTACCTGGTCAACGCTTTCAACGATCTCAAGCGCAATCCCACGGACGTGGAACTGATGATGTTCGCGCAGGCGAACTCCGAGCATTGCCGCCACAAGATCTTCAACGCCAAGTTCACCATCGACGGCGTGGAGCAGGACAAGTCGCTGTTCGGCATGATCCGCAACACCGAAGCCTGCTCGCCCCAGCACACCGTGGTGGCCTATGCAGACAACGCTTCCATCATGGAAGGCCATGAGGTCGAGCGATTTGTCGCCAAGTTCGATGCCAAGGCAGACGCAGTCAGCGCGCCCAGCTATCAGAAGCAGGCGGCTACCAACCATGTGCTGATGAAGGTGGAAACACATAACCACCCCACGGCGATTTCGCCCTTCCCCGGTGCATCGACCGGCAACGGCGGCGAAATCCGTGACGAAGGCGCAACCGGCCGTGGCTCCAAGCCCAAGGCCGGCCTTACCGGCTTCACCGTCTCCAAGCTCTGGGGCAGCGAAGTCGGCAAGCCCGAGCACATTGCCAGCCCGCTGCAGATCATGATCGAAGGCCCTCTGGGTGGCGCGGCGTTCAACAACGAGTTCGGTCGTCCCAATCTGACCGGCTATTTCCGCGAGTACGAGCTGCAGGTCGGCGACATCACCCGCGGCTACCACAAGCCCATCATGATCGCCGGCGGCCTGGGCGTGATTGATTCCGAGCTGACCAAGAAGATCGAGTTCCCTGCTGGCACGCTGCTGATCCAGCTGGGCGGCCCCGGCATGCGCATCGGCATGGGCGGCGGTGCGGCAAGTTCCATGGCTTCGGGCACCAATGCGGCAGAACTGGACTTTGACTCGGTGCAGCGCGGCAACCCCGAGATCGAGCGCCGTGCACAGGAAGTCATCAACCATTGCTGGCAGCAGGGCGCAGGCAACCCCATCCTGGCCATCCACGACGTGGGTGCCGGCGGTATCTCCAATGCCTTCCCCGAGCTGACCAACGATGCCGGGCGCGGTGCACGTTTTGACCTGCGAGCCGTCAAGCTCGAAGAGTCAGGCCTGTCGCCCAAGGAAATCTGGTCCAACGAATCGCAGGAGCGTTACGTGCTGGCCATCGCTCCCGAATCGCTGGAGCAATTCACGGCCTTCTGCGAGCGCGAGCGCTGCCCGTTTGCCGTCATCGGCACGGCCACCGAAGAGCGCCAACTGGTGCTGGAGGACACGGCGGTCGAGTCCGGCGACCAGAAGTTCCCCGTGGACATGCCCATGAACGTGCTGCTGGGCAAGCCGCCCAAGGTGCACAAGGATGTGACCAGCGTGGAGCGCGAGCTGCCCGCCATGGACCTGACCGGCGTGCCGCTGGAAAAGGCCGTGATCGAAGTGCTGGCCCACCCTACTGTGGCTTCCAAGCGCTTTCTGATCACCATCGGCGACCGCGCCGTCGGTGGCCTGACCCATCGCGACCAGATGGTCGGTCCCTGGCAGGTGCCTGTGGCCGACGTGGCCGTGACCCTGGCCGACTACAAGGGCTTCAAGGGTGAAGCCATGGCCATGGGCGAGCGCACACCGCTGGCCGCCATCAATGCGCCCGCCTCGGGCCGCATGGCCGTGGCCGAAGCCATCACCAATATGCTGGCCGCGCCCATCGAGCTGTCCAAGGTGAAGATGTCGGCCAACTGGATGGCCGCCTGCGGCGAAGTCGGTGAAGACGCTGCACTGTACGCCACCGTCAAGGCCGTGGGCATGGAGCTGTGCCCTGCGTTGAACATCTCGATTCCCGTGGGCAAGGACTCCCTGTCCATGCGTACCCAGTGGAGCGAGAACGGCCAGACCAAGAAGGTGACCTCGCCCGTGAGCCTGATCATCACCGGCTTTGCCGCCATCGACGATGTGCGCACCACGCTCACGCCCCAGCTCAATGCCGGGGTGGAAGACAGCACCCTGGTGCTGATCGACCTGGGCCGCGGCAAGATGCGCATGGGCGGCTCCATCATCGGTCAGGTGCTCAATCAGTCGGGCAACGAAGTGCCGGATCTGGACGAACCCAAGGATCTGATCGCCATGGTGGATGCAGTGAACGCACTGCGCGCCAAGGGACTGATCCTGGCCTACCACGACAGGGGTGACGGCGGCCTGCTGGCCACGGCCGCCGAAATGGCCTTTGCCGGCCATGTGGGCGTGGCCTTGAATGTGGACATGCTGATCACCGAAGGCGATGGCATCTCCGACAGCCGCATGGACAGCGGCGAAGGCAAGAACTGGGGCAAGCAGGTCTCCGGCCGTCGCGAAGACCTGACCCTGCGCGCGCTGTTCAACGAAGAGTTGGGCGCCGTGCTGCAGATCAGGACGCAAGACCGTGCCGAAGTGTTGCAGGTGCTGCGTGAACATGGCCTTATCCAGTGCAGCCATGTCATCGGCAAGACCCGTCCTGCTTCGTCTCCTGTGGACGCCGGCAAGGGCGAGCTGCAGGTGTGGCGTGATGCGAACAAGGTGTTCGGCGCAACCCTGTCCGATCTGCACCAGGTCTGGGATGCCGTGAGCTGGAAGATCACCCAGCAACGCGACAACCCCGTGTGCGCCGACAGCGAGCATGCTGCGGCGGGCGAACCCAGCGACCCCGGCATGCATGTGCATCTGACGTTCGACCCTCAGGAGAATGTGGCAGCGCCCTTCATCAACGTGGCTGCCAAGCCTCGCGTGGCGGTGCTGCGCGAGCAGGGTGTGAACTCCCATGTGGAAATGGCCTACGCCTTCACCGAAGCCGGCTTTGATGCAGTGGACGTGCACATGAGCGACCTGCAGTCCGGCCGTGCGCAGCTCAAGGACTTCGCCGGCGTGGTGGCCTGCGGTGGCTTCAGCTACGGCGATACCCTGGGTGCGGGCATTGGCTGGGCGCGTTCCATCACTTTCAACGACCGTCTGTCCGAGCAGTTCCAGGCCTTCTTCGGTCGTACCGACACCTTCGGCCTGGGCGTTTGCAACGGCTGCCAGATGTTCGCCGAACTGGCCGACATCATCCCTGGTGCACAGGATTGGCCGCGCTTCACGCAAAACCAGAGTAACCGCTTCGAGGCGCGTCTGAGCATGGTGGAAGTGCTGGAGTCGCCCAGCCTGTTCCTGCAAGGCATGGCCGGCTCCCGTCTGCCCATCGCCGTGGCGCATGGCGAGGGCTTTGCCAACTTCCAGTTCCGTGGCAATGCCGAGCAGGTGGTCAAGTCCATGCGCTATGTGGACAATCACGGCCAGCCTACCGAGCAGTATCCGTTCAACCCCAACGGCTCGGCTGGCGGGCTGACCGCAGTGGCCACGGCTGATGGCCGCTTCACCGCGATGATGCCTCACCCCGAGCGCGTGTTCCGCAATGTGCAGATGAGCTGGACTTCGGGCGACAAGTCCGAATTCAGCCCCTGGATGCGCGTCTGGCGCAACGCACGCAAGTGGCTGGGTTGATCCCCTGGCACTGCTAGTGCAATCAAAAGGCTCTGCATTGTGCAGAGCCTTTTTTCATGTCTCATGGCCTTATGGAGATCGGTTGCAGGCAAGGGTGAGTCGCTTTACGCGTTCTGTTGAAGGCCTGTGCCTAGATCGTTTCGAGCTGCTGCATCAGATGCTGGCGCATCAGCTCGGCCATCTTTGTGGCTGGTTTTGCGTCCACATGCCAGCTGCCGTGGCGGGTGAGGATCTCGAAGCCTCGTCGCATGTCCGGCACGTGGTGACTCAATGCATAGCCGATCAACTGCGCTTTGTGGCAGGCCATCTGGGCTTGCGGCACGGTTGCCGGTACCAATGAAGCCGCTGCCGCAACTGCCTCGCCATCCGGATGCTGATCGAAAATGTCTTGGCTCATGACTCAAGGCTCCAGCCAGGGCATGCTTGGCAGTCCCTGGCGTAGGTGTTGAATAGCGCATGCTTCAGCTGCACCGACTTCCTCGCCGCAGTCGCTGATGCTTTGACAGCATCAAGCCCGCAACATGCGGGAGCCAGTCAAAGGCCGCGAATGCCTGGCTCTGCAACAGATATTCCCAGCGTGACTGTTGCTGAGGCCGGCATGGCGACAGCTATCGAGCGGGCAACGCTGATTTTGGGCTGCTTCATGCATGTAAGGCGGGCGAATGCCTTGACTCTCAAGTCAGGCGTGCGTCCGGGCGCAGAGATGTAGCTGCTTCATGTCAAAATCCATCGATTGGTGTGAATAGGTGCAGTAGCTCTGTGCAAAGGGCTGCTGCTGTTTGCCGCTGGTGCAGCGTCGTTAGGCGGCGCCAGCATGGCTTGGGTATGACAATGGTACGCAAATGCGTATATTTGTCAATATTAAGTTACGCATATGGGTATTGGTTCGCGTTTGCGTGAGGAACGAGAACGCCTTGGTTTGAATCAGGAAGGGTTTGGCCAACTTGGCGGCGTGCGCAAGCAGGCGCAACTGCTCTATGAGAAAGACGAACGAAAGCCGGATAGCGAGTACCTTGCTGCAGTTGCCGCAGCAGGCGTTGATGTGCTGTTTGTGCTGACCGGCCAGCGTCAGTCAGATTTGCCAGCGGAGGATGCCAGCGAACAGCTTTTGCTGGATCACTTTCGACGCTGTTCCTCGGCTGCCAAACAGCATCTCTTGCAGTCTTCTATTTTGTTGGCAACGGGCCTGTCAGATGAAGTGTCGTCAGTGGCCGAATCACCGACCCGCAACCGGCTGCCAAGGCCTTGACATAGGGTGTGTGGCTTCGCAGGCGTCCTGGCCGGTTTGACCCAGAGAAGCCAGATCCTCAGTATCCATTCGACAGCCGCATGGGTAGCCAGCTGCTGTTGCGAGCAGCTTGAACGGCATGAGCACCTACGCCGGGTCAAGCTATTGGTAAGCAAAAGTAGCACGGATGCTAAGGTGTGGCGGCAGCGGAGTCGGCACTTGCATCTGCGGCGGTAGTGATGACTCCGGCAATTGCTTGAAAGCGCGGCGCTGCAAATGAGTGAAGAAGCCGGGTGATGCATGTCAGCCGGCTTCTTTATGTTCTGATTTTTTGTACGTTTTCATCGGCACAGTGCCGTGGCGATGATAGGCTGACGCATTGCGCGCAACGGTTTGCGCGGTCTGTCAAAACACGGTTTTTGCCGCGCTGAAAGCACTGTTTCAGCAAAGTGCGGACGAGGTTTTTCGAGGGTAGTCTCGCACTCGCCCTTGGTGCGTTAGCGCCTCGAACTATCAAGATATGGCGTCGATTCGGGACGGGAGACATTGGTGTCGCGTGTATTAGCAACGGAAGCGGAAGTTTTGGCACTGTCGCCGGATGCTGCGTCATCCAAGGCGGCCAAGGGACTGCAGTCCATGAGCAAATGGCCGAACACAGGCAGCAATGATGCTGCGGTATGGGGGGAGTGCCAGGGCAGCGGCAGCAAGCCGTATCAGACTCAGGTCGATCTGAGCGGTCCGGCCTTCAAGTGCTCCTGCCCCAGCCGCAAGTTCCCCTGCAAGCATGGGCTGGCGCTGATGCTGCTGCGCGCAGGCGGCCAGGTGCCGGAGGGCGGCGAGCCCCCGGAGTGGGTCAGCAACTGGTTGGGTGGTCGTCAGCAAAAAGCCGAACAGAAAGAGGCCAAGGCGGCGGCCATTGCCGCTGCGCCGGTTGCCGATCAGGAGGCTCTGGCCAGACAGCAGGCCAAGCGCGAGGACAAACGCTGGGACAAGGTTGCTGGCGGCATGCATGAACTGTCGCTATGGATGCAGGACATGGTGCGCACCGGTCTGGCCAATCAGGCCGGCGACAGTCAGGCGCGCCAGCACTGGAACACCATGGCGGCACGCATGGTGGATGCCCAGGCCACGGGCATGGCCGCACGAATCAGGGAAGCCTGGGAGCTGGTGGACAGCCACCCGACCTGGCCGCGTGACCTGCTGGTGCAGCTTGGCCATTGGCAACTGCTGGTGGACGCGGTGCAGCGGCGTGACTCGCTGAGCCCAGAGGTGAAGGCCGACGTGATGGCTGCCCTGGGCTGGCCCATGGACAAGGCCGAAGTGCAGGCCCGTGGCGAGACCATCAGCGACGATTGGCGGGTGCTGGGCCAGCGCCTGATCGAGCGCGAGGGTCGACTGCTGGAGCGCCGCGTCTGGTTGCAGGGCCTCAATACCGGCCGCGTGGCCCTGATGCTGGACTATGCCCAGGGCGGGCGCGGGTTCGAGACGGCCTGGGTGAGCGGCGGCGCCTACCGCACAGCCTTGAGCTTCTACCCTGGCAGGGCGAGCTTGCGGGCGGTTGCCGTCAATGGGGTTGAAGCACTCGACAGCTGCGATGCCGCTGCCCTGGCGCTCAAGGCTCTGGGCGAACCTTTGCAACAACTGGGCGAGCGCATTGCCGCCAATGCGCTGCAGCCGGTGCAGCCGCTGTGGTGTGCGAATGCCCAACTGCTGTATGCCGAGGGGCAATGGCTGGTGGGCTGGCCCACAGGGCAGAGCCAGGCGGCGCCGGTGCCAGCCGTAATTGCCGATGATGAAGCCTGGCGGCTGCTGGCGCTGAGCGGCGGCACGCCTCTTGCCCTGTTTGGCGAGTGGGAGTCCGGGCCGCAACTGGGGCGCTGGCGCTTGCTCAGCGCCTGGCAGCACGATGCTCACAGCCAGGCCTTGTCCCCCATCTGGCAGAACCAAGGAGAGATGCGATGAGCAGCGCCAATTTATGGGCTGCGCTGCAGCAGTCAAGTCTGGTCGGCGCGGACAGGCTGGCCGTACCTGCGGTGCTGACCGCACAGGTCGATACCGCAGCCAGCCCCGGTTTGCAAGCCATGCAAGCCGCCTGGCTGCAGCCGGCTGCATCAACGGCTGCGCAGCTGCTGAGGGCCAGCGCCGTCGCAGCCGTCCTGGAGCGGGCGGGCTGGCAACCCGGTGCGCAGGTTCGGCTCGGCGCACCTTTGAGCTCCCCGGCATTGCCTGCCGACGAGTCTCGTTGTGCGCCCGAGGATGAGCGCTTGCATGGCCTGATGCGTGATGTGTTGCAGCATGGGCCCGAGAGCATGCTGGCTCCCATGTTTCATGCCCTCGATCAGGCTGGACAGCGCTTGCCCTATGCGCTTCTGGTCGAGGCTTTGAACGAAGGCCGCCGTTCTGTGGAATTGCGTACCTGGCTGACGCCGGTGCTTGGCGAGCGAGGACGCTGGCTGGCCGGGCTCAACCCGCAATGGAGCTATGCCAGCGGCGTGCAGGAAACGGCCAATGCCGAGCTGATCTGGCAGGAGGGCTCCATCGAGCAGCGCGTGGCGCTGCTGCACAGCGAACGTGAGACCGATGCAGACCGGGCGCGCGCCAGACTGGAAGCCAGCTTGAAGGAGCTCAATGCCAAGGAACGTGCGCCCATGGTGCTGGCCCTGGGCGTGGGACTGTCCATGGCGGACGAGCCGCTGCTGGAAAAGCTGCTGACCGATCGCAGCAAGGAGGTGCGCGAGAACGCGGCCCGTCTGCTCTCGCGTCTGCCGCAAAGCGCGCACAGCCTGCGCATCACGGGCTGGCTGCAGTCCATGCTGAGTCGCAATGCCAAGGGGGAATGGCAGGTCGAGCCGCCCGAGGAGGGCAGCAAGGACTGGGAACGCGACGGCATTGCGCTGCAACCGCCAGCCTATATCAAGGGCGTGAAAGCCTGGTGGCTGCAGCAGATGGTGGAGCTTGCGCCCCTCGATTTCTGGCTGCAGACCCTGGAGATGACGCCCGAGCGGCTCTGGGACTGGAGCCGCCGCAGCGACTGGAAGACCGCTTTGCGCCAGGGCTGGCTGGCGGCCCTGCGCGATCAGCCCGATGTGCGCTGGATTGCGCTGCTGCAGACCATGGAGCGCGATTCACGAGCCCAGGCGTTGCTGTCGGCCCTGCTGGACCGGCTGAGCCAGCAGGAGCGCGAAGCGCTGTGGCAGACGCAGTTGCAGCAGGCCAAGGGCAGCCTGGTGGACCGCATCAACACCATCGAGAGCAGCATGCCCGTGGTTGGCGTGTTTTCTCAATCCATGTCTGAGCAACTGATGGACGCTCTGGACAAGGCGCTGGGCGGCAAACAGGCCACAGGCAGCTGGCATAGCTGGCAGGCCGATCAGGCCGTGCTGGCCTGCGCGCGCCGACTGCATCCGGCCGTTCTGCCGCGCTTTGTGCGACTCTGGCGTCAGCCTCCACAGGCTGAGGAACTTGCCGTGCCGCAGCCACCCGAGGCAGCTGCTCCGTCAGGGCTGGCCGGGCTCTGGAAAAAGCTGGTATCCAAGGTGGCCGATGCGACCGAAGAGGTCGCCGCAGTGGCTGCGGAAAGCACCCTGACGCCCGAACAACAGGCGCGGCTGGAGCGCGCCCGTCTGCGCCCCTGGGATGACGAGCGCGTGCTCGAGCAACTCAACCGTATTGTCGATCTGCGCCTGGCCCTGCATGCTGCACTGAGCGCCTAAGCCTTCGAATTTTTCTGCATTCAACCCGAAAGTCACCATGAGCCAAGTACTACGTCAGCACGCCGAGGCGCAATTTGCCGAAGAACTCGATGCCCTGCAGAAGGTGGACGACCGTCCGCGCCCGCCCAACTGGAAGCTCTCGCCCTGGGCCGTGCTCCAGTATCTGATGGGTGGGAAGCTCAGCAACGGGTTTGAGCTCAGCCCCAAATACATCGGCAATCCGCGCCTGATGGAGATTGCCGTGTCCACACTGGCCACCGATCGTGCCTTGCTGCTGTATGGCGTGCCCGGCACGGCCAAATCCTGGGTGTCCGAGCATCTGTCTGCGGCCGTGAGCGGCGATTCGACCATGCTGATCCAGGGCACGGCCGGCACCAGCGAGGAGCAGCTGCGCTATGGCTGGAACTATGCCCAGTTGCTGGCCCACGGTCCGTCCGAGAAAGCACTGATTCCCAGCCCGCTGGTCAATGCCATGAAGTTGGGCAAGATTGCGCGCATCGAGGAGCTCACACGTATTCCCGCCGATGTGCAGGACACGCTGATCACCGTGCTGTCCGAAAAGACGCTGCCTGTGCCGGAGCTGTCCATGGAGTTCCAGGCCGTGCAGGGCTTTTCGGTCATTGCCACGGCGAACAATCGCGACAAGGGCGTCAACGAGCTGTCCAGCGCCCTGAAGCGCCGCTTCAACACTGTTGTGCTGCCTGTGCCGGCCTCGCAGGACGAGGAGGTGCAGATCGTCACCAAACGCGTGGCCGAGCAGGGGCGGGCGCTGCAGTTGCCCACCGAGCCGCCTGCACTGCAGGAGGTGCGCCGTGTGGTGCAGATTTTCCGCGAGCTGCGCCACGGCCAGACCGAGGACGGCAAGACCGTGCGCGTGAAGTCGCCCAGCTCCACGCTGTCCACGGCAGAGGCCATCTCGGTCATCAACAGCGGCATGGCGCTGGCTGGCCATTTCGGCGATGGCGTGCTGCGCGCGGCCGATGTGGCCTCGGGCCTGCTGGGAGCCGTGATCAAGGACCCGGTGCAGGACACGGTGGTATGGAAGGAATATCTGGAAACCGTGGTCAAGGAGCGTAGCGACTGGAAGGATCTGTACCGCGCCTGCCGCGAGCAACTGTAATTCGGCGAGCGGCTGCCACAGCCCTTGATACTTCGTTGCTTTGTCTCGCCGTAGCGCTGCTACTGTCTTCGACAAAGACGCCTCGTCTCAAGCGCGAATCTTTGATTCGCTGGGCTGTGCCAACCGCATTGAAATGCAGTCGCTCCTCAAGAATTTCTGATTGACCCAGCCCATGGCCACTTCCGCTGATTCTGTTCATTTCTTTGGCATACGCCATCACGGGCCAGGCTGCGCGCGCAGCCTGTTGCAGGCGCTTGAGGCCTTGCAACCCGATTGCCTGCTGGTGGAAGGCCCGCCCGAGGGGGAGGTGCTGCTGCCCATGCTGCAAAGTGCCGAGCTGCGCCCGCCGGTGGCCATGCTGGTCTATATGCAGGACGAGCCCAGCCAAGCCGCGTTCTATCCGTTTGCCGAGTTCTCACCCGAATGGCAGGCATTGCAGTGGGCCAGTCGCCAGGGTGTTGCCACCCGCTTTATCGACCTGCCCCAGACCCATGGCATGGCCATCGAGTTTGCGCGACGCGAAGCGCTGAAGAAGGCGGCTCAGGAAGCCGAGGAGACTGTGCTGTCGGCGGCTGTCCCGGACTCGGAGCAGGATGCCGCAGAAGCGCCAGAGGATGCGAAGGCCGCGACGCTGGCCGATATGCAGGACGGTGACGAGCATGAGTTGCAGTTGGACCTTCCGGCACCGGCCCCTCAACATCTGCACCGCGATCCGCTGGACTGGCTGGCCCATGCCGCAGGCTTTGACGATGGTGAGAGTTGGTGGAACCGTCTGGTCGAGGAGCGAGGTGACAGCGAAGCACTGTTTGAAAGCATTGGCGAGGTGATGACGGCAGCGCGCGAAGAGCTGGCCAAGGACGGCGAGCATTGGCGCGGCGAGGAATACATGAAGCGCGAAGCACTGCGCGAAGCCTATATGCGCCAGTGCATTCGCGAGGCGATCAAGGCCGGTCACCAGCGCATTGCCGTGGTCTGCGGTGCCTGGCATGTGCCGGCGCTCAAGGCCAGCGTGACGGCCAAGGCCGACAGTGCCCTGCTCAAAGGCCTGCCCAAGGCCAAGGTGATGGCGACCTGGGCCCCCTGGACTTACCGCAACCTGGCCAGCAGCAGCGGCTACGGCGCGGGCGTGACTTCCCCAGGCTGGTACCAGCATTTGTGGCAGTGCTATCAGCCGCCCCCGGATTTGGAGTCAGATCAGCCTCAAACTATTGATGGTAAAGCGCAAGCAGCTATCAAAAACGAGATTTCTCCAGCCACGCTGCGCACGGCGGGCTGGCTGACGCGCGTGGCCCATCTGCTGCGCGACAAGGATCTGGATTGCTCCAGCGCTCACATCATCGAGGCCACGCGGCTGTCCGAGAGTCTGGCGGCGCTGCGCGGCCAGCCCATGCCCGGCCTGGAGGAAATCAACGAGGCCATAGTCACCGTGATCTGCATGGGCGAGGACGCTTCGCTCAGATTGATCGACGAGGAACTGACCGTCGGTCATGTGCTGGGCCAGGTGCCTGCCGATGTTCCCCAGGTGCCGCTGCAGCGCGATATCGAGCAGCAGCAGAAGTCGCTGCGCCTCAAGCCCGAAGCGGCAAGCAAGTTGCTGGCGCTGGATTTGCGCAAGGACACCGATCTGGCACGCAGCCATTTTCTGCACCGTCTGCGTCTGCTCGGCATCGACTGGGGCGTGCGCGCCACCGATGCCCAGCGCAACCGGGGCACTTTCCGCGAAAGCTGGCAACTGCAGTGGGAGCCCGAGCTGGCGGTGCGCATCATCGAGGCCAGCGTGCACGGCGCGACCGTGGCCCAGGCGGCCACGGCAAAGCTGCGCTCCAGCCTGACGCCCGAGACCTCGCTGCCCGAAATCGCGCAGGCCATCGACGATGCGTTGCTGGCCGATTTGCCGCAACTGGTCGAGGCCCTGATCGCCACGCTGGCACAGCGTGCCGCCACCACGGGCGATGTGGCCCAGCTTCTGCAGGCCTTGCCTCCGCTGGCCAATGTCTATCGCTATGGCAGTGTGCGCCAGACGGATACGGCCCTGCTGGCCGGCGTGATCGATTCGCTGGTGCTGCGCGCCGCCATCGGCCTGCCTGTCGCCTGCATGGCCATGGATGAGGATGCTGCGGCCGCCATGAAGACCAAGGTGCTGGCGGCGCACGAGGCACTGCGGTTGCGCACCAGCGACGGCGAGGCGCAGCAGGCGGTGGATGCCTGGCGCCTGGCACTGCGCAGCCTGGCCATGGGGGATGCTGCAGCGGCGCTGCTGCGCGGCATGGCCTGCCGTCTGCTGCTGGACGAGCAGTTGCTGGAAAGCGCTGAAATCGTGCGCCAGTTCAACCGCAATCTTTCGCTGGGTGCGGCACCTATGGATGTGGCGGCCTGGCTGGACGGTTTTCTGAACCGGCAGGCGCTGGTGCTGCTGCATGACGAGTCCATCTGGGGGGCCGTCGATGCCTGGCTCAGCGGTCTGGGCGAGGTGCAGTTTGCACAGATTCTGCCGCTGGTGCGACGCAGTTTCTCGAGCTTCAGCAATCACGAGCGGCAAAGTCTGGGCGACAAGGTCAAGCGAACGCCTGTGGGGGGCGCTGCGGCACCCGGTCCTGCGGTGGGCGCTGCGGACGATGCCGCGCCCTGGGATGAGTCGCGTGCCTTGCTGGCCTTGCCCGTGCTCAATGAGTTGCTGGGCTTGAATCTGTCTCAGGCGCTGATGGGCCAATCCCAAACAGCTACCGATTTTGATGCGGCTGCGGCCAAGGTGTGACGATGAAGCAGACAGCAAATTTGGCAACCGAGCCGCAACAGGAATCCGAAGAGCTGCAGCCCACCACGCGGCTGCAGCGCTGGCGCATGGTGCTGGGCAGCCCCGCTGACGCGAGTTGCGGCGGTGTTACAGGCCGCTTGCAGGAGATGGATCAGGCGCTGGCGGCCTTGTATGAGGAAGACAGCAAGCTGGCATCGCGCAGGGGCGGACGCGGCAACTCCTCACCTTCGGTGTCGCGCTGGCTGGGCGATATCCGCAAATACTTTCCGAGCCAGGTTGTGCAGGTCATGCAGCGCGATGCCATGGAGCGCCTGAATCTGCGCGAGCTGCTGCTGCAGCCCGAGATGCTGGAGAACGTGCAGCCCGATGTGCATCTGGTGGCGGACCTGATTTCGCTGGGCTCGGTGATTCCGCAGAACACCAAGGCCACTGCGCGGCTGGTGGTACGCAAGGTGGTGGACGAGCTGATGAAAAAGCTCGAGGAACCCATGCGCAGTGCCGTGGCCGGGGCATTGGACCGCAGCCAGCGCAACCGCCGCCCGCGTCATGCCGAAATCGACTGGAATCGCACCATACGCGCCAACCTGCGCCATTGGCAGCCTGAGTACAAGACCATTGTTCCAGAGACGCTGATCGGCTATGGGCGCAAGGCGCGCCGCCCGCAGCGCGAGGTGATTCTGTGCATTGACCAGAGCGGCTCCATGGCCAATTCGGTGGTCTATTCCAGCATCTTCGGTGCGGTGATGGCCAGCCTGCCGGCCGTGGCCACCAAGCTGGTGGTGTTCGATACGGCCGTGGTCGATCTGACGGAAAAGCTCGACGACCCCGTGGATGTGCTGTTTGGCGTGCAACTGGGCGGCGGCACCGATATCAATGGTGCGGTTGGCTATTGCCAGGGGCTGATCAGCGAGCCGCGCAACAGCATTCTGGTGCTGATCTCCGACCTTTACGAGGGCGGTGTGGAGTCGGGCCTGTTGCGCCGCGCCAACGAGCTGGTGGAAGCAGGCGTGCAGTTCATCACGCTGCTGGCGCTCAGCGACGAGGGCGCACCGGCCTATGACGCGGAACTGGCGGCCAAGCTGGCAGCACTGGGCGTGCCCTCGTTTGCTTGCACTCCCGATGCGTTTCCGCAGCTCATGGCCGCGGCCATCCGCCGCGACGATGTGGCCGCCTGGGCGGCGACGCAGGGCTTCAAGACCAGCAAATAGGAAGACCGCCCGAAGAAGGCTGCTTGTTGGGGCTCAGTCCCGCAGATCGATACCAAGCCTGGCCAGCCTGGCAGCCATCACATCGCGGCGGCGCGCGGCCTTGGCAGCGGTTTCGCTGACCGTCGCAATGGTCTTGGGGCCTTTGCCCGCTGCGGCCTTGACCAGTTCCGCCTTCTTGGCGGCCTCTGCGGCAAGTTTGCGGTAGCTGGCAATCAGTTCGGCATGAGCGATGGCTTGAGTCACAGGGTTTCCGTTCGATGAGGGCGCTCATTGTCGCTGCAAAGCCTTTGCCGTGCTGATTGCCTAGGCGATTGGCAACTTCCTGCCGCAGTCGCTGCACGGTTTGCAGGCATGATGATGGACATTGAAACCAACTGGGGAGTGCGATGGCAGGTGCCGGCCTTTTGATGCTGCTAGACGATATTGCAAGCATGCTCGACGACGTGTCTTTGATGACCAAGACCGCTGCGGGCAAGAGCACGGCGATTCTCGATGACGTGGCCACACAGACCAAGGTGGCGGTGCAGAAGACGGCCGGCGTGCTGGGCGATGATCTGGCTCTCAATGCCGAGCAGGTCACGGGAGTGAAGGCCAACCGGGAGCTGCCAGTGGTCTGGGCGGTGGCCAAGGGTTCGTTGATGAACAAGGCCATCCTGGTGCCGGCGGCACTGTTGATCAGCGCCTTTGTGCCCTGGTTGATCACGCCTTTGCTGATGGTGGGAGGCGCTTTTCTGTGCTTTGAAGGCGTGGAAAAGATCCTTGAGCTGTTTCACAAGCACCCAGAGCATGACGCGCATGACGCCGTGGTGGATGCTGAGGAGGCGGCCCATAAAGGTGTTGCGCCTTCATCGGTGCGAGCCGCACGTGAAAAGCAGATGGACCCGATGGAGTATGAAAAGCAGAAGGTCAAGGGGGCCGTGCGCACGGACTTTATTTTGTCGGCCGAAATCATGGCGATTGCGCTGGGTACGGTGTCTGCCAAGCCCATCTGGGAGCAGGCCTCGGTGCTGATCGCCGTGGCTCTTGCCATCACCGTGTTCGTCTACGGACTGGTGGCCGGGATCGTGCGCATGGATGACGTGGGCGGCTGGCTGATGGCCAAGGGCAGCAGCGCTGCCAAGGCCATGGGCCGTGGTCTGATTGCTTTTACCCCGTGGCTGATGCGAGGGCTGTCCATTGTGGGCACGGCTGCCATGTTCATGGTGGGCGGTAGCTTGCTGGTGCACGGCATAGAGCCGGTCGAACATTGGATAGAGCAGGTGATCGTGCCCACGGGCGGTATTGTGGCAGCGCTGGGACCGGTGTTGGTGCATGTGGCTGTTGGGGCCGTCATTGGCGGTGCGGTAGTGGTGTGCGTGGAGTTGTGGCACAAGCTGCGGCCAGCCAGGGTGGCTCATCCGAATTGACGACTACCATCACTGTTGACGCAAATTTTTGCGCTTCATCAGTATCTTGGGCGGACGTGGCCGATGGGCAACGTCCGCTTTTTTCTTTGCGGTGTTGGTGCGCGGGTTGACCTGGGACAAACCCGTGTGGCAGTGGCTTTGTTTCAATGGATGCCAAGGGATGCAAAGCATTGCACTCACCCAATTCTTCAAGGAAAGAACCCATGAAAAAGACTCTGATCGCGATTGCTGCTGTTGCCAGCGCCCTGACCGCAGGTACCGCTTTTGCCCAATCTTCGTTTGACGGCTCCAGCCCCTGGCAGGTTCGTGTGCGCGCTCTGCATCTGGACAGCGACAACGGTGGTGCTGCCGGAGACGCAGGCGTGAGCATCAACAACAAGTGGATGCCTGAGCTGGACGTGTCCTACTTCTTCACGCCCAACATCGCGGCAGAACTGGTGCTGACCTATCCTCAAAAGCATGATGTGCGCCTGAATGGCGGCAAGATCGGTTCGCTCAAGCATCTGCCCCCCACCTTGCTGGCGCAGTACCACTTCACCAACTTTGGGGCCTTCAAGCCTTATGTGGGGGCGGGCGTGAACTACACACGCTTCTCGAACGTGGACATCCTGGATGGTGCCGTGACCGTGAAGAAGAACAGCTTTGGCGGCGCGCTGCAGGTTGGCTTCGACTATGCGCTGGACAAGAACTGGTCACTGAACTTCGACATCAAGAAGGTGTATCTGGGTACCAAGGTCACAGGTGCAGGCGTGTTTGAAAACACCAAGTTCAAGGTTGACCCATGGCTGGTGGGTGTGGGCGTGGGCTATCGCTTCTGATAGCTTCACGGCAAAGAGTGTTCTCGTCTGCGGCCTTCTTCCCGCAGGCGAGGCACGCACCGCAGGCTCTGCGGTGCATCGGAGTCAGCAGGTCGGCATGGCCTGATGATTTCGGAGGCTAGGGTGTATGTTTAGATCGGTATTCCGCCAGCGCGGGATACCGATTTTTTTGCTGAATTCTTTGGCCAGTATTGACTTTGTCAGCATTGCTGCATGCGCATGCAGTAAAAGGATCGCTGGCTTCAGTCCTACTTCTGCCGATTGTCGGCTGCGCTAGGCTGAGGGTCTAGAGCAGGCTTGGCAGTGATGGCGCGGGCAATGGCTGCATCGCGCGATCAGCTCTTCAGGAGGATCAGCATGCGCGCGACACCCGACAGGCAGGCAGCATCGATAGAGTTTGCATCACGCGCAGGGCGCATTCCATTGCCCCTGGCGTCCTCGTTGAGACCTCCACCGCTTCAGGGCGAGGGTTGCACCTTCATGGAGGCATATGCCCCCCCGACGCATCTGCGCTATGAACTGGCGCAGGGGCTGATGCAGCGGCAGGCGCAGATTTCTCCCAAGTTCCTATATGACGCGCATGGCTGCGCCCTGTTTGAGCAGATAACCGAGCTGCCCGAGTACTACCCCACAAGAACCGAGGCTGCCATCATGGCCCGCTACGACCTGGAGATCGCCCAGGCCATGGCGGGTTGCCAGGTGTTGATAGAGCTGGGAGCAGGCAATTGCGAAAAAGTGCGACGCCTGTGCCGCAGTGTGGGGCCGCAGCAGTTTCTGGGAGTGGATATTGCGGTCGAGTTTCTGCAGGCCGCCGTGGCCAGGCTGGAGCATGACTTTCCGCGACTTGCGGCTCGTGCGGTTGCAGCGGATTTCACGGGGGACTGGCATTTGCCGTCAGGTGTGCCACAGACGCGGCGTGAACTGTTCTATCCTGGCTCCTCGATCGGCAACTTTGATACGCAGCAGGCTTTGCATATGCTCGGACATATGCATTCACTTCTGGGGGGCGACGGCGGGCTGCTGATTGGCATTGATCTGCCCAAGCCGGTACCGGTTCTGATAGCCGCTTACGACGATGGGCAGGGCGTCACAGCCGAATTCAATCTCAATGTGCTCAATCATGTGAACCGTCTGCTTGGCAGCGATTTCAATCTTCAGGACTGGGCGCATGAGGCGCGCTTCGACAGCCAGACATCGCGGATAGAGATGCATTTGCGCGCCCGTCGCCCCGTCATGGTGTGCTGGCCTCAGGGCCTGCGCTATTTTGCTCAGGGCGAGACCATCCATACGGAGAACAGCTACAAATACCCGCTGTCCGATTTCCTCTCCATGCTGGCTTGCGCGGGATTTGCCGAACCCAGGGTCTGGACCGATGAGCAGCAATGGTTTGCCGTCATTCATGCCCATGCCTGAAACCATGGCGCCTGCTGCCAGGGACTGGATAGTGCTGGCGCAGCAGTACGAGCGGGTGAGGGCCTGCACGCAAAAGCTGGCTGCGCCCTTGTCTGCAGAAGACGCCTGCGTGCAATCCATGCCGGACGCCAGTCCTGCCAAATGGCATCTGGCCCATACCAGCTGGTTCTTCGAAACCTTTGTACTGGCCGTGCACCAGCCAGGGCATCAGGCTTTTGACGGCAGTTTTCGCATGCTGTTCAACTCCTATTACCAGCAGGTGGGTGCACGCCATCCCAGAGCCCAGCGGGGCTTGCTGACCAGACCTGCTCTGGCGCAGGTCATGGCCTATCGCGCTGTGGTGGATGAGCAGATGCTGGCGCTGATGGCCGTCATGAAAGAGAAAAGCCCGACGACGCAGCAGGCTGTTGCTCAGCTCGTCGCATTGGGCTTGCAGCACGAGCAGCAGCATCAGGAGTTGATGCTCACCGATATCAAGCATTTGCTTTCTTGTCACCCGCTCTGGCCTGCTTATGCGTCAGATGGGATGGCAGAGGAGAATTTCATGCAGGCCTATGCTGATCTCACATGGCTGCCAGTTGAGGCGGGCATCTACAGCATAGGTCATGGTGGCGGTAGCTTTGCGTTTGACAATGAAATGCCCAGGCACAGTGTCTATGTGCAAGCTGCGCAGATTGCATCGAGGCCCGTGAACAATGGCGAGTTTCTGCGCTTTGTGCTGGATGGCGGCTACAGTCAGCCTCAATGGTGGTTGGCCGAAGGCTGGGACTGGTGCCAGGTCCAGCAACTGAGCCACCCCTGGTACTGGAGGCAAGCTGAAGATGGTGCGCGTGATGCGGGCTGGCAGGAGTTCAGCTTGTATGGCGTGACGGCTCTGCATGCGCTGAGGCCTGCCTGCCATATCTCCTACTTCGAGGCTGATGCCTATGCGCGCTGGGCCGGTGCGCGCCTGCCGACGGAGATGGAGTGGGAGGTGGCAATGGGGGCGCATGACTGGCCTGTGTCCTCGTCTGTGGGTCATGCCAGCCTGCATCCTGAAGTCTCAGGCGATCATCATGGGGTGGCAACCGGCCAGGTCTGGGAGTGGACGCATTCGTCCTATGCCGCCTACCCGGGCTTTCGCGTGGCCGAGGGTGCCGTGGGGGAGTACAACGGGAAATTCATGGTCAACCAGTATGTGCTGCGCGGCGGCTCCTGCCTCACGCCTGCCGGTCATGCGCGGCTGACCTATCGCAACTTCTTTCCCGCAACGGCTCGCTGGCAGATGACGGGGCTGCGTCTGGCGCGCGATGCCTGAAGTCGCGCGCCAGACGCAGCCGCTTCAGACCTGTTCCAACGCCTGGTTCAGGTCGGCCAGCAGATCGTCAATATGCTCGATGCCCACTGACAGGCGCACCATGCCTTCGGTCACGCCGGCCTTGGCCAGTTCGTCCGCATCCAGCTGACGGTGCGTGGTTGAAGCGGGGTGGGTGGCCAGCGACTTGGCATCGCCTATATTGACCAGGCGCGTGAACAGCTGCAAGGCGTCCAGAAAGCGTGCTCCGGCGGCACGGCCTTCGCTGCCCTTGAGGCTGAACGACAGAATGCCCGATGCACGGCCGCCAGACTGTTTTTGTACGATGGCGTGGTCAGGGTGGTCCTTGAGGCCTGCATAGCGCACCCATTCCACTTTTTGGTGCTGTTGCAGTGTCTCTGCAATCTTCTGCGTGTTATCGCAGATGCGGTCCATGCGCAGAGCCAGGGTTTCAATGCCTTGCAGGATCTGGAAGGCGTTCTGCGGCGAGATGGCGGCGCCCATATTGCGCAGCGGAACGACGCGGGCGCGGCCGATGAAGGCGGCGGGGCCAAGCGCTTCGGTGTAGACCACGCCGTGATAGCTGACGTCGGGCTCGTTCAGTCGCTTGAAGCGGGCCTTGTGCTCGGCCCAGGGGAACTTGCCGCTGTCCACGATCGCCCCGCCAACGCTGGTGCCGTGGCCGCCCAGGTATTTGGTCAGCGAATGCACGACGATGTCCGCGCCATGCTCAAACGGGCGCAGCAGATAGGGAGAGGGCACGGTGTTGTCTACGATCAGCGGTACGCCATGCTGGTGGGCCACATCGGCCAGCGCACGGATATCGGTCACATTGCCCAGCGGGTTGCCGATGGATTCGATGAATACCGCCTTGGTCCTGGCGTCGATCAGCTTGCCGAAACTGGCCGGATCGCGTGGATCTGCAAAGCGTACCTCGATGCCTTGCTGCGGGAAGGTGTGGGCAAACAGGTTGTAGGTGCCGCCGTAGAGCGTGCTGGCCGATACGATGTTGTCACCCGCTTCGGCCAGGGTCTGGATAGCTGCGGTGATGGCAGCCATGCCCGATGCCAGGGCCAGTGCGGCAATGCCGCCTTCGAGCGCCGCGACGCGCTTTTCCAGCACGTCGGTGGTGGGATTCATGATGCGCGTGTAGATATTGCCCGGGACCTTCAGATCAAACAGATCGGCGCCATGCTGGGCGCTGTCAAACGCGTAGGCCACCGTCTGGTAGATGGGCACGGCCACCGCCTTGGTGGTGGGGTCGGGGGAATAGCCGGCATGTACGGCGAGTGTCTCTATGCGCATGTGTGTGTCTCTTTGGCAGGTTATTCGAACGCCGCAGCCAGAGCGTTGGCGTCATTGATTATGGGCAGGACGCTGACTTAGGAGAACGACCTAATGGCTATGTGCTTATGCCAGAGTGAAAGCGAGCGCTGTATTGGAATATTGGAGATACTTCTCGCCGGAGAATGGACGACGTTGAATTCACAGTTTCCTGCGCGGAGAACCTAAATTGGGCCAGCCTGCAGATTTGTACTTTGCCTTGATTGCGCCGGCTTGCGTGGTGCTGTTCGGGCTTGCCTTGTTGGCTTGCTGGTATGTGCAGCGCCGACAGCCGCGTGCGCTGTTCCTGCTCTGGCTGGTGGGCGGTTATGTGCTGCTCGCAACGGCTCTGGCTGCGCAAAGCCTGATGAGCAATGCACAGCTGAGCCAGTTTGCAATCGCCACGGCATGTCTGTACCTGCTGGGGACCTGGTCGCTGGCGCAAGGGGTTTCCTTGCGGCTGGGGTCTGCAGGAGCGAGTGTGCCAGGCGGTATTCTGGTGGCGGTCGTCGCCTTGTCCGTGCTGTACTATTTTTCCCGGATCGAAAATGAACTGTGGGTCCGCGTGCAGTGCCTGGCACTGGCCATGGCCTTGCAGCTGACCCTGGCCATGCCGGCGTTTCTCAAGGCCGATTCGTCAAAGGACTGGCTGGAGCGTGGCGTGCACTGGGCCTATGGGCTCAACGTCTGCTATGCCTTGTTCAGGCCGGCGGCCGTTAGTCTGTTGCCCGTTCACGAAGTGCAGGAGCTGACCCGATCTGGATACTGGCTGCTCACCCAGGCCATAGCGCTTCTGTTTGCAATGTGGTTTGCCGTAGGACTGCTGGCATGCTCGGTCAGGGACGTGATGACGACATTGCGCGAAGAGCGCAACCGTGACTCTTTGACGCGCCTGCTCAATCGTCGTGCCTTCATGGAGGCCGCAGAGTTGCGCTTGGCCGATCAGCGGCTGGTGCCCTGGGCCGTGGTTGCCGTGGACATCGATCATTTCAAATACATCAACGACAACTGGGGCCATGCGGCCGGCGATCAGGTGCTGCAGCAACTGGCACAGTTGCTGACTCAGCAGGTCAGAGACTGCGATCTGGTTGCCCGCTTCGGCGGAGAAGAGTTTCTCTTGCTGCTCTCACGAGTACAGCTGTTCGAAGCGCAAGCCATTGTGGAGCGTGTACGTGAGCGCTTGCAAAGTCAGGCGCTCGGAGGATTGGCTGCGCAACTCAGGGTGACAGCCAGTTTTGGCATTGCTGCACTCAGTTCCGCGCAGGACTTCGAGCAGGCACTGGCTCGGGCTGATGCGCTGCTCTACAAGGCCAAGAAGGCGGGGCGGGATTGTGTCATGAGCTCTGCGCAAGACGAGAGCGAGCTGCAATGGAAAATGTTTGCCTGAATCCCGCTATCAGGCGCAGAGCCCATGGCGCTTTGCGGTTTGGGTTCTTTTCGCGATCTGAGGCTTGAACGTTCACGACCTCGGACTCCTGGGACCGCGTCGGGGAAGGACGGGTATTGTGCTTTCCCAGGCGGGCAGGTGGGCATAGATCACGACTGGAGCATGGGCGTCATTGGCGGCATAGCGTCGCTGGGCCGGGCTGAGTTCCGTGGCAGCCCAGTTGGAGGTGGTGGTGCGCTTGGACTTGCGAAAGCTCTGCTGGAGTACCAGCGCTGCGGCCGCACGCACACCCACCGATGGGCCATAGCCGAGCCGCTTGAAGCGACTGTCCAGATCCTGAATATTGATCAGCGGCGCCCCCAGCCTGCGGGGTAGGGAGTGTTTGTCGTTATCGAGCCCGAAGCCGACCTTGCAGATATGTTCTGCAGCCAGCACCATGCGCGATACTTCCAGAGCCATGGGCCTGTGCAGCTGCAGCAGCCAGACCTGACTGGCCGTGGCAAGCTGCACCAGATGAGGGCCGTTGTCTTGCTGGCCAATATTGAAGATGGGTTTGCTTTCCGTGTCAAAGCCGAGCACGGGTTCGGCATTCATGGCCTTGAAGGCAGTCTCGAATTCGGCTTCGGACTGCGGAATGTGGATTGCATGTTCGGGCAATTCCAGAAACGGAGGGAGCAGGGCACTTTCGTCCTTGCTGGGAGCAATCAATCGGGGCATGCCGGTGATTACACACCAGCTTCGTGCTTATCCCCAGAACATGTGGTCTGGCCTGTGGGTAAATATCGGAATAAATGCGCAAAGCCTTGACTGGCAAGGCTTTGCATGTTGCGCCTAAAAAACAGGCAATCGATTCAGCGATGCTTAAACACGGGCTTGCGCTTTTGCAAAAAGGCCGTCACGCCTTCGAGGCTGTTGCCGGAGCGGGCGCAGGCCAGCATGGTTTCGCGCTCGGCACCCAGTTGCTGCTGAAGGTCCTGCCGGTGTGCCGAGTCACAGAGGTTTTTGATGCCCGCCAGGGAGTTGGTGGGGCCGCCGGCAAGCTCCTCGGCCAGCGCGGTGGCCGCCGTGAGCAGCTGTTCGGGATCGTGCACCTCGTCGACCAGGCCCATGCGCAGACAGTCCTCGGCCGCGATAGCGCGGTTGCTCATCAGAATGTATTTGGCCCTGGCAGCGCCGGCACGGCGGGTGAGATAGCCCGATACACCCAGATCCGGGCTCAGGCCGATGGCCGAATACCCTCCGCGTAAAAACATGTGACGGCTGGCCAGTACCAGGTCCGCACACAGTGCGAGCCCGATGCCGCCGCCTCCGACAGGGCCTTGCACGGCACTGATGACCGGCAGCGGCAAGCTGGCCAGCTGATGCATGACTGGATTGAGCACATCCAGCATGGCACCGATCAACGGTGCCAGTTGCTCTCGATGTACGCCAAATTCACTGATGTCACCTCCGACGCAGAATTGTTTACCGCTTGCAGAAATGAGCAGGGCGCCGATATCTGCGTTGCAGGCCTGCTGTACCACTGCCTTCAGGTCGTGAGCCATGGCCGTGCTGATCACGTTGCCCCGCTCGGGCTGGTTCAGAACCACATGACCTACGCCGTTGCGAACTTCCCAGAGAACCAGATCAGACATCAGGTGACCTTTCTTTCATATGGAGTCCGTAAGAAGGCCAAGACGCTCTTTGGCGTCTTGCGACTTTGGACAATGTGGGTGAATTGATGAAGCTGGCAGCGCACATGCTCTTGCTTCGGTTCAGGCTGCATTCGGTGGCACGCAGCTCATGCCTCGTCCTTGTTTCGGCGACCATGTCCCGCTGTCCTCAGACGCGCTCATACAGAGTGACCACGCAGGCTCCACCCAGGCCCAGGTTGTGCTGCAGGGCCAGGCGTGCCTCTGGCACCTGGCGTTGCTCGGCCTTGCCGCGCAGTTGCTGGACCAGTTCGGTGCACTGAGCCAGACCAGTGGCACCCAGCGGGTGGCCCTTGGAGAGCAGACCGCCCGAAGGATTGGTGACGAATTTGCCGCCGTAGGTGTTGTCGCCATCAAGCACAAACTTCTCAGCCCCGCCGACGGGGCACAGTCCCAGGGCCTCATAGGTCAGCAGTTCATTGTGGGCAAAGCAGTCGTGCAGCTCCACCACATCCACATCCGAAGGGCCGATGCCGGCTTGCTCATAGACTTGCCGGGCCGCGTTGCGGGCCATGCTGAAGCCCACGACTTCGCGCATATCCTGGGCCGCAAAGGTTTCAGGGCCATCGGTGGTCATGGCCTGGGCACGAATGCGCACGCTATGGTCCAGTCCGTGCTTGCGTGCATAGGCCTCGGACACCACGATGGCGGCCGCTGCGCCGCAGGTGGGCGGGCAGGCCATGAGTCGGGTCATCACGCCTTGCCACAGCATGGGCGCGGCCATGACTTCCTCCTCCGACACCTCGGTGCGGAACAGTGCCAGTGGATTGCGTGCCGCATGGCGGCTGGCTTTGGCGCGAATCTTGGCAAAGGTGGACAGCTTGGTGCCGTACTGTTCCATGTGGGCCTTGCCTGCCCCTCCGAAATAACGCAGTGCCAGAGGCACTTCGCCGTTGCCGACCAGTGCGTCCGTGGCTTCATCGAAGCGGTCAAACGGGCTGGGTCGGTCGGTGTAGACCGATCCCAGTGCGCCGGGATTCATCTGCTCGAAACCCAGGGCCAGCACACAGTCGGCAGCGCCGCTGGCGACGGCCTGGCGTGCGAGGAACAGCGCGGTGGAGCCAGTGGAGCAGTTGTTGTTGACGTTGACGATGGGGATGCCGCTCATTCCGACCTCGTACAGCGCGCGCTGGCCGGCAGTGGAGTCTCCGTACACATAGCCCACATAGGCTTGCTGCAGCGAGGCATAGGAAATGCCGGCATCGGCAAGCGCCAGTTGCGTCGCGGTTGAGCCCATCTGGGAATAGGGATCGCTCTTGCCAGGCTTGGCAAACGGAATCATGCCGACACCAGCAACAAACACATCGCGACTCATGGGGGCTCCTGCAAAGGGTTGGTACAGCAGCCATGCTAGGAAAACCTCTTGCATTTGCCCATTGCGGAGTACATCGTCGACATGTCAAAAGACCTCATGATGACTCAATGAAAACCCGCAAGAATATTCCCTATACCGTGTCGATTGAGCTGGTGCGAGGGATCGTGCAATCCATCGAGCGCAAAGGCCATGCGCCGGAGACTTTCCTGCTACAGGCCGGCATAGCACCAAAACTGCTGGAACAGGCGGGCGCGCGCGTCAGCTCGGATCAATACATCGCATTGATGTGGCGCGTGATCTCGGCGCTCAACGACGAAGCGCTGGGCCTGTTCTCGCGCCCGCTCAAGCGCGGCAGTCTGGAGCTGATAGCGCGTGTTGCCTCTGCGGAGCACACGGTGCAAGGGGCGCTGGAGCGCATGTGCGAAGTCCACAACCTGCTGCAGGACGATGTGGAAGTGAGTCTGCTGGTCAGGGCCGGTGAGGCCGCCATCTGCGTGCGTTCCCTGAGCAGCCAGCCTCCGGCCAATTTTCTGTACGAGTACCTGCTGCGCATACTGTGGCGTATCGCTTCCTGGTTGATGGGTGGCGGGCTCAAGGTGCGGCAGTTTGATTTTGTATTTGCGCGGCCCGACTATGTCAGGGACTATGGGGAGGCGTTTCCAGCCCCCATGTGCTTTGGGCAGACGGTAGCGGCGTTCTGGTTTGAGGCCGGTCTGCTTCGGCGTGTGTGCCGGCGCGACGAGAGCGCTCTGCGCAGCTTTGTCGCAAGCTGGCCTGCGGCAGCCGTCATTCCTGCGCGCGCTGGCAATGAGATTGCTGCCCTGGTGCATGCCTATCTGCAGCAAAGCCGCCCGCACTGGGTGGGGCTGGAGGCCACGGCAGCGGCGCTGCATATGTCTGCTCCTACCCTGCAACGCAAGCTGAGTGCGGCCGGCACCTCGTTTCAGGTCATCAAAGATGGACTGCGCCGTGATATCGCCATCTCCCGTCTGGGCTCCAGCACGGTCAGCTTTGCCACGCTGGCTGCGGATCTGGGCTTTGCCGATGCGGCTGCGTTCCAGCGTGCCTTCAAAGGCTGGACTGGGAGCCCGCCGGGCCTGTACCGGGTCAGAGCGGCTTAGAAGAGCAGTATTCGGGTGCACTCGCAGTAGCTCGTTCGAGCTGTGGAAAACCCTTGCGTGAAAGTCCTGAATATTTTTGCCAATCAATTGATTGGTAAAAATATAAGACGCCGATATGCTGCATCTCATGCAAGCAGTTCATGAAGAAATTCCGACCGTCAAACGCGGACGCGGCAGGCCGCCCAAGTCTACCGAGGAGCGCAATGAGAGCGCGCGCCGCAGCGAGCTGGTGCGTGTCGCAGCCAGGCAGTTTCGCCTGCGAGGCTTTCACGGTAGCAGCACCCGCGACATCGCCGCTGCTGCAGGTATGCAGCCGGGGTCCATTTTTTACTTTTTTGAGAGTAAGGAAGCCATGCTGCATGCCGTTATGCGGGATGGGATGGCCCAGGCTGCGGATAGTCAGAACGCCGCACTGCAAGCGCTTGGGGCCCGTGCCAACGGAGTGGAGCGACTGCGCGCCTTGGTGCGTAATCACCTGCAGATCATGGTGGGTGGCGAGAGCGACTTCATCCCCGTGATGCTCTACGAATGGCGCTTGCTCAGCGATGCGCAGCGCATGGATGTGAGCGCACAGAAGGATGCCTACGAAGCGCAATGGATGCCCGTGCTGCAGGCGCTGCAGCGCACGGGCAAGCTCAAGGCCCGCCCCGAAATCGCGCGATTGCTGATCTTTGGCGCTCTGAACTGGACTGCGCAGTGGTTTTCCGAGGACGGCAGCCTGAGTCTGGATGCGCTGACCGATCAATCTCTGGCCTTGTTCATTGGAGAGAGCTGATGTACCAATCCGTTTTTCGTCCGGATTTGTTTGCCGGACAAGTGGTGGTGGTGACCGGTGGTGGCTCGGGGATAGGCCGCTGCATAGCGCATGAGCTGGCTGCGCTGGGCGCACATGTGGCACTGGTGGGGCGCGATGCACAAAAGCTGCAGAGCGTGCAGGACGAACTGGCGCAGCAGGGAGCTCAAGCCAGCAGCCACAGCTGCGATATCCGCGACGAGGCGGCAGTCAAGGCCGTGGTCGAAGAGATGCTGACCCGGCACGGTCGTATCGACGCCTTGGTCAACAACGCGGGCGGACAGTATCTCTCGCCGCTGGCGTCCATCAGCGCCAAGGGCTGGCAGGCGGTGCTGGACACCAATCTCACCGGCGGCTTTCTCATGGCGCGCGAATGCTACGCACAGCACATGGCGCGGCAGGGAGGCTCCATCGTCAACATGGTTGCCGATATGTGGGGCTCCATGCCGGGCATGGGGCATAGCGGCGCAGCACGGGCGGGCATGGTCAGCTTCACCGAAACCGCTGCAGTGGAATGGGCCGCGCAGGGGGTGCGCGTCAATGCCATTGCGCCGGGCTATATAGCCTCCAGCGGCATGGATCACTATCCGCCCGAGGCAGCGGACATGTTGCGAAAGATGCCGGCAACCGTGCCAGCAGGGCGCTTTGGCAACGAGGCCGAAGTCTCCGCTGCCGTGGTCTTTCTGCTCAGTCCGGCGGCCAGCTTCATCAGCGGAACGGTTCTGCGGGTCGACGGCGCCCGTCCTCAGGTGCGCATGGGCATGGGGCCGGTGGCTGCCAGTACCGAAGCGCAGCAGCGCAGTGCAGTGCGTGCATTTGACGGCTTTTCTCTCTACCAGACTCCCAAGGTGTTTCAGTCATGAGCGTCTTTGCATCCCAATGGAATGGCGGTGGCGAGCTGGCGCAGCAGCGCCGGGCTGCCACGCTGGGGCGCATCGCCGCGCTGCGAGAGTTGGAGCAGCGGGCGGCCCAGGCATCGCAGCGGGCCAAGCCGCAGTTTGAAAAGCGCGGCCAGTTGCTGCCGCGAGAGAGAGTTGCATTGCTGCTGGATGCAGGAATGCCATGGCTGCCGCTGTGCACGCTGGCGGGCTTCATGCAGGACCAGGACGACCCGGCCAAGTCGGTTCCCGGAGGCGGAATGCTGGCGGGCATCGGCTTTGTAAGCGGTGTGCGCTGCATGGTGGTGGCCAGCGATTCGGGCATCGAGGCCGGGGCCATCCAGGAAAAAGGCCTGGACAAGATGCTGCGCGTGCAGGAGATCGCCCTGCAGAACAAGCTGCCCTTCATTCATCTGGTGGAGAGTGCAGGCGCCAACCTCATGCGCTATCGTGTCGAGGGCTTTGTGATGGGCGGAGCCTTGTTTCGCAATCTGGCTCGGTTGTCCGCGGCAGGTTTGCCGGTCATTACCGTGCAGCATGGCTCGGGCACGGCCGGCGGGGCCTATATGCCCGGGCTGTCGGACGTGGTCATCATGGTGCGCGGTCGCTCGCGTGCCTTTCTGGCCGGGCCGCCCTTGCTCAAGGCTGCGACAGGCGAGATCGCGACCGAGGAAGAGCTGGGTGGTGCCGAAATGCACACCAGTGTCTCGGGGTTGGGCGAGTATCTGGCGGAGGACGACCGCCATGCCCTGGGCATGGCACGCGCCGTGGTGTCTCAGCTGTCCCAATGGAAAAAGCCTGAAGCTATATCTACACGGGAAGCTATTAATTCAGGAACCGTCGAGCCGCGTTACGACGCCGATGAGCTCTTGGGTCTGATGCCGGCACACCACCGCGAGCCGGTGGATATGCATGAGGTCATGGCGCGACTGGTGGACGGCTCCGAGCTGCTGCTTTTCAAGTCCGGCTACGGTGCGGCCACGCTGTGTGTGCAGGCGCATATCGGAGGCCATGCCGTGGGTCTGATCTCCAACAACGGCCCCATCGATGTGGCTGGTGCCAGCAAGGCCGCGCACTTCATTCAATGGATGTGCCAGTTGGGCCACCCCATCATCTATCTGCAGAACACCACGGGCTATATGGTGGGCAAGGACAGCGAGCAGGCCGGCATGATCAAGCACGGCAGCAAGATGATTCAGGCCGTGACCAACGCCACAGTGCCGCAGATCACCATCCAGTGCGGCGCCAGCTTCGGTGCGGGCAACTACGGCATGTGCGGCCGAGGCTATGCGCCGCGCTTTCTTTTCAGTTGGCCCGGCGCCAAGACGGCGGTGATGGGCGGCGAGCAGGCGGCCAGCACCATGCGTCAGGTCACCGAGGCCGCCATGGCACGCAAGGGCCTGGCCGTCGATGCCGAGCTGATGCAAAAGCAGTACGACCAGATCGTGGCCATGTTCGAAGCCCAGTCCGATGCGCTGGTCACCAGCGGCTTGCTGCTGGACGACGGCGTGATCGATCCGCGCGACACCCGCGCAGTGCTCTCGTTCTGCCTGCAGACCTTGCACGAAGCGCAGCAGCGCACCTTGCGCCCCATGCAGTTCGGGGTCGCGCGCATGTAGTGCCGCGCCTCTTCCTTTTTTTCTTCCAAACAGGACTCGACGGAGACAAGCCATGCAATGGACCCATGAACATCTGGAAGTGCGCAAGACCCTGAAGCGCTATATCGACGAGAAGATCAATCCTCATGTCGATGAATGGGAGCAGGAGGAGATCTTCCCTGCGCACCAGGTGTTCAAGGGTCTGGGCGATCTGGGCCTGCTGGGCCTGACCAAGCCCGAAGCCTATGGCGGCTCGGGGCTGGACTACTCCTACAGCCTGATGATGGCCGAGACACTGGGCCATATCCGCTGCGGCGGTGTGCCCATGGCCATTGGCGTGCAGACCGATATGTGCACACCCGCACTGGCACGCTTTGGCAGCGATGCCTTGCGCGAGCAGTTCCTGGCTCCCGCCATTGCGGGCGATATGGTGGGCTGCATAGGCGTGAGCGAGCCCGGTGCGGGCAGCGATGTCTCGGGCATCAAAAGCCATGCCCGCAAGGATGGCGACGACTACGTCATCAGCGGCCAGAAGATGTGGATCACCAACAGCATTCAGGCGGACTGGATGTGCATGCTGGTCAACACCGGCGATGGACCGGTTCACAAGAACAAGAGTCTCATCATGGTGCCCCTGCGGGAGGGTCCGCGCGGCAAGCTGACCAAGGGCGTGGAAGTGGCGCAGAAGCTGCGCAAGATCGGCATGAACTCTTCGGATACGGGCCTGCTGTTCTTTGACGAGGTGCGCGTGCCGCAGCGCTACCTGGTGGGGCAGGAGGGGCAGGGCTTCATCTACCAGATGCAGCAGTTTCAGGAGGAGCGGCTCTGGGCCTCGGCCAGCGGCCTGCTCGCCATGGAGGACTGCATTCAGCAGACCATAGAGTGGGCACAGCAGCGCCAGATGTTCGGCAGCACCCTGATCGATCAGCAATGGGTGCAGTTCAAGCTGGCCGAGTTGCAGACCGAAGTCGAGGCCCTGCGTGCACTGACCTATCGTGCCGCCCAGATGTATATGGCGGGTCAGGATGCGCTGCAACTGGCAAGCATGGCCAAGCTCAAGTCGGGTCGGCTGACGCGCGAAGTGGCCGATACCTGCCTGCAGTTCTGGGGCGGCATGGGCTTTACCTGGGACAACCGTGTCTCGCGCCTTTACCGCGACGGGCGTCTGGGATCGATAGGCGGCGGTGCCGATGAGGTCATGCTGGGCATCATCGGCAAGACCATGGGGCTGATCAAGCGCCAG